>NZ_ATYV01000031.1 GCF_000427865.1 Corynebacterium sputi DSM 45148 | reverse complement strand
TGAGCGTCAGTGAATATCTGCCGACCGGAACTATTGCCGGCTAGGTCTTCGCCAAAGGCGCGGTACCGATCGTAGAAATCACGGGTTTGATCGACCTTCGTGCCCATGATCTCGGTGATTCTGCGGTAGCCGTAGCCTTGTTTGATTAGTTCTCCGCCGCGGGCCCTCATGGCTGGGTCTCTGAAATCTTTGGGTGTGTCACCCATAGTGCTTTCCCCTTTGGTGGTTGGAGTGGGACTTTGTGGTCTTCTCTCCAACTTTTGGGGTTCACTTCACGAAAAGGGGGTGCAGTCATTCTGTACGCGCCGAGGCCCTACGAATTGGTTAGGGCGGCGCGGCGGGCTGCACGTCGGGCGGCACGGCGGGCGGCGACGCTGAGGTGATGCCGCAGACAGCGGCGCTGAGGCCGTGCCGCAGGCGGAGACTCCCGGGAGTTAGGCCTCTGGCGAGCGGGGGTTCTTCAGACCGGAGCCTTCGGGAACGTTCGCCGGATCTTCACCCTCGTCGATGATGCGGTTATCGCCGTCGACGAAAATAACGTGCGGCTTGCGGGTCTTGGCCTCGGAGTCTTCCATCAGGCCGTAGCCGATGATGATCACGAGGTCGCCGGGGCTGATCAGGCGTGCCGCGGCGCCGTTGATGGAGATGATTCCGCTGCCGCGCTCACCGGTGATGCAGTAGGTGGTCAGACGGTTGCCGTTGTCGATGTCGACGATGTCGACCTGCTCGCCTTCGAGTAGATCCGCGGCTTCCATCAGGTTTGCGTCGATGGTGCAGGAACCTACGTAGTGCAGGTCAGCCTGGGTGACTGTCGCTCGGTGGATCTTGGACTTCAGCATGGTCCGGAACATTTACTTTTCCTCCCCTGCGGGCGCCGACCCGGCGTTTTCGCCGTCCTTGCCGCCGTCACGGCTCTCTCGTTCGGCCCGCACCTGACGCACCTTATCCTGCAATTCGCGCAGCTGCTCCATTTCTTCGGAAGTGAGCGGGCGATCGTCCACGCCGGCTGCGTTCAGTGCGGCCTGGGCGATCTCCTGCTCTTCACGCTTGCGCACGTCACCAAGGATGACGCCAACGTTGTCCAGCAGCCGGGTGGCCCCAACTCGCGCAGCGACGAGCAGGCGGGCTTCGCCTTCGCCGGCGATGGCTTGGGGTTCCAGGGCGTCGAGGCGACCGTCGCGAAGCACGAGGTAATCGACGTCAATCTCTGGGCGCTCAGCAAGGATTGACTGCGCCACCTGCAGAACCATGTCTGCACCACGGTCACCAACGTGGGCGCCAGCGGTCAACGCGGCCGACAGCGTCACTGCTAGTTCGCGCTCTTCTGCAGAGAGGTAACGGTTGCGGGAGCTCATCGCCAGGCCATCGCGCTCGCGGATGACAGGGACGGAGTGCAGCTTCACCGGCATATTCAGGTCGGTAACCATCTGCTGCATGAGAACGAGCTGCTGGTAGTCCTTTTCGCCGAAAATGGCGTCGGAACAATTGGTGATGTTGAATAGTTTGTTGCATACCGTCAGCGCACCGTCGAAGTGGCCGGGGCGGGTAGCGCCCTCTAGTTCAGAGGCCAGCGGTCCGGCGTGGACGGTGGTCCGGAAGCCGTTGGGGTACATCTCGCGGGCGTTCGGTGCGAAGACCAGGTCGGCGCCGACGGTGCGGAGCTTCTCCACGTCATCGTCGAGGGTGCGCGGGTAGGCGTCGAAGTCTTCGCCCTCGCCGAACTGCAGCGGGTTGACGAAGATCGACACAACGACCACGGCGCGCGGCATCGACTTCGCTGCCTGCACCAGTTCAAGGTGGCCTTCGTGCAGCGCACCCATGGTCGGCACGAGCACGACAGGACGGCCCGTCTTCCGCATGACGCGGGTGACCCGGTCGATGCTCTCGATGGTTGTGTGGACGGTGGTCTCACCTTCGGTGAATCCGCTCAACGGTGTCCCCTCCGGAACTAGATATTCACGGGAACGGTGGTCCGGTTCCCCTCAACACGCCAGATACACCGTACTCGGTCGCACCTGGCAGACCTAGCCGGGACAGTGAGTCTGGGTACGGCTTCAGCGGGAGAATCGTTCAAGTACGGATTCGGACCCACGCATCTGTGCGATCCTCAGCGCCATCGCTCGGTAGGGGTCGGCGACCTGTGGTCGCCGCTCGGAAATGACTTCGAGATGCTTCCCGACGGTCACCTCATCTCCCCTCGCCGCCGGCCCCGTAATCGCCGCGGCTCCGCCATACAGGGCATTGTCGACGCTCGCGTGGATGATCGGGCCCAACAAAGCAGCCGCCGATTGACCTGACACATCCGGGTCAGAGCCACCGAAGGCAGTGGTGAGAAGGGCCACCGCATCAGCAACGATGGCCCCCACATGATTGGAACCGTGAGCCATGGCTGCGTGATAGAGCGGCCGAGACTCGTTCGGTACTGAAAAAGGCCGGCCCCCCATCTCACTGATGAGCAGTTCTGCGACAGTCGCGCCGATCTCATCTGCGGCGGTGACGCCCCACGGGCACTCGGACAGGTTGTCGGTGTCGACTGCCGATCCAATGAACGTCATCGCAGGATGGGCAGCAATGACGGTGGCTCCAGTCTCCGCCACGGGCACGAGCGGTTCCAGCCCGCGACTGCCTGCAGTGTGCAACACGATCGTTCCAGGCCCGGTGAACTGGGCAACCTCCCGGGCGACCGACTCCAAAGTCGGATCCGGGACCGCGAGAATGATGAGGTCAGCTCCGGAAGAGACGGTGGAGAGGGAGGAGATGGGGGCGTCGGGAAGCCGTTCTTCTGCTTTACGCTGCGACGCAGTGGAGCGGGCGACGACGCCGGAAATCCGGTGGCCGGCGCGCGAGAGCGCCTGACCTACAGCGGTACCGACGGACCCCGCCGAAATGACCCCGACATTCAGCCGGGGCGCGGCACCTGCAGTCACGCTTAGTCCTTGTTCTGGCGCATCTGAGCGAGGAGCTCCGCGACGGTCAGTCCGCCGGCGTGATCCTCAGCACGGCGACGTCCGCGCGGTGCATTGGCCTGATCGGCCTGGTCGGTGTCATCGGACGAAGAAGCCGATGCCGGCTCTGCCGAGTCCGGAACCTGGGGCATCACGTTGGTAGCCGCGGCAGACTGAGCAGCGGACGGCTTAACAATCGGTTCCTGCTTCTTCGGCTCCGATGTGGGCTGAGCCGGGGTATCCGAGGAACGGGCCCATCGGGACTTCGCCGGAGCAACCTGGGTTGGGCGGGAGTCGGCGGACGGCGTGTTGGCCTGAGCCGGGGTGGCCTTTGGTTCCTTAGCGGGCGTCGGTTCGGCCTTGGGCTGAGCCTTGGGTGTTGCCTTCGGGGCCTGCTTCGCAGCGGCACGCTTCGGCTCAGCCTTTGGGGCGCTCTTGGCGGCAGGCTTCTCCGCGGCGGACTGGCCGGAGGTCTCGCCGGACGGGGACCACTTCACCGAGCGGAACCCGGTGGTGGAGAAGCTGCTAGCAGGCTCAGCCTTCGAGGTGGAGGCTGCGGTCTCGGAGGGAGTCTCAACGACCGGGACATCCACCGGCTCGTCGGTCTCCTGAGTCGATCCCATGGAGGAGGAACGTGTGCGGTCCTCGTGGACGCGCGGCGTCGGACGGTTGTAGGACTCAGGGTCCTTCAGCGGAGATGACGAGGCGGCAGAGCTTTTGCTCGGGCTAGCCTCCTCCAGTTCGCGCAGACGCTCGGCCCGCGCACGCAGGGCGACACGCTCTTCGTCGAAGCTACCGCCGATGATGTCAACCAAGTGCTCACGCAAGGCCTGAACCTCAGCACGGAGCTGCGCCAGCATCTCGTCGCGGTCATGGTCGACGGAGTCGAGATAGTTCTGCTCCAGCAGGAGCTCCTGCTCCCGGTGGGTGATGACTTCCTTCTCCATCTCCACGCGGTGGCGCTCTTCGATCTCGCGCACGCGCTGACGCTCAGCGACCAACTGACGGCGGTACTTCGTCGTCAAGATTCCGCCGACGACGCCGGCCCACAGCGCTGCCAAACCGGCAATCTTCATCCAGGTGACCGAGTCGGTGAACATCATCACGATGCTGGCGACGACCGCGAGCGCACCCAGGATGGCGATGAGGATCGTGCCCATCTTGTCGCCACCGAAGGTGTCGAACTTGCCGTCGTCGTCGGAGGACGGGACGTACTGCCCCTCATCGTCGTACTCGGAGTATCCCTCGGAGTGGTACTCACCGGATTCGTCGAAACCTGAGAAGGAATCGTCCTCATCGCCGTAGTCGCTGTACCCGTTGTACTGGTCGTAGTCGGTATACGCCTGATCGTCGTAGTCCCCGTGTGAGGTTGACGAACCGTTCAGCTCATCAAAAAGGTCCCCACCGCCGGAACGGTCGCCGCCCCAGCTTTCGCTGAACCGGCCACTGTCCCGATCACTGCTGGAGGGTCCGCGAAACTGGTCTCCGGGATTCGTTCCGTCATCCCGCCGGTTCTCATAGGGGTGGGTCATGTCGTCTACCCTACCGAGCGCTCGGGCTTACACCAGGGATCCCCTGCCCATCTTTTTCGGGAGGCAACTGACATGAATGCTCCAGCCACATCCCGACGACACTGAGAACCACCCCGGAAACCACCCCGACCACCACGATCGGCCCTTCCGTTTCGACCGCTGCGAGGGTTCCCCACCTGGGCAGGAGCCATAGCGCGGCGCCCGCATACGCACCTGCCAGAACCGCCCCGAGCCATGCCGAAGCAGTACCGGCGGTGAGGATCCGCGCGAGAGTCAACGGGCTGACCTGACTTCCAGCGTCCTGCCCGACCCGGTTTTCCTCGATCACCTTTCGCACCCACCGGACACCGAAGGCACACAATGCGGTCATCACCCAGGGGAACAACAGGTCGGTCCACCGGACGGTGAAGACACCGAAGATCCGGCCGAACACGAGGTACGTGCACACAGCCAGCACCCCGGCGAGTCCGGCTAGCAGCAGCGGGTTGGTCTTCGACATGAGGGTCAGGCTCCATCCCAGGAGGTGTCGAGGCGACGAATTGAGTCGACATCCTCCGCCGGAAGCAGAGCAATAAGATCGGCCACCGAAACGCCGTCGAGGCTCGCATCTGGGTCCGCGTCTGCCCAAGGGACGAGCACGAATGCCCGTTCACGGGCCCGCGGATGGGGAAGCAAAAGTTCGGGGTCGGCGGAGGTGATGGGGGCGTTGGAGGCGTCGTGAAGCGACACGATGTCGACGTCCAGAGTCCGCGGACCCCAACGAATTTCACGCACCCGATCCGCCGCCTGCTCCAGGCGCTGACAGCGCCGGAGCAGGGCCATCGGCTCCTCCTGCACATCCACGATCAGCACGGCGTTGAGGAAATCATCTTGCTCAACTCCACCCCACGGAGGCGTGGCAAAGAAGGCAGAACGCGCAACAATCTGGCCATCGAATTCGCGCGCCACCGTGCGCAGCAGCGCCGCAGAATCACCCTGATTGCCGCCGATGGAGAGAACCGCGAAATTGGTCCCCGACATCAGACACGACCCTTGCGGGAGCGGCGAGCAACCACCGCGACGTCATCGAAATCCCGCGGAATCGGAGCTGAGGGCTTGTGCACGGTGACCTCGACGGCGTGGAACTTCGGGTCCTCGATAAGCCGGTCAGCGATCTCCGAGGCAACGGTCTCGATCAGGTTGCGGGAGGGGCCAGCGAGGATTCCGTAAGCGAGCTCCGCCACGGCGCCGTAGTCGGCGGTGTCCTCCAGCTCGTCGGACTTAGCTGCGGCGGCGAAGTCGGTCCACAGGGTTACGTCACAGCTAAAGTCCTGTCCGTCACGCTTCTCGAAATCAAAGCAGCCGTGGTTTCCCCGGGCCTTCAGCCCCTTCAGCTCGATACGGTCAGCCACCGGTGCGCTCCTCCAGGATCGTGGGTGGACCCATCTCTGGGCCCGGTGAAAAGTTCGTCACCGGCCGCGGGAAGTCCTCCTGATGCGGCCGGAAATTCACCCGCCGAGGTCCGGTATCCACCGGTCGACGGGTGCCCTCAACGTTACCGGTCTCGCTCCGTGGGACCCGACAGGTCGGGGTAATCGTGGTCCGCGGCGCCACCTTCGATGGCTCGGCCAGCGGCCCAGGAGGCGGCGACGTCAACGGCGTCACGGCTATGCCGGACCTCGTGGACCCGCACCGCCCAAGCGCCGGCTGCGGCCGACAAAGCAGAAATTGCCGCCGTGGCCGGATCTGCGAGCTGGGGTCCTCCGTAGGGAGCCTCAGTGTCCATCGATCCGGGGCCCCGAGCCGCTTGGACCTGGGCTACGAAGCGTTTCCGGGATGCACCGACCAGAACTGGGAATCCCGTCGCCACCAGTTCCGGCAACGAGTGCAGGAGGGCCCAGTTGTCATCGGCGTTCTTCGCGAACCCCAATCCGGGGTCCAAGATGATGCGGCTCTGCGGGACACCGGCGGCCATGGCTGCCTCTGCTCGGCGCAGCAGGTGCTCGCGGACCTCGGTCACGATGCCCCTGGGGTCCGGCTCAGCCCTACCCGAGGCTCCGGTGAAGCGGTCGGTGCGCCAGTGCATGAGACACACGTCGACATCAGATTCAGCGCAGACCTGGAGCATCCGGTCATCGGCGAGGCCGCCGGAGACATCATTGACAATCGTCGCGCCGGCATCGGCTGCGGCCTCAGCAACCGAGGCTCGCATCGTGTCTACCGATACCTTCACTGAGGCTGCAGCAAGGGCTTTCACCACCGGAACGACCCGGCCCAATTCCTGTTCTGCAGGAACCCGAGTAGCACCGGGGCGAGTCGACTCTCCTCCAACGTCGACGATGTCCGCGCCATCTAGAAGCAGCGAGCGAGCATGCGCCAGTGCCATTTCCGGGTCGATCCACTGGCCGCCATCAGAGAAGCTGTCGTCAGTGACGTTGACAATGCCCATGACCTGGCACCGCTCACCGTTGTCCCGCGCGGATCCCACCATTGCTGTCACCGCCCGGTGATCAGGCTCATCGCTTCGGAACGGGAACGAGCATCACTCTTAAAACCACCACGGACAGCGGAGGTCATCGTCACTGCACCCGGCTTGCGGATGCCACGCATTGCCATGCAGAGGTGCTCGCACTCGATCACGACGATCGCCGAGGAGGGGCGGAGCTTCTCCACCAGTGCGTCCGCGATCTGGCTGGTGAGTCGTTCCTGCACCTGCGGCCGCTTCGCGTACAAGTCAGCAAGACGCGCCAACTTGCTCAGACCGGTGACGCGGCCTTCTTTGCCCGGGATGTACCCGATGTGGGCCTTGCCGTAAAAGGGCACCAAGTGGTGCTCGCAGGTCGAGTAAATCGGGATGTCCTTGACTAGGACCAGTTCCTGATGCCCCTCGTCGAAGGTCTTATCCAGAACCTCGCTGGGATCACAGTGCAGTCCAGAGAACATTTCCCGGTACGCCCGAGCCACGCGTGCGGGAGTTTCCTGCAGGCCTTCGCGGTTCGGGTCCTCGCCCACCGCAACCAGCAGTTCACGCACCGCTGCCTCTGCCCGGGCGTGGTCGAACTCGAATTCCGGGGTGTGGTCGCTCATCGTTACTTGTCTTCCTCGTTTTTCTCGGAGGGGCCGAAAATCTCTTCGCTTATCGACGTCTCCTCCCTCCGGTGGGCCCCACTCGAGTCGCCGGGATTCGGCTTCATTGATTCTCTCGGGGGAACGACCCGAGGAATCGACCTAGTGCGGTTCTGATCCTCATCGCTTGCACCGTCCCTGCGGTCCGGCTGCTCACTGTCTGGTAGGCGGAAGCCACGCTGCTCGGGCGCCGGGGTATCCCTCGGTGCCGGGCGCTGCCATGAACCTGAGGACGACTGCTCGGAACCGGAGCGCGGGCGCTCCCATCCGGTGTGCGTCTGCGGCTCGGACGGTGCACCATAGCGGGCGTTGCCAGGATGCTCTCCCTGCGGTGTCTGCGGACCCTGCGGGCCCTGCGGGCCCTGCGGAGTCACCGGACCTTGAGGCGCCTGGGGGGCTTGCTGCGTCTGCGGCTCTGCCGAGGCACCGCTGTACCGCGGGGCGTCCTGGTTCGGCCATCCCGGAGCAGTCCACCCTGCCGGTGGCGGCGGGCCACCGTAGACAGGAGTGTCCGGGAGCTGACCGCCGGCTGCGCCCTCACCATCACCGGTCTGACCGGCAGAGCCCGGCTGGTCCAGCGGGTTCTCGGCGTCGGCGGGCTCGCGCACTGGAGCGAAGATATTGATCGGCTTCGGGGGCTCTTCGCCGCGCTCGATGGCAAGCTCCACCGGGGTTTTGACCGGGGTGCGGCCATCGGCGACGAAGTACTGTTCCTCTTCGAAGAACTCGACACGCTCGCGCGGGGAGATATCGGAGAAGAGCTCCTCCAGATCCGGGCGACGCAGGGTCTCCTTTTCCAGGAGCTTCGCGGCCAGGTCGTCGAGGACATCGCGGTTGTCGCGAAGGATGTCGTACGCCTCGCGGTGTGCCTTCTCCAGGAGGTCGCGCACCTGCAGGTCGATCTCGGAGGAGATGCTGTCGGACGGGGTGATCGATCCCTGTCCCTGGGCTCCGCTGAAGGGATCGCCGTTTTCGGTGCCGTACTTGACCGGTCCGAGGGTCGGCGACATGCCGTACTCGGTGATCATCGCGCGGGCGATCTTGGTTGCCTGCTCGATGTCGGCGGAAGCACCGGTCGTCGGGAGGCCGAAGACGAGTTCCTCTGCAGCACGGCCACCCATGGCGAAAACCAGACGTGCGAAGAGCTCTGGCAGGTTGTACATGCCCTTGTCGTCCTCGGGGACGGTCATGGCGTGGCCGCCGGTGCGTCCGCGAGCAAGGATGGTGACCTTGTAGACACGTTCGATGTCCCGCAGCGCCCACGCGGCCAGGGTGTGCCCGCCTTCGTGGTAGGCGGTGACCTTCTTCTCGTGCTCGGAGATGACCTTCGAGGTGCGTCGGGGGCCGCCCACGACGCGGTCAACGGCCTCTTCCAGAGCGTCGTTGGTAATCACGTCCCCACGCACACGAGCGGTCAGCAGAGCGGCCTCATTGAGGACGTTCTGCAGATCAGCACCAGACATGCCGGCGGTGCGCTTCGCCAGCAGGCTGAGGTCAACGCCCTCTGCCAACGGTTTGTCCTTGGCGTGGACGGTCAGGATCGCTTCGCGGCCCTTCATGTCCGGCTCGCCGACCGGGATCTGGCGATCAAAACGTCCCGGACGCAGCAGTGCCGGGTCGAGGATGTCCGGGCGGTTGGTCGCCGCCATGATGATCACGTCTTCGCGGTCAGAGAATCCATCCATCTCCACCAGGAGCTGGTTCAGGGTCTGCTCACGCTCGTCGTGTCCACCACCGGTGCCGCTGCCGCGGTGGCGGCCAACGGCATCGATCTCATCGATGAAGATGATGCACGGCGCGTTTTCCTTCGCCTGCTTGAACAGGTCACGCACACGAGAGGCACCGACACCAACAAACATCTCCACGAAGTCCGAACCGGAGATCGTGTAGAACGGCACGCCTGCCTCACCTGCAACGGCACGCGCCAACAAGGTCTTACCGGTACCCGGAGGTCCATAGAGCAGCACACCGCGCGGGATCTTCGCACCAAGCTGCTGGTAGCGGGCCGGGTGCTGCAGGAAGTCCTTGATCTCGTCGAGCTCCTGGACCGCCTCGTCGGCGCCCGCAACGTCCGAGAACGTCGCCGTCGGCTCCTCCTTGTTGAGCATCTTCGCCTTGGAGTTGCCCATTCCGAATAGCCCACCGCCGCGTCCGCCGCCCTGCATCCGGCTGAACAGCCAAATGATCAGGACGAAGAAGATCAGCATCGGCACCAGGAAACCAAGCATCGACATCAGGAACGAATCCTGCGTCACCCGGGTGTTGTATGAGTCCAGGTTCTCGTTCCCGGTGACGGCAGCGAAGACTTCGTCGGTGCCACGGGCCGGGTACTGGGCCATGACTTCGTTGACGTCTTCAGTGCCGTCCACCTCAATGCCGTCACGCAGCGTCAACCGCAGCAACTGCTCACGGTCGTCGATCTGCGCCTCCATGGCGTTGCCGTTATTTAGCTGCGCCATCGCGACGGAGGTGTCGACCTCCCGGTAGTTGCGGGTGTCGTCCGTGAGAGTGGAGAAGGCGAAGAACAGCAGCAGGACGAGGCCCACCACCGTCACAATGCGGAAAACTCTCTTCTTATTCATTCGGGAGATCGGTGCCTTCGGTTTGTTGGGGAAAAGTGCCGGTCACCGGCTGCTCAGTTCCGGTACACCTTCGGGTGCAGGGAACCGACGTACGGCAGGTCCCGGTACCGCTCGGCGTAGTCCAGTCCGTAGCCCACGACGAACTCATTCGGGATGTCGAACCCGATATCCGCGATGTCGATCTTTGCGCGCAGTGCGTCCGGCTTACGGAGCAAGGTGATGACCTCGAGCGACCGCGGATTGCGGTTGCGGAGGTTCTTCATCAGCCACGACAGGGTCAGCCCGGAGTCAATGATGTCCTCCAGGATGATCACGTCCCGGCCCTCGATGTCGCGGTCAAGGTCCTTCAAGATACGTACAACGCCCGAAGACGTCTGGGAGTTCCCGTAGGACGAGACAGCCATGAATTCCATCTGCGTCGGCAGGTCGAGTTCACGGGCGAAATCGGTCATAAAGAAGACCGCACCCTTGAGCACGGCAACCAGGATGATGTCTTCGTGGACGTCCTTGTATTCCTCGTTGACCTTCTGCGCCATCTCCCTGATTCGGGTGCGCAGCTGTTCTTCACTGACGAGGATTGCTTCGACATCCTCACCGTAGGGGCTCGGTGGGACGTTCGGGTCCTTCACGTCATGCATAGGTTCGCCTTTCAGGGCTGTCGGTTGGGACGAGGCGTTTCCCGGAGGCTCAGGGAGTCGCCGACTTTCGACACGACCACCCTACCGGGCAGGTCCACCGGCCCGAGGATCGCCGGTTCCCGCAGGAGTTTGTCGAGGGTTTCCACATGTTCTGCGGTGAGTTGGCGAGCACCGTTCGCTTCCGCCCACTGTTTGAGCACGCGGCTGCGAAGTGCCCCGGGGAGGTCCTTAGTGGAGGGATGGAGGAGGGTGAGGTCGGAGACGTCGGGAAGCGTCTGTCGTGCAAGTTCGTCGAGGAAGGCGTTGTCTCTGCGGATCTGATCCGCGGTGCGGGCGAGGTTGGTCACGGCGCCCTGCCCCAACTGCTCGGCGAGCACCGGTAGGACCTCATTGCGGACGCGGACGCGGGTGTAGCCGGGGTCATCATTGTGAGGGTCGTGCCAAGGAGTGACGCCGAGTTCGGCGCAGGTGGCCAGCGTGTCCGCCCGGCGCGCCCCACTTTTCTGCCCCGAGCAGGTGTGCAGTAGCGGCCGGATCACGGTGACTCCGTCGTCCCAGCGCGTCACGGTCGGCATCCCACCAAGCGCAGCAGGCCCAGATCCGCGGGCCATGCCCAGCAGGACCGTCTCGGCCTGGTCGTCGGTGGTGTGAGCAAGGGCAACAAAACCACGCTTCCCGACGTCCACCTCCACCCCAATCTCCCTCAACACCCGATGCCGCACCTGTCGGGCGGCATCTTCCGGGCCGGTGCCGGTGGGCTGAACTTCGACGGGGACCACGCGGGTGCTGATGCCCCAACTAGTGAGCAAGGCTGCGGTGTCACGGGCGACGGCGGCGGTGGCGGCCTGGAGTCCGTGATCGATGATGACGGCGAGGATATCCAGGTCTGATCTGCCTCTGGCCTCTGCGGCGCAGGCGGCAACTAAAGCGAGCGAGTCAGCGCCGCCGGATACGCCAACGGTGAGGGTCGTGGGCTCACCTGGGTGCCACAACGGGAGGGTGTCGCGGACCCGTCGACGCAGAGCTGCGAACGTCGGGCTGCGGCGGGGCCAAAATGGCTCCGGGTGGGGAGCGCTCACAGCTGGCGCAGTTCAGACAAGGCCTTGTCGGCTCCCGCGCGGCCTGCGGAGACATCAACGTCATTGGAGAGCAAGGCGAAGGTGAGCACGCGGCCGCTGTCGGTGACGACGATGCCAGCGAGGGTCGAGGTCCCATCCAACGTTCCGGTTTTCGCGCGGACCCAGCCGGCGCCTTCAGTTCCGTTGTAGCGGCTGGCCAAAGTTCCGGAGACTGCCGCCACTGGCATGGAATCCAGCAGCGGTGCGAGCTCGGCATTGCCTGCGGGGCTGGCCGCTGCGGCCAAGACGGTGTGGAGCTGCTTGGCGGTCAGCAGGTTATCGACACTGAGTCCAGACGCATCCGCCGGGGACGCTCCATTGGGAACGAGCAAATCATTTTCCTGCAGCACCTCGACGATCGCTTCTGCGGAGCCTGCGAAGGATGCGGGCTTGCCGCGAGCTTCGGCAACTTCCCGGCCCAACGCTTCGGCCAGGACGTTGTCGGAGTGATCCATCATCTGGCGGACCCGAGTAACCAAGGGTGCAGACTCGACGACAGCGATATTGGCGGCATCCTCCGGGATTGCTGACGTATCGATCTCACCAGTGCGGGCTGCCCCCACTCGCTCTGCGAGCTCCTGGGCTGCCGCGATCGACGGGTCATCAGTGCGAGGTGAGCCGTCATAGGACGGGTCCGTGCGGCCGGCATCCATGGAGACCAGCGTGATGGGCGAAACGTAACCGTCTTCAAAACCGCGTTCGGTCCAGGTCGGGTGCATCTCCTGGTCCTCGGGGCCGGTCTCCACCAGTACGGAAATGACGTTGCCTGCATTTTCCGAGTAGTACTCATTGACCTGCTGTGCGAGGTCCTCGATAGAGGCAGCCCCCGGGTAAAAGCCTTCGCCATCAGCAGACAGAGTCGGGTCACCATGACCTCGAAGGATGATCGTGCCTGGGGTATTGCCCTGCACAACGGAGGTCTCGACTGTCTCCTCATGGTCCAGTTCCAGCAGCGCTGCGGCACCGGTGAGGATCTTCATGGTCGACGCCGGTCGGACCTGTTCATCAGGGTCTTTCTCCCACAGCAACTGTCCGGTCTCAGCATCAGAGACCATCCCCACGGTATTGCCCATGGCATCGGCTCCGACCGCCTCTTCCATGACCTTGGCCACCTCATCAGCGAAACCAGCCGGCAGCTCCGACTCAGCGTCGGTTCCCACTGCCTGCGGAGGGGCCACCACCTCAGCGACCGTCGGAGCCGCCTCCACATGCACAGCATTGCGTGAAGCCATTACTGCCATCACCACCACTGCGACAACGAGGACGACAACCGCCACACTGGCGGCGATCCACCCTGTCCTACTCTTCACGCGAGTCACGTGGCTCCTTCCGGGGAGGTGGCTGAAAGTCAGCGATCTAGTCACGGCCTGACAAGACGCTGCCGGTACAGTAAACAACTGTAGAGGCTGCGCGGACAGTGTCTCCGATGCATCGCCCGCACCGGGACGTCGACTCCGTCGGCGCCTTCCACCCACCCGTTTGTCAGATTCAACCGTACAGCGGCACACACAATAGGAGATGACGTGAGCATCGAAGTGACCATCGAGATCCCCAAAGGTCAGCGCAACAAGTACGAGGTCGACCACGAGACCGGCAAGATCTACCTCGACCGCTACCTGTTCACCCCGATGGCCTACCCGGCCGATTACGGATTCATCGACCACACCCTCGGTGAGGACGGCGATCCGCTCGACGCACTGGTGATCCTCCCGGAGCCGGTCTTCCCGGGCGTCATCGTCAAGGCCCGTCCCGTCGGCGTGTTCAAGATGACCGACGAGGCCGGCGGCGACGACAAGCTGCTCTGCGTTCTCGACGATGTGCGTTTCGACCACTACCAGGACATCGGTGACGTCTCGAAGTTCACTCTCGACGAGATCGAGCACTTCTTCGTGCACTACAAGGACCTGGAGCCCAACAAGGAGGTCTCCGGATCCGGTTGGGGCGACAAGGCTGAGGCTCAGCGCATCCTCGACGAGGCCATCGAGCGCCACAAGTAAGACCAACGTGGGCGCTTGGCGGTCACCGCGCACGCGCTGAACGGCTGCCCACACTGCACGCCCGAGTGAACCGAGTTTCCTATGGTTCTCTCGGGCTTTTTCGCGCACGGACCCACCTCTTCGTCGCACATACATTCGTCACGTGACGAAAAGGTGCAGGTCGAGGCCAAGGAGAGTTACCCGCTGCGTTGCACCGACTTCCTCCCTCTGTGGCAATTTCGACCCAAAATCCGACGATTCTGCAACGGAGCGAGGAAGTTGCTGCCACCGAACGGGTAACCCGACTCTGTCTTCCGTCGGTAGACGACGTGTCGCACACCTACCGCGACATGCGGCACAATGTGCCCATGGAATTCATCGCCGTGAACGAAGTACCCGAAGACGCCCAGCTAGTGGACGTGCGGTCAGACATGGAGTGGAACGATGGGCACGCCCCCAACGCCATCCACATCCCGATGGAGCAAATCCCCGCACGTTTCGGAGAGCTGGATCTGGATAGCGACATCTACCTGATCTGCAAGTCCGGCGGACGCTCCGCACAGGTCGGCCAGTGGCTGGAGCAGAACGGAATCGACACCGTGAATGTCTCCGGTGGAATGATCGACTGGGAGCACGCTGGACGCCCCATCGTCACCGGCTGAGCACTCATTGGCTAGTTTCTTAAGGTCCCCGCAGACAGCGAGTACATCACTCGCGCTGCGGGTGCTGTCGTTCTCGGAGACAATGGGACGATAGAAAATCAAGGCTGAAGAAGGGCTCAACTCAGTTGAACGACGGATCGCCGGTTCCCGTGCCGGCGCAGTATCTCCTAGAGGATCGGGCCCCGCGGCCGCGGACCCTCATTGACATCCTCCGGGCCACGGCCCGAAAGTACCCGGATGCCGCCGCTCTCGATGACGGCGATGTGGTTCTCACCTATGCCGATCTCATCGAAGAGGTCGAGACGACCGCCGATTGGCTCGGCGAGCAGGGAATCGGAGCCGGCGACCGTGTAGGAATCCGGATGCCCTCCGGCGACCGCGGTCTGTACATCTCCATCCTGTCGGTGTTGGCTGCTGGCGCTGCCTACGTGCCCGTCGACGCTGACGATCCCGATGAGCGCGCCGAGATGGTCTTTGGCGAAGCCGGTATCGCAGCCTGGTATGACGCAAACGGCTTGCACATGACACCGGGCCACTCCCCTGCAGAGGGCTCTCGTCCCCCGATGCCCGAAGACGACTGCTGGATCATCTTCACCTCAGGGTCCACCGGAAAGCCCAAGGGCGTGGCGGTGACTCACCGATCGGCAGCGGCATTCGTCGATGCTGAGGCACGCCTGTTCCTAGTTGACCATCCAGAAGGCCCCCTCGGCCCTGACGACCGTGTTCTGGCTGGACTGTCCGTTGCCTTTGACGCGTCCTGCGAAGAGATGTGGCTCGCCTGGGGCCATGGCGCCTGCCTGGTGCCGGCGCCGCGGTCGCTAGTGCGCTCGGGTGTCGACCTCGGCCCATGGCTGATTTCGCGACACATCACGGTGGTCTCTACTGTCCCGACTCTGGCCGGCCTGTGGCCCGCAGAGGCTCTTGACCACGTACGTCTTCTCATCGTGGGTGGTGAAGCATGCCCGGCTGAACTGGTCGATAGGCTCTCTACCGACGAGCGCGAGATGTGGAACACCTACGGACCCACCGAGGCCACCGTCGTCGCTTCCGCATGCCGTCTCTACCCCGGTCAGCCGGTCACCATCGGGCTGCCGCTGGATGGCTGGAACCTTGCCGTCGTCAACGAGTCTGGCAATCAGGTCGAGTTCGGTGAGACCGGCGAATTGGTCATCGGCGGAGTGGGACTAGCCCGCTATCTCGACCCTGCCAAGGACGCTGAAAAGTACGCCCCAGCACCGGAGCTCGGCGCCGGTTGGGAGCGGGCCTACCGCGCCGGTGATCATGTCCGGCTGGAACCGGAAGGTCTGCACTTCGTCGGTCGCGTGGATGACCAGGTGAAGATCGGCGGCCGCCGCATCGAACTCGGTGAAATAGAGACGAATCTCGCCTCCCTGCCAGGCGCGACTCAGGCAACCGTCGTAGTGCAGAAGACAGGTGCCGGTGACTCGGTGCTCGTCGGATACGTCGGCGCCGGTGGTTCTGCCGAGTTGATGGATCATGCTGCGTGCCTAGAGATGCTTCGCGACGCGATGCCCGCGGCAATGGTCCCCCGACTGCACATCATGGACGAACTGCCGGTGCGTACCTCCGGCAAGGTGGACAAGGCCGCACTACCGTGGCCACTGCCGTCTGCTGCAGCCGATGACGCTGCGGCCGCGAACCTCTCCCCTGTCGAAGCATGGCTCGCCGGTATCTGGGTCGACGTCCTCGCGGTGCCGACTCCCGGCCCGAAGGACGACTTCTTCGCCCTTGGCGGCACCTCCCTTGCCGCCGCGACTGTCGTGGCTCAGATTCGTCAGCGCGCCCCAGAGGTTGCCGTCCGCGATCTCTACGACAACCCGCGCCTTGGCCGCCTGGCCGAAGAGCTGATCCAGCGCGGTGCGATTGATCCGGCGACGGTGACTGAAGACGTCGCCGACACCCGGGAGATCCGCCAGGTCACTCCCGTACCCAAGTCCACCCGCCGCATTCAGGCGCTGTCGATGGTTCCATTGCAGACCATCCGCGCCTTGAAGTGGGTCACTTGGCTCGTGATCCTCAACGCAATTGCCTTCGCGATGGGATCACCGGTGGCGCTGGATGTGCCGCTGTGGTTGGTCGCGATTCTTGCGGTGCTGTTCCTGACGCCGTTGGGTTCGCTGCCAGCCACGGCCGTGGCAACGCGATTCTTGGTCAAGGGCATTGGCCCGGGCGACTATCCCCGCGGCGGCTCCGCGCACCTGCGTCTGTGGGCCGCCGAGCGGTTGGCTGATGCTTCCGGTGCTCGCGACGTCGGCGGCGCGCCCTGGATGAACTGGTATGCCAAGACCATGGGAGCGAAGATCGGCAAGGGCGTCAGCCTGCACACGTTGCCGCCGGTCACGGGACTGTTGACCATGGAGGATTACTCCTCGGTCGAATTGGAGACTGACCTCACCGGCTATTGGGTCGACGGTGACATTGTCCACGTCGGCGAGATTCGCATCGGCGAAGGCGCCCGGGTTGGCGCTCGTTGTACTCTCATGCCCGGCTCGGATATCGGCGCTGAGGCTCATGTCGAGTCTGGCTCGTGCGTTACTGGTACCAAAAAGGTCAAGGCCCGAGCTCGGTGGGCAGGCTCTCCTGCTAGAAAGGTCGGCCGCCCCAAGCACCGCTTCCCCGAAGAAGCGCCGCCGCGCAAGGCATGGTGGTCGCTCATCTACGGAGCGACAGCCATCGTGCTGTCGCTGGTGCCGCTGAGTTCGCTGGCGGTGGCCACGGTTGTCATTGGCGTTGGGGTCCGCGGTTCGGAGACCTTCGCTGGGGTCTTGGGTTCGGCGCTGCTGTGGTCGATTCCGGCTGCAATCCTCGCGTTCATCGCGTATGCACTGATCACCTTGGTCTTCGTCCGGTTGCTGTCTATTGGTATGGGAGAGGGGATCCACCCGGTGCGTTCCCGTGTCGGCTGGCAGGCGTGGGCCACTGAGCGGCTCATGGATGCCGCCCGCACGGATCTCTTCCCCCTGTATGCCTCGACGCTGACGCCGATGTGGTTCCGCGCCCTTGGTGCTCGGGTGGGTAAGGATGCAGAGATCTCCACCACGGTCGCTATCCCGAAGTTCACGGACATCAAGGAAGGCACTTTCCTCGCCGATGACACCATGGTCGCCGGCTATGAACTAGGTGGTGGTTGGCTCATGCTTGGCCAGACCCGCATTGGTCGGCGGGCGTTCCTGGGCAACTCCGGGATCGCCGGTCCTGGCCGCAAGCTCGGCCGCGATTCCCTGGTTGCGGTGCTCTCGTCTACTCCGAAGAAGGCCAAGGCGGGCTCGAACTGGTGGGGTTCTCCCCCGGAACGTCTGCGCCGTGTCACGGCGGTGGCTGAGGAAGGCGAGAATCTCACCTATAACCCTGGTGCCGGCGTGAAGATCGCCCGCGCCCTGGTGGAGGTGTTGCGCCTGCTAGCTCCGATTACCTCGCTCGCCCTTGCCGTGCTCACGCTCGGCGCGATGCAGGCTGCGGCTCTGGGCATCGTTTCGCTTTACGACGCCCCCAGCACCCCATCCATCATCCTCGGCATGACCATCGCCTGGATTGTGGGCGCGCCGGTCTTACTCATCTCCGGGCTGCTGGCCGTAGTGGTGACGGTGGTAATGAAGTGGGTGTGCGTCGGGAAGCATAAGGCGGGTGAACACCCGCTGTGGAGTCCGTTTGTCTGGTTGAACGAGCTGCAGGATGTGTTCGTTGAAATGGTCGCCGGTCCTTGGTACCTCAATCCGGCCTCCGGCACTGGTGCGCTCAGCCGTGCGATGCGCATGCTCGGCGCTGATGTTGGTCATGGTGTGTGGCTGGAATCGTACTGGCTGCCCGAAACTGATCTCTGCCACATTGGTGAGGGCGCGACAATTGGCCGCGGCACCGTGGTTCAGACGCACCTGTTCCAAGACCGTGTCATGTCGCTCGACCGCGTGGATATCGCACCTGGTGCGACCCTTGGACCGCACTCGGTGGCATTGCCGGCCGCAACCATCGGGCAGTCGACGACTATCGGCCCTGCCTCGCTGGTCATGCGCGGCGACGTGGTTCCGGCGGGAACCCGGTGGCAGGGCAATCCGATTGAGCCGATGAAGAAGTAGAACCTCGCCCCGGTCGCGCTTTCGATCCGCCGGCCGGGAACAGGTTGATCAGTGGTCGATTTCGCACACCTTCTCGATTTTCACTTCGCTTCCGAATGTCATTGTCGGAGCCATGGAGATACTCAGTTTGTCTTTGCAACGAACAGCCTCCCCATGTAAGGAAACGAAGAACAATGACTGATCCGCAAAACCCCCAGTACCCGGGCAACCCCTACGACCCGAACAACCCTCAGTTCGCGAGCATGCCTCCGCAGCCGGGGCCTGAACCGAAGCAGAAGAAGCCGGTCTACAAGCGCGGCTGGTTCATCGCCGTGGCAGTTGTGTTCGGACTCGTGGTCGTCGGCACAGCCATCGGCGGCGGCGAGGAGTCCTCGACCACCGCATCAGCCGACGCCGACACCGCCGTCATCGAGGAAGCCGCCATTGAGGAGCCAGTGGAGGCAACCCAGGCAGTCGAGCGCGAGGAAGCCCCGGAGCCCACATCGGAGACTGAGAGCGTTCCTGTCGAGTACCGCAATGCGCTGCGCAGTGCGGAAACCTACGTCAACATGCTGAATATGTCAGAGCAGGGAGTCTACGACCAGCTCACCTCAAGCGTCGAAGGCTTCAGCCCGGAGGCTGCGCAATACGCGATCGACAACATCGACGCCGACTACAACAAGGCTGCCCTGGAGAGCGCCAAGATCTACCAGGACATGATGGCGATGTCGACGCCCGCGATTTACGACCAGCTCGTCTCGCAGTACGGAGAAAAGTTCACCCCGGAGCAGGCCCAGTACGCAGTCGACAATCTGCCGCAGTAACGGCCGGATCCCCATCGATTACTGGCACTACTTCGCGGCGATTCACCTCTTAAATCCCTAGCGGCAGGTTCTCGATCGCAAGCTCTAGGCCGTCGGCGGGCAGGTCCGAGGTATAGGTTCCTCCGCCGTGCCAGTCGGTGCACGCCGGCTGCGCCAGGGGCTGACCTGCAAAGCGGGCCATCAGGAATGAGAGCCCGTACGGCGCACCAGTTACCGCCTGCGCGAAGTGGTTGTAGCCAGTGATCTGCGGGGTGACGTCATCGCGGTAGATCACCTCACCACCCATCGAGCACCAGCGATCGGCCAAGTCCTTGGCCTGCTGATAATCCACGGTGTCGTCATGGCGCCCGGAGACCACCATCACCGGGGCGACCGGCGGCTTTGTACCCACCAGTTGATCATTCATCGCCGCCGCGCCGATAGGCATCTCCTGGAGCAATTCCGCCAAAGAGCGCCCACCGGAGATCCACTCTCGTGTGGTCTGACCGCCAAATGCTTCGGTGATCTCATCGGTGCACATCTGTGCGGCGGAGGTCAGGACGTCGCGGCCGTGGTCGGATAGGTTGGCGTCGATAAGCGTATCGAGTTCGGGATAACGAGCATTGAGCCCGTTAACCGTGAAGGCGATCGCGCCGACTAGGTCAGAGCCCTCAATCCCCCGCTGGACCGCATCGAGATCCGCCGGCGGGGCCGAGGCGTACGCACCAACAACGTTCAGCTCCGGCGCATAGTCCGCGGCCTCCTCGACCGCAGCTGCTGAAGCCCCTCCGCCCTGCGAGTGCCCGTAGAAACCGACCGGCCCAGCCTCACCAGACAATGCCTGCGCAGCCCGAGCCCCATCCAGCATCGCGTGCGATTGATCCGCGCGATTCATGTAGGTGTGCATGCCAGGGGTGCCCATCCCGACGTAATCAGTCACAAACACCCGCACCCCGGCTCCGGCGAAGACGAAGTCGTAGAGCCCTTCCAGGTTCACCGTGCGGCCGGTCTCGAATGGCGTCTCATTTCCGGCGATCGGCCAGTTCTTCGACGGCGCGCACTGGTCGCCCTGCCCGATTGTGCCCCGGCCGATCACGACGGTCGGACGCTCTCCCCCGGCTGCCCACGGGACGGACGGCTCAACCATATAACCGGTGACAGGTGTCGCGGCACCATTCTGGTCCACCGTCGAGTACATCAGCTTGGTGACGGCCATGGGCGCTGCGACATCGAGCTCACCTGGCACCGGAACCAGGGCCGTGTCCTCAGTGCGCAGGATCGTGCCTGGCGCGCCGGCGGTCACGGTGGAGGTGTCATAGAAGGCGTCGTACGTGGCGGCGGAGCCTGTCGGTTCCGCCAGGGCCGGAGTGCCCACGCCAGCAAGCATGAGCGCCGGTGTCACCGCCGCTACAAGCATTGCTTTACGACGCTTACCTGCCCACCAGCCACGATTCACATTCCACATGGAAAGTAATTTACATAACTGCCACTTCCAGCACCGTGAGTTCGCCAGGAAAATGACAATCGACCCTATTTCGATGGCTACACCCGACCGCGCCTCCAAGCGATCACCGAGCCGACGGTGAAGGCAACCAGGATTACGGGGAAGAACCAAAGGTAGAACGCCGCATCGACAGGCCCCGTCAGTACCCGGAACTGTTCACTAGACAGAAACTGCACCGACTGATTGAACTTGGGATACGGCTGCGACAGTCCCACAATGTCGTCCTTCGGGATGTTTACACCGAAATAGCGGGAAAGAAAGGCTCCGGCAGTACACACCAACGCCAAGACGGCCACCGGAAACGTCACCCAGAACCACGGGAACCCCCGAGACGGCTGCGATCGCCGACGTCGCAAAACCACCGCGCCGGTGCCAAAAACCACTAGAATCGCGGCGAAGAAGACCCAGCTCATATCCATCCCTTCTTCCATGCCCATGTCGACAGCCCCACCCCGACGATCCCGAGCAACGGATATCCGATACGGGCCCACTGGCCGCCCAGCAATTTCCAGGCAGCCTCATCGGAAAGAAATGTCCTGTCGGCACTGCCATCTGATTGGACCAAAGGCGCATACATCCCCCACCCGAAGTCGAATCCGCTTGCGGGGCTGCCTGGCAACCATGCCGAGAACGCCAAGGCAACCGCCAGTGCCGTCATCGCGAATACGATCCAGAACCACGGGAACCCCACCGCACCCGACTCACCCCGATAATCGGCATGCCGCGGAAGCACTGCACCGCCGACCAGCAGAACCACCAGGACAGCGAAGATCAGCAACCACGTCATCTAAGAAGGGTAACAACTGTTCCGAACCTCCTCGCCGCATTCCGGCGATAGTATCCGGGCCACAGCCATGACGGACTGTCGTGCTCTGGCAACGAAGTAGTCTTGTCGGTATTCCCTGTTATGTTCCGCGGTGATCGGAGGTGACCGTCGTGGTCGTACGTGTTGAAGTGAAGCCTGAGCTGCTGCAATGGGCCGTGCGCCGCGCAGGGTGGGACGAAGAGACGGCTCTCGACAAATTCCCGAGGCTGGTTGAGTGGCTTAGCGGCGACACACTGCCGACCCTTCGGCAGCTGGAGGAGTTCGCCCGGAAGAGCCATGTCCCCTTCGGCCAGCTGTTCCTCCCAGAGCCTCCCGTGGAGAGCATTCCCATCCCAGACCTGCGGACACTAAAGGACGAACAGTTGAAGCAGCCATCCGCAGAGCTGCTAGACACGATCTACTTGTGCCAGCGACGGCAAGACTGGTACCGGGATTTCGCTGTCAGTCACGGATTTGATGAGGTGTCTTTCGTCGGCCAGTCGACCACTCACCAAAACCCCGCGGATGCAGCTGATGGTATTCGCTCCGCCCTCGCTCTCGACACAAGCACCCGGGTCATCGTCTCGGACCGGAACACGACTTTCCGGAATCTGATTGACCGTATCGAGGGACTCGGTGTTCTCGTCATGGTCAACGGTGTTGTCGGAGACAACACGAGCCGACCGCTGGACCCTGAGGAATTCAGGGGCTTCGCCCTTGCGGATCCGATCGCTCCATTGATCTTCGTGAACGGCGCAGATACCCGGTCGGCGCAGATATTCACGCTGATCCACGAACTCGCGCACCTCTGCCTCGGAAGCAGCGCGCTGTCGGACGCCCGTTTTACAGCCGATGGTCCCGACGGCTCGAGCCACCAAAGTGAGGAACGCTGGTGTAATCAGGTCGCCGCTGAAGTCCTTGTTCCTCTCGAAGACATCCGTGCGGACTTCACAGGGTCGCTGGACGAGAGCACTCTACAGAAATTGTCGAACCGTTATCAGGTGAGCACACTGGTGATTCTCACGAGAATCTACGAAGCAAATCTGGTCTCCTGGGAGAATTACCGTACCGCGTACAGAGCTGAGCACGAGCGGATCATGAGTATCTTGGCGGCGAAGCCCCCGTCCAACGGAGGCAACTTCTACAACACACAGGTACGAAGACTCGGGCGGCTTTTCGCCAGTTCTGTTGTCAGCAGCACCTTTGAAGGTAGTACCCCGTTCCGGGATGCATACAGACTTCTCGGCACCAGATCCCACAAGACCTTCACAAAGCTCGCCGACACCCTGGAGGTCGCCTGATGTACCTCCTCGACGCCAACATCCTCATCGACGCGAAGAACCGCTATTATGCCTTCGATCTAGCTCCAGGGTTTTGGGAATGGATCGACAAAGCACATCAATCTAGGTCCATCGCCAGTATCGACGCCGTCCAAAAGGAGCTGATCGCCGGTAACGACGATTTAGCAGACTGGGCAAAGTCAAAAACCGGTTTCTTCCTCCCCGTGGACCAAGCCAGTGTGCAGCTTTTCCCTACTTTGACCCAATGGGCCAGCAACGGTGACTACCGCCAAGATGCGATCAACGAATTCACCGGACAGAACGCTGACTACCAGCTCATCGCTTACGCAAAGGCTCACCGGCACGTCGTTGTGACCAACGAACGATCCCAGCCATTGTCAAAAAGGCGAATCATGATCCCTGACGCATGTCAGGCAATGGGAGTAGCCACCGAAGATCCCTTCACCATGCTCAGGAAAAGCGGTGCACGCTTTGTTCTATGAGAGGTACCTCCACGACGCGCTCGGGAAGTAACGGCAGTCATGGCATTTATTGGCTCTTCACGTTTCGGAGTGCGTAGTTGACCACAAGGTGGGTTTCGGGGTGGCACAACATATAGGGGTCCTGCCCGGTACAAGATGAGAGTTACGACGCTTCCATCCAACCGAACCAGGACCCTACTGTGCAGCCTACTACTGGCAACCTCGTCGCCGACACCATCTGCCGGACCGCCGAGATCGGCCTGACGATCACCGGTGCCGCCGACGCCGGAAACATCACCATCATCGACGCCACACCCGTGTCCGCGAGCAACACCTGCCCTGACTGCGCACAGTCCGGGAAGCTTCGCGACCACGTCCTTC
>NZ_ATYV01000030.1 GCF_000427865.1 Corynebacterium sputi DSM 45148 | reverse complement strand
ACATCGCCTTAATGCTCGCCGCCCTGCCAAGGCTCGCCTACGTCATCAACCACCGCGGGCACCTACGACCGGAATACCTCCGCGTCATCGCCGATGCGATCACCCCCATCCTGGAATGTGGCGGCATCGACGGCCCTGATCTAGATGATCTGCCGGATCCGCAGCAGATCCTCACCGAGATTGAACCGATGATCCTCACCGCGATCCTGCCGCGGATTAATGGGCAGAAAATGATCTCCGCCCGCACCCTCTACCAACGCCTGCAGGCGGCCATCGAGGTGGTCAACGAGTATCTGCGCCCACCAGATACAACCGTTGAGCCTGATGCCGAGCGCATTGACATCTCCGATGATGGCCATGGCACCGGTTTTATTCAGGCGCGGATGGGTCGGGATAAAGCAGCTGAGATCACTGCCGCGATCGATGCGGTCACGGCAAAAGAGAAGTGCACTGAGGTTGATGCGCTGCTGCATTTGGTGCGCGGTTCCACCCAGGTGGAGGTGACGTTGAATTTGTACTGCCATCTCAATGGTGGGCCGATCTGGTCGGCCAGCACTGGGTGGTTGTCGGAGACTGCCTCGGCGCGGTGGCTTCAGCGGGTGGATAATATCCGGTTTATTTCCGATAGTGCGGCTCAGGGGTATCGGCCGACCCAGTCGCAGGTGGCTTTTGTGGTGGGCCGGGATGGGTCCTGCATGTTCCCAGGTTGTGCGGTGTCGGCGGATCGGTGCCAGCTCGATCATGTGGTGGCGTATAACCATGCTGATCCGGCTGCCGGTGGGCCGACGGATACGGAGAATCTTCATGCTTTGTGTCAGCGGCATCATAATGTGAAGACTGATGGGCATTTTGAGGTGATTCGGTTTTCCGATGGCACGGAGAAGTGGGTGTCGGCGGGCACGGGGGCGCAGGCGTCGTCGAGGTCGTCGGGTCCGGCCAGTGGTCCGGGTCGGGTGTCGGTGTCTGCTCGGTTGCGTCGGAAGTCGCGGTCGGTGCGTGAGCGCAATCGCCACCGACGTGATGGGAACTCAGACCCGCTGGATGCACCACCCGCAGATAGAGAACCGTTCGACGCATCGACCAACGATCGGACCGGCGGGCAGGAGTAACGAAAATAAAACGCCGAACCCAAGGCCGAATTAGTCGGCCCACTCCCGAACCGCGTAATCGACAGCAGCTATGCGGGCCCGACGAACATCGGCCCACAGCGGAATCAGCTGCGGGTCGACGATCGCGCCATGTGCTCCGGTCTGTGCGACAGTCAGGATTGCCGCGACTTGGTCGGCTCGGGACATGAGTCCGCCTGCGCGTCGAGGAACATCATCCGGCATTGCGATGTGGTCGAAGTGGTCGGTTAGCGTTCCCACCATCAACCTGGGATCGCTTAACTGACGTTGCGGTACGCCTCCAGGATGCGCGAGTTCGAGTGCAGTGGCAGCCCTGCGAGTGGCCTCAGCGAGCATGAGGTCAGCGTCACCGGGGGAGAGGTGCTCAGGCTCGGGAAGAGGACCTTCCAGGGAAAACCATTGCCAAGTGGTGTCAGCACCTTCGGTGGCGGGGACAATGACGTGATGCCACATGGGATCCGCATCCGAGATGATGATCGCGGCACCTGCCTCCTGCGCCTCCATGGCCGCTGAAGTACCGGCCGGCAGCGACGGCGCCTGTCCTGGTCCAGACAGCACGAGTCGCACCGCTGGCTCACCGTCCCTTCGCCAGTTACCACCTGCGGTTACTGAACGGACGAGTGCAAGGAGATTGCGGTGGTCGGTGTCGGGGATGTTTGCGTCGATAAGCGAGATCGGTGCGCGACCACCTAGGGCCTCTAGCGCATCGAGGGTGTTGTCCCACCCGCTGTAACCGGTTGCCCAAGCACCTAGCCATAGGGCGATGTGCTGAGTCGGGTTCCAGACCTGTTCGACGACGGTTCTCTCCATGAGGAGACAGGATAGTCTCAGTTCCCATGAAGTCACACGACCCCTACTCAGGCATGGACATCCTCGGCGACGGAGCGAAGGCGCATTCGCGCCGGCAACCGAAGACGTATCCGGACATTCCGGCGACTGCAGACGTTGTTGCCGAGGTGATCGCAGACGGTTGGGTCGGAGCGGTCGTGGGGTTCGAGAAGTCTCGCGACGGAGATTTGGTGCGGTTGGAGGACAGGCGCGGCAAAGTTCGACTGTTTCCTATGCGGCCGGGGGCATTCTCCGTAGACGGGGTGCAAGTGAACCTGGTCAAGCCAGTGCAGAAATCAGATCCCCGGTTGGTGCGGTCGGCATCTGGCTCTCGAAAGGTCACTGACGTTCAGGCGAAGATTGCCCTGCCTAGCCGGATCTGGGTGGAAGGGCTTCACGACGCAGAGATCGTCGAACGCGTCTGGGGACACGACCTCCGCGTTGAAGGTGTGGTTGTGGAGCATTTGGAAGGCCTCGACAATTTGGCGGACCGACTCGCTGAGTTCCAGCCTGGGCCGGGTCGGAAAGTGGGGGTGCTCGCTGACCACCTAGTCGAGGGTTCCAAGGAAATGCGGATGACGCAGCAACTGGGCCCGCACGTCCTAGTGACCGGACATCCGTACATCGACGTTTGGCAGGCGGTGAAGCCGTCGGTAGTGGGAATCCGACAATGGCCGACAGTTCCTTACGGCGAGGACTGGAAGACCGGAGTGTGCGACAGACTCGGATGGGGGACTCCGACGGACGCGTGGCGAAAGGTCCGAAGTTCGGTAACCGGATTCATGGATCTCGAACCGTCACTGCTGGGTGCGGTGGAACAGTTGATCGACTTCGTGACCGCACCGGAGTGACTCTGTAGTCTCGGGGTGTGTCTGCGATTATCTGGTTAGGCCTGTCACTACTACTTCTCGTCGGCGAGTTATTCGTCGGGGAGTTCTTCCTCCTGATGGTCGCCGGTGGTGCATTGGCCACCGCCGGTGTGTCCATGTTCGACATTCCGTTATGGGGGCAGGTCGCGGTTTTCGTGGGGTCCACGGCGCTTTTAACGTACGTCGTGCGCCCGGTTCTCAAGCGTCGCTTCACCGCACCCGACCGAACCGCAGAGCTGGAGGGCGGCGCCAGGGAAATTCCCGGCCGCACCGGCGAAGTGGTCGAACCGGTGAGTGCGTCACAGGGCATGATCAGGGTCGCGGGCCAATTGTGGTCGGCCCGGAGTCTGGTGGACGAGATCGAATTTGAGGAGGGTGACAAGGTCACCATCGTCAGCATCGACGGCAACACCGCCGTCGTCGACAGAGAGGTTCAGTAACAATGGCAGGATTGATTGTGTCAATCGTCGCCATCCTCCTGGTCCTGGTGATCGCCGCGAAGGCGATCATTCTGGTGCCTCAGGGGGAAGCGGCGGTCATCGAGAGACTGGGTAGGTACACCAAGACGTTGAGTGGCGGATTGTCCTTCGTCATTCCGTTCGTGGACCGTGTCCGTGAAAAGGTCGACACCCGTGAGCGGATGGTGAACTTCCCGCCGCAGGCCGTGATTACCGAGGACAACCTGACCGTCGCTATCGATACCGTGGTTACGTTCCAGGTCAACGACCCAGCACGCGCGATCTACGGCATCAATGACTATGTGAATGGCATCGAGCAGATCACCACGGCGACGCTGCGAGACGTCGTCGGTGGACTGACTCTGGAGCAGACCCTGACCTCCCGTGAGTTCATCAACCGCCGTCTGCGCGGTTCTTTGGATGAAGCGACCGCAAACTGGGGTCTTCGCATCGCTCGTGTGGAGCTCAAGGCGATTGATCCGCCGCCGTCGATCCAGCAGTCCATGGAAATGCAGATGAAGGCTGACCGCGAAAAGCGCGCGATGATTCTGACTGCAGAAGGTACGCGCGAGTCTGAGATCAAGACCGCTGAAGGTAAGAAGCAGTCGCAGATCCTCGCCGCCGAAGGTGACAAGCACGCTGCGATTCTGCGTGCTGAGGCCGAGCGTCAGGCGACCGTCCTGCGTGCAGAAGGTGACCGCGCGGCACGCTACCTGGAGGCTCAGGGTGAAGCCCGTGCCATCCGCAAGGTCAATGCGGCGATCAAGGCATCGGAGCTCTCCCCGGAGGTGCTCGCGTGGCGCTACCTGGAGACTCTTCCGGAGTTGGCAAACAACGAAGGAAACTCCGTCTGGATGGTTCCGTCGCAGTTCGGCGATTCCCTCGAGTCCTTTGCCCGTGCGTTCGGGAAGGCCGACGAGGACGGCGTGTTCCGCTACGAGCCGCCGGTCGTCCCGGACCATGTTCGCGAAGAAGCCGAGGCGGACGACGCCGAGGAGTGGTTCGACATGTCCTCGAACCCTGAGATTGAACAGGCCGTCGCTGCTGCCAATGAGGATGCCAAGCGCATGGTCGAGGATCCGGCCGTGGCTGCACAGCGCAGCCGCGTGAGCCCAGAGATCCCGGCTATCGATGCACCGCAGTCGATGCCGACGCCGCCATCCACGGCCACCGAGACTGAGACGGAGCCTCCGGCACTGTCCTAGCGGAACCACGGTTGGTTGTCATGTCATCTATGATTGATGGCATGACCACTGACCCGCATTCCACCCCCGGGGTTTACGTCTCCGAGGGGGCTGAGTTCACCCGCGACCAGCGCTACATTTCCACCCGAATCGCCGTTGACGGTGGCGAAGGGTACCCAGTTGAGGCAGACCGCTACCGGCTGATCGCCGCGAAGGCATGCCCCTGGGCGAACCGCGCGATCATTTCGCGCACCCTCCATGGCCTCGAGGACGCTATTTCCCTCGGCCTGGCGGGCCCGGTCCACGATGAAGAGTCATGGACCTTCGATCTCGATCCCGGAGGGATCGATCCGGTGCTCGGAATTCACCAGCTTCGCGACGCCTATTTCGCACGTTTCCCAGGCTACGAGCGGGGGATTACGGTGCCGGCGATGGTTGAGGTCGCCTCCGGCGAAGTCGTCACGAACAACTTTGACCAGATCACTCGCGACTTTTCCTCGGAATGGACGCAGTTCCACCGGGACGGAGCGCCCGACTTGTTCCCAGAAGGCCGCCGGGACGAGATGGAAGAGGTGATGCAGATGATTTTCACCGAGGTCAACAACGGCGTCTACCGCTGCGGCTTCGCCGGTTCCCAGGATGCCTACGGCAAGGCCTATGACCGCCTGTTCACTACCCTGGATTGGCTCGAAGAGCGGCTCACCGCTCAGCGTTATCTGGTGGGTGACACCATCACTGAGGCCGACATTCGACTGTTCACCACCCTCGTTCGGTTCGATCCGGTGTATCACGGGCATTTCAAGTGCAACCGCAACAAGCTCATCGAGATGCCTGCTCTGTGGGGATACGCCCGGGACCTGTACCAGACGCCGGGATTCGGAGAGAATGTCGACTTCGATCAGATCAAGTCGCACTACTACGAGGTCCACCGCGATCTGAATCCGCTAGGGATCGTGCCGAAGGGCCCGGACCTGAGTGGATGGACGACCGCTCACCATCGGGAGGAACTGGGAGGCCGGCCGTTCGGTGACGGAACGGCGCCTACAGTTCGTTAGCGCGACCCAGCAGGTTGACGGCCAGTGACCAACCGGCTTCCTCAGCCTGCCAGCCGGCGGCGGCGAGCCTCTGGTTCACGGCTTGCTTACTCACGCCGAGTTCCTTCGCTGCCTCCACTTGGGAAAAGCCTGCCCGAAGGAAACCTGCAGCCTCTCGGCCCTCAGGGGACCTGCGGGAGATCACGTGCGATAGCAAGGCGAAAGCGGCCGCGATGTCGCCAGACCACGATGCTGCAGCAGGATCGTCAGATCGGATCCGCACATGCACAGTGCCAGCGCGCCCTCCACGAGAGAGTGCTCCGTGTGCGGCTGTGAGGGCCTCATCGCCGTCAGGTGCGATACCGATAGACACGGCCCACTCGCCAGCAGATAGCAGGGCCATGACTAGAGTCGAGGCGCCTTCAGCGTCGTCAGTGACCGAGGAGATATCTTCGACCCCTTCGACCGACACGGTGCCGATACCCGGCAATCCGGACAGGGCTTCTGCCGACGCGTTAACGAGCTCAGCTCGTCTAAAGGATCGACCACGGTATCGGGCGGCTACGGCGAACATGACGACAGTCTAGCTTTTGTCCTTGACATCGTCGGGTGTTGGAAGCCGCATGTCGATAATCAATCCGATAATTCCGAGAGTCACCAGGATCGCCGTCAGGATGATCAGGCTTGGGCTCTGACCTCCGGTGAGGGCGTCAGTGAAGAGGATGACGGCGATGGTGTTCGGCGCTGAGCCGATAATCGTCGCCAAAAGATACGGCCAGAACTTAATCCCCGTCAGCGCCAGTGCGTAACTGAGCGGGGCGAAGGGGATCGCCGGAATCATTCGCATGGAGCCCACCGCCAGCCAGCCTCGCGCTTGGAGGCGGCGGTGGACGGTAGAGAGCAGGCCGTCGGGAAGCCATCGTTGAACGCGGTCACCCGCAACGAACCTGACCATCAGAAACGACAGCGCGCCCGACACCGCAGTGCCGGCTACGGCAATGGTGATTCCCACCGCAGGAGTAAATAGGACCCCACAAGCGATAGTGAAGACGGAGCGTGGAGTGGGGAAAACGGTGAACAACGCGTAAGCGATGAAGAACACCAGGGGGAACCACCGGCCGGTCTGCTCGGCCCAGGCTCGAAAGTCCGCCAGGTCGGGGATTCCGAACTGGACGATGCCCCACACCGCAGCAGTCACAAAAGCGATGGCGCCGAGGATTTGGAGGGCGAGTAGGCGTCGGGAAGCTGTCCCGTTGACGGATTTTTCCATTTCCTTCAGCCTACCTACCCCCTCAGATGCAGCGACGATGCCCCAGACAACCCCCGATTTCGGGGAATGAACCTTCCAAACCGGTCATGTGATCTGGCTTGCACCAACTAAGGTTGGTGAGAACGGTTGCGAACGGTGTCAACTCACCGATCGTCACCCAACGTCATTGATGGAGGCAGGGCCGGAGGCGTCAACTTCGCGCGCCTGCCCGCACAACAACGAGGGAGCACGTCCGCCGTGACTGAACGACAGACCCCATCTGGGCCCCCGCCCGGATTCGATGAGCAGCTTCAGGCCTGGCACAAGGCAGTCGCTGGAGTTTTCGCCCGGGTGGACCGCAAGGACGTCGGCGACGTCCCGTTGGATTCCTGGAAGCGGCTGGTCACCACGACGTACGACGGAATCGACGTCAATCCTCTTTACACGCGGGCGGATGAGCTTCCCGAGAGCGCGGAGCCGGGCAGTTTCCCCTACACCCGCGCCGCGGACTTGAAGCCGCTAGAGACCGCCGGTTGGGGCGTGCGCGAAACGTTTACTGCCAAGGGGTCGAACACCGCAGTGCTCGGAGCGCTGACGAATGGAACGACTGACCTGCGCTTCGATCTGCGCGATGGGGTCGATGCGTCTGACCTGAAGTCCGCACTCGCTGGAGTGATCCCGGAGTTGGCGCCGCTGATTGTTGACGCCGGCGCTCAGACAGCCGCTGCGGCCGAGGCATTGTTCGCCATCGCGGATACGGCTTCGGACCAGGAAGCAGTTCACCTGGAGCTCGGTGCGGCGCCGCTGACCGGCTTCGAGGAGGGCTCCGAAGTGAGCCTGGAGGACGCACTTGAGCTGGCGGTTGCTGCATCGAAGCGACCCGGTGATGTGCGTGCGTTGCTCGTCGACGGTGTTGCGTTTGGAAACCTGGGCGCAGGGGATGCCCAGGAGATCGGATACTCCCTTGCTGTGGCTGTCGAGTATCTGCGTGCGCTGACCGGCGCCGGACTGTCTGTGGATGAGGCGGTCGCGCAGATTTCATTCCGCCTTAGCGCGACCGACGACCAGTTCGCGACGATCGCGAAATTCCGTGCGGCACGCCAGTTGTGGGCCCGCGTCGTGGAGGTATCAGGTGGATCGACCGCCGAGGACACGCCGTTCAATGCGGTCACCGCTCCGGTGATGTTCTCCCGCCGGGATCCGTGGGTGAACATGTTGCGTTGTACCGTCGCAGCGTTCGGTGCTGGTGTCGGCGGTGCGACGTCGGTAGAGATCTCGCCTTTCGACGCCGCCGTCGTCGGCGGTCAGCCCGGCGTCAGCCGCGCCTTCGCCGCTCGCATCGCTCGCAACACCAACCTCCTGCTGCTGGAAGAGTCCCACCTTGGCATGGTCGCGGACCCCGCCGGCGGATCCTTCTACGTGGAGAAGTTCACCGATGAGCTTTCCGACGTCGCTTGGTCTACTTTCACCTCACTCGAATCCGACGGCGGCTTCTCCGCCGGGCGAGATTCGGTCTTCGCCGCAATCGCTGAGACCTACGAGGCACGCCGTGCGGATATCGCGCATCGCCGCACCAGCATCACGGCGATCAATGAGTTCCCGAACCTTGCCGAGGCTCCGCTGCCAGTTGAGGCGCGACCTCACGGTCAATCGGTCCTTCGCTGGGCGGCAGACTTTGAGGAGCTTCGGGACCGCTCCGATGACTTCCTCGCCGAGAAGGGCTCGCGTCCGCAGATCGCTTTGATTCCGCTGGGCCCGTTGGCAAAGCACAACGTGCGCACCGGTTTCGCGACCAACTTGCTGGCCTCCGGCGGTATCGAAGCCATCAACCCTGGCCAGGTCACCCCAGGTACTGACGAGTTCACGAAATCTGTCTCCACTCCGGTAGTCGTACTTTGCGGCGCTGACTCGGAGTACGCAGCTTCCGGAGAGGAGGCCGTCCGCGCAGCCCGAGCTGCTGGCGCCACGGAGGTTCTGGTCGCAGGTTCACCTCGACCGTTCACGGAGGCCACTGACTCTCCGGACGGTCACCTGACCATGACGATCAATGCCGTCGAGGAATTGTCCCGACTGCTCGACACCCTGGGAGCGTAACCATGAGCCAGATTCCTGATTTCTCCGACGTCTCCCGGGCCGCGGCCCCAACTGCCGCGCCGACTGAGGCCACCGAAGCCCGGTCGATTCCCGAGGGCATCGATGTCCGGCGCTATTACACCCGAGCAGACCGCGATGCTGTTGCGGCTGCCGGGCACCCGGTGGATTCTTTCCCGGGCCTGCCGCCGTTCATGCGTGGTCCTTACCCGACGATGTACACCAATCAGCCGTGGACGATTCGCCAGTACGCGGGTTTCTCTACTGCCGCTGAATCCAACGCCTTCTACCGACGCAACCTTGCCGCCGGCCAGAAGGGCCTGTCGGTCGCCTTCGACTTGGCCACACACCGTGGCTATGACTCGGATAATGAGCGGGTGCAAGGCGACGTCGGCATGGCCGGCGTGGCCGTGGACTCCATCTACGACATGCGGCAGCTCTTTGAGGGAATTGACCTCGGCGCAGTGTCCGTCTCGATGACGATGAATGGTGCGATCCTGCCAGTCATGGCGATGTACATCGTCGCCGCGGAGGAGCAAGGTGTTCCCACCGAGGAGCTGCGAGGCACGGTCCAGAACGACATCCTCAAGGAGTTCATGGTCCGTAACACTTATATTTATCCGCCGAAGCCGTCGATGAAGATCATCTCGTCGATCTTCGAGTACACCTCGCTCAAGATGCCGAAATTCAACTCGATCTCTATCTCCGGCTACCACATCCAGGAAGCGGGAGCGACCGCTGACCTGGAGCTGGCGTACACGCTTGCCGACGGAGTGGAGTACATCCGCTCCGGTCTAGAGGCGGGACTGGACATCGATAAGTTCGCTCCGCGGCTGTCCTTCTTCTGGGGCATTTCCATGAACACCTTCACCGAGATCGCCAAGCTTCGCGCTGGCCGCATCTTGTGGGCTGAACTGGTGGACAAGTTCGATCCGAAGTCGGCAAAGTCGCGGTCGCTGCGTACACACTCTCAGACCTCCGGATGGTCGCTGACTGCTCAGGATGTTTACAACAACGTCGCCCGCACCTGTGTGGAGGCAATGGCCGCCACCCAGGGCCACACCCAGTCACTGCACACCAATGCCCTCGATGAGGCACTGGCGCTGCCGACGGACTTCTCCGCGCGTATCGCGCGTAATACCCAGTTGCTGCTGCAGCAGGAGTCCGGCACTACCAAGCCGGTGGATGCTTGGGGCGGTTCGTACTACGTCGAGACCCTGACTCATGAACTCGTCGAGCGCGCTCGCGCTCATATTGAAGAGGTCGAAGAAGCTGGCGGCATGGCGCAGGCGACCGTCGAGGGCATTCCGAAGCTGCGCATCGAAGAGGCTGCTGCGCGTACCCAGGCTCGGATCGACTCGGGACGTCAGGCGCTTATCGGTGTCAACAAGTACCAGGCTGAAGAAGACGAGCAGATCGAGGTGCTCAAGGTCGAGAACTCTCGCGTCCGCGTCGAACAGCACGCCAAGCTCGACGAGCTCCGAGCAGAGCGCGACGAGGAAAAGACTCAAGCCGCATTGCGCGCGCTTACCGACGCCTGCCGCAACCCCGGCGAGCCGGGCGACCTGGACAAGAACCTATTGAAGCTGGCGGTTGATGCTGCCCGTGCCATGGCATCGATCGGTGAGATCTCCGATGCAATGGAAGAGGTCTACGGCCGCCACCAGGCGGAAATCCGCACCTTGTCCGGTGTGTACAAGGAGGAGGTCGGTATGGGCGGAGTTCAGCCCAACGTCACCCGTGCCATGGAAATGGCTGAAGAGTTCGAGGCGCAGGAGGGTCGCCGACCCCGTGTCTTCTTGGCGAAGATGGGCCAGGATGGCCACGACCGAGGTCAGAAGGTTATCGCCTCGGCGTACGCCGACCTCGGCATGGACGTCGATGTCGGACCGCTGTTCCAGACCCCGGCGGAAGCAGCCCGTTCGGCAGTCGACGCAGACGTCCACGTCGTCGGAGTGTCCTCGCTGGCGGCAGGTCACCTGACGTTGGTTCCGGAACTTCGCGATGAACTGGCGAAACTCGGTCGCGACGACATCATGATTGTCGTCGGCGGAGTCATCCCGCCGGGTGACTTCCAAGAGCTGTACGACGTCGGCGCTGCCGCAATCTACCCGCCGGGATCGGTTGTGGCTGACAGCGCGATCGACATGATCACGAAGCTGGCGACGATCCTCGACCTGGATCTCTAAAACGATGAGCCGCTTTCTGGAGGAGAACCTCGGCACATTGGTGACCACGGCGGGCACTGCCGTGGAAGGCACCGCGGTCGCACCGGAGCAATTGCGCCGGGTTCGTCGCCGCATCGATGTCGACGAGCTGTTCGACGGGGTGCGCGCTGGCAACCGTGCGGTCATCGCCAGGGCAATTACCCTCCTGGAATCGACGGCTCCGGCCCACCGGGTCCTTGCGCAGGAACTGCTGGAACGGTTGGTTCCGTTCTCCGGAGGTTCGTTGCGGGTAGGGATGACGGGAGTTCCGGGCGTCGGGAAATCGACGACAATCGAGTCTCTCGGCATGCACCTCATCAATGAGGGCCACAAGGTTGCCGTTTTGGCGATCGACCCGTCCTCTACCAAAACCGGCGGCTCGATCCTCGGCGACAAAACCCGGATGGGGAAGTTGTCCGCAGAGGAGAATGCGTTCATTCGTCCGTCGCCGTCCGCGGGAACACTCGGAGGTGTCGCGAAGGCATCCAGAGAGTCAATGGTTGTGATGGAAGCGGCCGGATATGACGTCGTCATCGTGGAGACTGTCGGCGTTGGACAATCCGAGGTCGCTGTCGCTCACATGACCGATTGCTTCGTTCTTCTGGCGCTGGCTGGCGCTGGCGATCAGCTCCAGGGCATCAAGAAGGGCATCTTGGAGATGGCCGACGTCATCGCGATCAACAAGGCAGACGGCAACAATATCCGTCCAGCCAAGCGCGCCGCGCGTGATCTATCGGCCGCGCTAAAATTGGTGCGGGGCAAGGATGCAGACTGGACTCCTCCGGTGTTGACGATGTCGGCTGTGGAGCAGGAGGGCGTCGGGAAGCTGTGGGAGGCAGTTCTGCAGTACCGCGACCTGAAGGTCGCGGCCGGGACATTCGATTCCGATCGTGCTGATCAGCAGATCGGTTGGATGTGGTCGATGGTGCACGAGACGCTGCTGCGGCGCCTAGATGGCTCCGAGGCAGTGCAGAAGACGAGCACTCTGGTGGAATCGCAGCTTCGCGACGGTCAGGTCTCACCAACCCTCGCCGCCGGCAAAATTCTCGAGTCCTTCGACTCTCACCAATTCGACGGACGATAGTCCTTGAGGAACACTCCGGAATAATCGGTTCCGCGCTCTCCGGCGACGATCGGGTGGTACACCCGGGCCGCCCCATCGATGAGGTCGAGGGGAGCGTGGAATCCTTCGTCGGCCAGTCGAACTTTGGTGACGTGGGGGCGCTCGTCGGTGATCCAACCGGTATCGACAGCAGTCATGAGGATCCCGTTATCTTTAAGCTCGCCAGCCGAGGTGCGCGTCAGCATGTTGAGCGCGGCCTTGGCCATGTTTGTGTGCGGATGACCGGGGCCCTTGTAGCCTCGCCCGAAAACACCTTCCATAGCGGAGACGTTCACGACGTATTTTCGGTCCGCTGTTGATGCTTCCATCGCCGGACGCAGCCGGTTAACCAGGATGAATGGCGCAACGGAGTTGCACAGCTGCACCTCCAAGAGCTCCAAGGGGTCGACCTGGCCCACTGTCGCGACCCACGAATTATGGTCGACGAGGTCCGGGATGAGACCTCCCGCGTCCACGGCAGTGCCATCCGCGATGCGCTCCAGTGAGGCAGATCCTGCGGTCATGGCTGCGGTGGCGAGGGCGTCGGCGGCAGAGGTGGAACCGGGCGCAGTCAATTGAGCTGGGTGGAGCTCGGAGGACTGGCCGAGCTGCAGCCATTCGACGTCGGTTTCCAAGGGCGCAGATTCACCGTCGATGAGTCCGCTGTAGGCGCCAGGGGAGCGTCGCACAGTCTGGGCCGCATTGTTGACGAGGATATCCAGCGGCCCCGCGGCTGCGACGGAGTCCGCCAGGTGAATGACCTGTGCCGGGTCGCGCAGATCGATGCCGACGACCTTGAGCCGGTGCAGCCAGTCCGCAGAATCTGGAACCTGCGTGAATCGCCGGACAGCGTCCCTGGGAAAGCGCGTGGTGACGGTGAGATGCGCTCCATCGCGCAACAGCCGCAGCGCGATGTGCATTCCGATCTTTGCGCGCCCACCCGTCAGAAGTGCTCGGCGGCCGGTGAGGTCCACCCTCGCGTCGCGCCACATCCGACCCTCGACAGCGCAGTCGGGACAGAGCTGATGATGGAACCGATCCACCAAGGTGTAGGGCTTTTTGCAGATGTAGCAATTCTGCGACCGAATCAACTCGCCAGCAAAGGGGCTCTCCACTGAAGTGGTGAGATCCTCGCCGCGAGTTTCATCGTCGATACGGTCCGGTGACCCGGTCGCGGTCGCCTCGATGACAGCGCGGTCGGCATCCTGGCGCTGTTTCTTCGCGGCATTGCGCCGTTGGCGCTTCACATCCTTAAATAGCTTCCCGACGGCCCGCTGCAACACCACCGAATCCGGATGATCGGCATCCAGCCGCCCTCCTTCGTCCAGCACCCGGAGGCATGTTTCCAGGTCAGCGGGGTCGATGCTGGTGGGGGAGTCGGGCACTGGTCCGCCTTTCCTGGAGGGAATTCAACCTCGAGAGCTTAGCCTGGTTGCCACCGCTTTCTCGAAAACTGCAACGGCTAGGATGTTTCCTCATGGACGTCCTGATGCAACCCTGGCTCTGGTTCGGGAACCAGTGGTGGCAGGTGGCCATCCTCCTGATCGATCTCGTCGTGAGACTCTGGGCAATCGGGTTTGTCCCGGAGAACCGGAACCCGGCGTCGTCGACTGCGTGGTTGATTCTCATTCTCCTGGTGCCAATCGTTGGCTTCCCCCTCTTTCTCCTGATCGGATCACAGTCGATCAAAGGGCGAAGGCACCAAATTCAGGCTGCGGCGAATGAGGAAATTGTCCGGCGTACTGCCCATCTACCGGACATACCAAAAGATTTAATTGACGGCGGAGATTTCGAGCGGAGCGAAGAACTTCAGTACAGCATCCGCTTATCTCGGCGACTGACGAAACTTCCGGCGGCGAAGGCGAATTGCCGGGCGGTGTATTCCGGTTACACCGAGAGCATCGCGGCGATGACCAAGGCCATCAACGAGGCTAAAGACACAGTGCATGTGCAGATGTACATCTTTGCCCTCGACCCGACGACGCAACAGTTCGTAGACGCGATCCTCGCGGCACATCGTCGAGGTGTGATGGTCCGAGTGCTCGTCGACCCGATCGGCTCCCAGAAGTATCCCGGGTACCGAAAACTGCGCTCGGTGCTGAATGAGGCTGGGGTGTCCTGGCACCCGATGCTGCCTATCGACCTGTGGCGGCTCCAATGGCGTCGACCAGACCTGCGGAACCATCGCAAAATTGTCGTCGTCGACGGTCAGCGGGCTTTCCTCGGATCCCTGAACATGATTGAACCTCAGTACCAAAAGCGCCGGAACCACGCGGCCGGTAGGCGTTGGGAAGATGTGATGATTGAGTTGATGGGAGACGTCGTCACGCATCTTGATGCTGTTTTCGCAGTGGACTGGACCAGCGAAGGCCACGAGCCTCCTGTGGAGCAGTCCTCGCAGCCGGTGAAGGAGAAGGTCGGGGATTCCGATCGGATCAACGTGGTGCAAGTTCTGCCGTCTGGGCCGGGATATGAGACGGTGCCGAACCTGAGGGTCTACAACGACCTTATTTATCAGGCGCGCGAGCGGATCGTGGTGGTCAGTCCATACTTCGTCCCCGACGAGTCGCTAATGATGGCGCTCACGACGGCCGCACATGCCGGCGTCGAAGTCATTCTCCAGGTAAACGAGAAGGGCGACCAGTTCATGGTCAATCACGCCCAACAGTCCTATTACACAGAGCTGCTCAAGGCTGGGGTGCGGATCCTGCGCTATCCAGCACCAGCGATCCTGCACTCGAAATTCCTCATCATCGATGGTCGGGTCGCAACGGTCGGCTCTTCGAACCTCGACATGCGCTCGTTTGAACTGAACTATGAAGTGACGCTCCTGGCCGCCCGTGGCTGCATTGTCGATGACTTGGAACGCATCGCTGCCGGTTACGCAGAAGTCTCCACTGAGCTGAGCCTGGAGGAGTGGCAGAAACGGCCCTTCATCAGTTGGTACCTCGACAACGTCTTCAGGCTGACCTCGGCACTTCAGTAACCGCGGTGCTTCCCAACACGGACGGCACCGCAATCAAAAATTCCCCGGAGCGAATATCGCTCCGGGGAACCGGGTTGTGCCCGGAGGGGGACTTGAACCCCCACGTCCGTTAATAGGACACTAGCACCTCAAGCTAGCGCGTCTGCCATTCCGCCACCCGGGCAGGTGGTTGGTGCGGTATCTCTCCGCGGCAACGAGATAAAATATAGCCCGGATTGTTCGCCGCTAACAAATCGCCTGCGCATGGTACATTTTCGTGAATTTCATGCGTGTAATCCGTTGGCCCTGGCGCTTGCTCATGGGGACAGTCGTGGCGGGAACCGGTGGCCTTCGGCACACTTGAGATCATGACTACTCCGCAGAACTTCCCTGGACCTGATCCCTATGCTCCGCTTAAGGACCTACCCACCTTCACACTGACGTCGCCGGATATCACCGAAGGCGAGCAGATCGCCGAGACGTTCCGTGAACCGAACGGCGTGTCCCCGGAACTTCGATGGTCGGACTTGCCGGAGGGCACCAAGTCCATCGCTGTGACCTGTTTCGATCCGGATGCCCCGACTGCCTCTGGTTTCTGGCACTGGGCCGTGTTCAACATCCCCGCTACGGAGACTGGCCTCGCTCGTGACGCCGGCGCCGAGAGCGGTGCGAACCTCCCAGAGGGTGCCATTCAGCTGGCCGGTGACTCCGGGGTCCGCGGACACTACGGTGCAAACCCGCCGCCGAACCACGCACCGCACCGCTACATGTACGCGGTGCACGCTGTAGACGTCGAAGAGTTGGACGTGCCCGAGGATTCCACCTGCACCGTCCTGGGATTTAACCTCTACTTCCACTCAATCGGACGCACGATCATCACCCCATGGTGGGAGAACACCGACGGATAGCAGACGTTCGAACAGCCTCCGGATGGGCGTGTCCGCCCCTGTGGTAGCTTCCCGCAGCTGATAGCTAAAATTTCGGATCCGGAGGTTTCGTCGTGACATCGACCCGCGTCGAGCAGGGGAGTGGCCGCACCACTTTCTCGGCATCCAAGGTCAATCACGTGATCCGGGAGATGCTGGGAACCAACCTGAGTAAGCGGGGAGCCCGGGACAAGTGGTTGGCGGCTGTCGCTACCAGGTGTGTGGCCACCCGTCCGGACCTCGCGGAGGCAATTACTTCAGTTCTGGGGAAGGCACCGGCAGGGGAGGACCACCTCAAAGGGCTGTCGATCGGGGAGATCGGCATCTGTTACGAGGCCATTTTGTCGCTGGTTGACCGTGACAGTCGCAAGAATTCCGGCCAGTTCTTCACCCCAGACGATGCCGCCGAGTTTATGGCCGGTCAGTCACTGACGTTTAAATCTGGAATGTGGCTGGATCCGTGCTGCGGAGTGGGGAATCTGTCCTGGTACCTGGCGAAGGTTCAGCAGAATCCAGCGGAGTTCATCCGGAACCACCTGACCCTGGTCGACCTGGATGAGACCGCCCGCCGCACCGCAGTTGCGATCATTGCGGCTGATTGGGCCGCAGCAGAGGACCTGGAAGCGGTGAGGCTGCTTGACGGGCGCTCACAGAACCGAAACTTCCTGTCGACAGCTGTTCTTCCGCAGCACGATTTCGTCATCATGAATCCGCCGTATGCACGCGCCGAACCACTGCCGGGATACGAGACAGCCAAGTGTCGCGACCTCTTTGCCTTTTTCCTCGAACGCGTGGCCATTGAATCCCGCGGGTTCATTGCCGTGACACCGGCGTCCTACACCGCGTCGCCGAAGTTCCAGCCGGTACGAGAGGTGCTGGATCGGGAGTTCTTCGGTGGTGATGTGTACGTCTATGACAACGTGCCGGATACCTTGTTCCGCGGCTACAAGTTCGGCTCGAGCAACACCTCGAAGACCAATTTCGTTCGCGCGGCGATCACGGTCTGCAATCCGGAGATGACGACGTGGCGCATGACTCCGATCATCCGATGGCAATCGAGGAACCGGGAAGTGATGATTGCGCAGTGCAGCCGACTGCTCACTGAAAGGCGGACCGGTCCGCATGGTGAGTGGGCCAAGATCAGCCCAGGTACTGGTCCGGTACTGGACCAGCTCACCTCCCAGCAGGTGACTATTGCGGAGCTGACGACGAAGCAAGAGACGGAATTCAGCCTCGACGTGCCGTTGACGCCGCGCTATTACATCTCTGCCACGTACCGCTCTCTCGAACGCGGTTCCAAAGAGACTTTGTACTTCCGATCAGCGGAGGACCGAGATCGCGTTGCCTTGGTCCTCAATTCGTCCGTGCCGTACCTGTGGTGGCGTGCCCTCGATGGGGGAGTGACACTGCCCAGGCGCGTCCTGAACTCCACGCCAGTTCCTGAGACCGTCACAGTCGATGAGGATCTCGTATCCCGGCTGCAGCGGTCTGAGGAAGTCAATGTCGTCACGAAACTCAATGCCGGGAAAATCAACGAAAACGTCAAGCACCCAGCGGAGCTGACCGACGCCCTCAATGACCACGTACTCGGCTCTGACCATCCGGACCTGAGTCTGCTTTACACCAACAACATGTTCCCATTGGACTGATCCTGGACCTGCCATGACACACACCGAAGACCTGACCCAACTCACGGATCTGCTCGGTTTGGAGGAGCTGACTGTCGCGGACAGGAACATCATTCCGCTGGGAGTGGTGCTCGCACTGGCGGACCTGCTCGACGTTGACCCAGGCAAGGGGACAGCAGAGGAGAGGCTGAGGGTCCTCATTGATGAGGCAGGTCTCGTCGACGACGCTGGTGTTGCGCTGACATTCCCGGACAAACACAGCGCATCGATCGCCGGTGCACTGACGCAGAAGGTCCACGAGGTCCGTACGCAGCAGAATAGGCGCCTGGACCGATCGCGCAAGCCCTCGCCTGCCGACGATCGCTTCCACGGCGACAACGCTCGCACCAAGAAGGAAGCCGTTAATCGGATCAGCGAGTTAACTGATTCCGGACCAGAGGAGCTCGGGCCTGGCTCGAAAGAACGTAAGAGTGTGCTGGAGAACCTCTACCGTGGACTTGGTTTCGGAGAACCTCCGAAGGCGTCTAAATCAGAGCTAGGCAGGATCCTGGCGGAAAACCTGGACATCGAGTGGGACCACCACTGCCATTCCACCGGCGAGACGATCAGACTCACCGGGCTCAATCGCCTTCTCGCGGCAGCGACTGACTTCAAGTTCCTCAGCGGATACTCACCGGCTGGCGAGGCAGCGTTGTACGCCGACGTAATCCTCCAGGAAATCCTTACCACGGCAATCATCGAGGGCGGCACTGCGCGATGGGATGGCCGCGCATCAGTGACGGAAATGATCGACCGGGGTTCTCCGAATGCTCGTCAGACCGAATGGCCCGGCTGGTACTTCGAACATCGAGTGCTGGACCCGCTGGTAGCGAAGTTCGGTGGAGGTCCACATCGGGTCGGCTCGACCACCTTCGACTACCGGGGAAAACGGACGTGGGATCTGAAGGTGCATTCGGACCACGGACGGACGACCGCGCCGCTGAATGATTTCTCCTCGGTGCAACAGGCAGCTGCCGAAGACGGAGGAATTGGTTTTATCGTGCTGCGCGGAAACCCGTCATATCAGGACGAGGACGCCTTCTACACTTGGCATAATCACGAGATTCGCGGACATCCTCCCAAAGAGCGGTCAACAAGATCTCGCAGACTCAAGACTGGATTCCAGTTGGAGAGGGTTGATTTCTATCAGGTAGGGGACGTCGGGAAGCTCAGTGGTTTTGAAGAAGCCGGCATCCTGACCGTGTTTAGCCAGGGGCGCCAACAAAGTGGCGCAGCGCGGCCCCCGAAGTACCGGATGGATCTTGCGTTGGCGGAGCGAAGTGATTTCCTAGTGCACAGTGTGGACATTTCTGCGTACCTGGGGCACATTGAGTGACCTGGGGTAGAGGGTATTGTCCTGGGTAGACAAGCACGTGAATCGAAAGGCGACGTAGTCCCGGTGACTTTCAACAACGACCAACCTGATCCCCGTTGGCAGGACAACCCGTACGAAACTCGACAGAGCTCGTACCCGCCGAACTACCAGGATTACCAGGGGTACCAGCAGCAGCCCTCCCACAATCAGCCTCAGGGCGGTGGAGCACCTGAAGGACTGATCGCTGGCCGTTTTGTCACGAAGACTCTCGTCACGAACCTGGTCTTCCTGGCACTCCTCGGTGGCGTGATCACCTTCGCCGCGACGTGGGTCGTGGACTTGGTAGTGAATGCGGCCGTGAGCGGCGTAACCACGGCAGGAACCTCTGCGGCTCTGGGATGGGCGTTCATTGCGGCGTTTGCGTCGATCATCGCAGGCCTTCTGTTCATTCCCGTGTATCGGACGGCCAATGAAGGCCTGTTCCGTGTCGCCATCAGTGCGATTGCCATCATTGCCGCCGTGGTGTGGGTCGTGCTTGGCGGCCTCATGAATGGTGACTGGACTGTGCTCACCGCGCTGGCCGGCATCATCAGCACCGCGGCCATCGCAGCGGCTGCCCCGTCCCGCGTCGCTGCAGCCGACCACTACGCCGGCCGCTAGCGGTCAGGCGTTGAACTCGGTGTAATCCGAGAATTCCTCATCCGGCTCATCTTTGACGTACTCGCGCTGGCGTTCGCGCCGGCCGTGCGTCAACTGGCGGATGTCTGCGTCGGAGTCGAAGCTGGCGCCAAGGGAGCCGGCCACCGTGCCCAGCGCCGCACTGAGCCATGCGATGTCGAAGTAGTTCATGACGGTGGCTTGTTCGCCTAGCACCTGGGTCATAAACCCTGGCTCGATGATTACTAACGCCGCGAGGAAAATAATCACAGTAAGGGATAGATACAACGCGACGATGCAGAGCAGCAGCGTGAAGACCGTCGACATGTTGTACAAAGCGATCGCCCGGGCGTAACTCTCCTGCCGGGGAGAATCCCACAGCCGATTGCTAAACATCAGCCAGCCGACCATGAGGATCACCGACAGCAGCGCGATCATCGTCATGCGCAGGGGGCTTAGCGCCGCGGACATCGCCCAAATAGAGCTGTAGAAAATACCGAAGGCGCCAGTCGCTGATGCTGCGGCCAGAGCCGTCGAGAGCTTTGGTGCGATGCGCCACGGGTTATTGCCGATAGTCATGCCTAGGACGGTGCGGGGGCCACCGGTACTTGTCGGCGTGAGGAAAATATAGCTCTTCGCACCTTCGTCGCCCTTGCGACGGGTCCACTTCAAGGTTTGTGCCGGGTGCTCCCAACCGCCCTTGTCCTCGAGCATGCGTACGACACACCCGACCAACACCTTGGTCAGTCGCTTCTTCAAGTTGATCGCGCCGAGGGTCGGGAAAGAGACAATGGCGACGTTCTCCGCGAGGAAGGTCTCCGCTTGCAGGGGGCGAAGCCCGATGTTCCTGGGGATCTCCGTGACCATAATTGTCACGTCAATGTGCGGGTACTCGTTGGAGATCCGCTTAAGCTCTCGGAGACTCAACGTGCCCTGCGGGTCGAGTTTGATCAGTTCAGTACGCAGTTCCAGCAGTACCGGCCGCCCCAGGATCTTCTGCAGTCGTCTGGTGATCTCGCTATATGACGAGTTGGTGCGAGACGAGGGAAGACCCGGATCCGCGATCACGAGAACCGAGACCGGAGGAAGAGATTCCTGGGCGTTGTTGTCTTGGGTCACTCAAACCCCTTTCCAGACGATGGACCAGCAGGATTACCGCAGCTGATCTGGATTTCTACCACATTTTCTCCAGGTGCAATTACAGCGCCCATTGGTAGGTAGTATCAGGTGCTGTTACCAGGGATGATTCGGCGGATTGAGGGGCGAGAAATGGCACTTGAGGCGAAGCGCGGGCCGTTCGTGAAGATTTGTGGATTAAAGACGCTTCCCGACGTCGACGCCTCCACTTCCGCAGACGCCATCGGTTTCGTGATGAACCGGACCAGTGTTCGGGCAATCGATGCCGACACCGTGCGCAAACTAGTCGACCACGCGGACGGCCGAGCGCTGACTGTCTTGGTAGTCAATGACATGCCAGCTGTTGACGCTGCGCGGATCGCCGGCGAGGTCGGTGTCGATGTCTTGCAGCTGCACAACTACAGCGAAGCGGACACCGCGGACGCCTTGGAAATCTTCCCCAGGATCTGGCGAGCGACGTCACTTTCTCGCGATCCTGATCTGACCGTCGGGGCCCATGGCGAGGAATTGCTGTTGCTCGATTCGCCAAAGGAAGGCTCCGGCAAGAGGTGGGACTTGTCGGCCTTGGAGGGGACAGCGCCTACCGGCCCGTGGCTCCTGGCTGGGGGACTCTCGCCGGACAATGTGCGGGAGGCGCTACAGCACGCCTCGCCGTGGGGAGTGGACGTTTCCAGTGGCGTGGAGTCCGAGCCGGGCGTGAAGGATCATGACCGGATTCGTCGGTTCATTGCGGAGGCGAGGGAAACGACACTGCCAGCGGGGACTCGCTCAGCCTCCAGCACCCGTCGATCGAGGGCTTAACCATCGACTTCGAGTCCGAGCCGAGCACGTTGGTGATGGACTGCTACGCATACAGCTCCCTGGATGACTACGGCCTGGAGCCGGCCGCGCTGTTCGGCTTCGACTGCGATAACCCCAACGTCATGGGAGATACCTCCATTGAGGGCATCCAGATGATCGGTACGGACGGTGAAATAAACGTCGAGAAGCTGGCAGAACTGCGTCCCGACGCAATCATCAGCAACGAGCAGCCGACCCGCGTGGCCCCGTTCATTCCGCTGCCCTCCGGTGGCACGGTGGACGCGAACATCGCTAATACCCGTGATGTCGCCGGGTTCCTCGGAGGTGATACCGACTCCGAGGCTATTCAGCAGGCCGACGCAGACTTTGCTGACGCCAATGAAGCCTTCTCTGCCGCGGTCGAGGGTGCAGACCTCAACTACATGCTGGCCAGCCCGGTGAAGGAGATGCTGTACTCCGGCATCGGCTTCCCGCAGGCGAACCTACTGGAGGATCTCGGTGCCACCGTCATCGGCGCGGACCGCCCGGCCGAGGGCAACCCGTGGGGTCAGATCGCCTGGGAAGAGGCCTCGACGTACCCGACCGACGCCGAGACCTCATCCAGGCGGCGGAGTTGCTCACAGTTGATCGAGGACAATGACGCAACCTGTCCAGCCCTGACGCTGACGTGACCGGCAGCATCCACATGCTGGACGAGGAGGGTTTTGCCAGAGATCTCAACGAGAACGTCGTCCATGCCGAGGCCGGCGGCGCAGTCTCGCACGCTGTCGACCGTTTCGCCAGCAGTTAATCCCGCTTGCAATTGCGCGGTCCCCAGTTCCACGAGGAATTCCAGGGTTTCCCAGACATCCTCGTGGATGTGGTTCTTCTCCAATGGCATGCGATGTCCCTCCCTGATCTCCGATCACCGAGGGTTTCCCGACGCGCCCAGCTACCGAAATTATATGCCCCTCACAGGGATGTCAGCCGTAGAAGGGAGCAGGGGAGAGGTATGCCTAGCTAAGTGCCATGACACCGTTGATCAGAACCATGATTGCACCGGCGCCCGCCAGGCCCATGGCCAGCTTGCGGGCGCCTTCGCTGGAGAGCTTGTCGTTGAGTCGGTCACCGAACCAGGCGCCTACGAAGATGGCGACGATGGCAGCCATCCAGATCCACAGGGGAAGTCCGCCGAACTCGAGTCCACCGAGCAGCACGATCTTCAGCACGAACGAGACGATGTTGGCAACCATGATGATCGGGTGGAGTGTGGCCACCCAGTCTCGGTAGTCCCATCCGGTCAGGCGTGAGTAGACGGTCAGGGCCGGTGCCGCGATGCCGGCGACGGTGCTCATAAAGCCCGCGATGGCACCTGCGATGATCATCGGGAGTTTGGCGGTCTCTGAGATATTCGCCGAATCCGGCTTGAAGATGGACGCGGCCAGGGAAAGCAACACGAGTGCACCGATGGCGATGAGCAGCCAGGCGGTGTCGATCCACATGATGATGAAGACGGCCGGCACAGAGCCGATGACCAGGCCTCCAGCCAGGATGGAGAACCTCTTCCAGTCAGTCTTTTTACGCACTGACCAGGCGTTATTTGCCGCGTTAATAATCGACAGACCGTTGACCGTGGTGACACCAGCGGCAGGTCCAAGCAGAACTGTCAGCACCGGCCCGGCGACCAGACCGAGCCCCATTCCCGTGATGCGTTGGAGTACCGCGCCGATCAATACGGCGAGCAGGAGAATGGTGGCGACAGTTAGCATGGGGAACAGTTTTCTCAGGTTCCCCTCATCTGTCAAAACCGGTGCGGCACCGGTCAGGATGCCGCAGGTTAACAGAGTGTCCTTTTAATCAGACGGGAACAGTTTCGCCATCCCGTCAATCGACTCCGGGCCGTACCCCACAGAGCCCACCGGGATTGAGTTATTGACGGCCTGGAGCACCTGCGCAGTCCAATCCGGCCCGTAGCCTCCACAGAGTTCGATGAGCTGAACTCCGTCGTCAAGCATCTCTTTGGCGACGGATACGCATGCGTCAGGAGTGTCCATTCCGACAATGATCGCCCGGAATCCGACCTTCTCAATGACGGAACGGTCGACGGCCGGATCCAGGCCTCGGCCGGTGAACATGAAGCCAAAAGTATCAAGTGGGTCTGCTGCACGTGTAGGTGACATCTGAGTTGGCTTGCCCGGGAGGGTGGGCTGGAAGGATGTCATTGTGCCGAAGCCCTATCCCCGAGAGTTCCGTGACGACGTTGTGCGTGTTGCGAGGAGTCGTGAACCAGGTGTGACGATCGAGCAGATTGCGAAAGATTTCGGCGTTCACCCGATGACCCTGCAGAAATGGTTGCAGCGCGCCGCGGTGGAGGACGGTGACCGGCCAGGGCAGACCCGAGCCGAGGGG
>NZ_ATYV01000029.1 GCF_000427865.1 Corynebacterium sputi DSM 45148 | reverse complement strand
CCAACCCCGCCGCCGGCGGGCCCACCGATACCGAGAATCTGCAGGCCTTGTGCCAGCGGCACCACAACCTCAAGACCGACAAGCTCTTCGATGTCATCCGGTATTCCGATGGCCGCACCGTGTGGTCCTCTGGCGCTGATGGAACCTCGGCGACGACATATCCGGCCGGACCTGCCAATGGTCCGGGTCGGGTGAGTGTGTCGGCGCGGCTTCGTCGTCGATCTGCTCGGGTGCGTGACTACAACGAACAGCGCATGGGCGGGGCGGACCCGCCGAAGGAGGAGGGACCGCCGCCATGGGAGGAGCCACCACAGCAGGACCGCAAGGCACTGCCTCCGGGCAAGTCCGCCGGTCCGCCTGACCCAGACCAGAACGAGGGGGCGTGAGTGATTGGACCACCAAGCAGGTGCACCGATCACCCATGCCCGCACCACGAATCGAAAAGAAAGGACTACATCTTCGGGCGCACCGTCAGCCCCTGTGAACTCACCGCAACGGGACCGCACTCGTCTTGGACAACAGACTGAGTCAATCCGAGGCCGGTGGGACCAAAACTGACCGAGGTGTCGAAGCCGAACCATCCATCCACATCGGGTGCGGGTTCGCGGATCAGGTGAACCGTCAAGTCGAGGTTCGGGAAAGCGACCTCCGATGGAGATGCCAGCACGCCAATTCCGTTGGTGGTGTCGAGGATGGAGAACAAGGTCGTCGTGGTGCTTTGCTCCTCTCCGGCGACCACCGGTAAACCTGCGCGCAGCCAGGCCATCACGCCTTTGCCGGACCGTTCAGAATGCCCTGCCGAGCGAACCATCCGATGCGAATCGACAGTGGTCAGGAACTTTCCATCCCATTCCTCGGTGATGTCCCAGGTGGGCATGTCGGTGCGGGGAGGGATGGTGGGAAGGTTGACGTCGGTAAGCGAATCGGTGTCGAACCGCGCAGTAAACCACGCACGGGCGACGATCGCCGCGCGGCCGCCGGCGGAGAGCGTCGCTTCAACCAGTTCGATTGTGCGGCCAGGGCGAAGGACCCGCGTTTCCACACTCACTGGTCCGACCGCGTACACCCCGTAGATATCGAAGGAGACTCGAGACATCTGGAGTGGATCATCACCACGTCGCTCCGCAAAGTCCTGCTGCAGCACATGCGCGATGAGGCCAAAACCCGGCGCGACATGCTGTTCAGCAGGGTTCCATCCGCCACCGGTGAACTCGGTTCCGGTGAAGTCGTTCGGGCCGGTACGAACAAAGTACGAGTTAGTCATGATTAACATTCTGCCGGACATTGCGAAGGTGCGCACCGACACTCGCCCTATTGGAATGGTCAGCGCTGGCTGTATAGTCACCGTATGCTGACCATTGAAACGAAGCTGGACGCCATGGCACGCCTCGGCAGAGCGATGGCCGACCCCACGCGGTCACGGATTCTTCTGGCCCTCTTGGAAGAGCCCGGCTACCCCGCCCGGCTAGCGGAGGATCTCGGTCTCAGCCGGACGAACGTATCCAACCACCTAGCGTGTTTGCGGGGTTGCGGGATCATCATCGCCGAGCCGGAAGGCCGACGGACCAGGTACGAGATCGCTGATCCCCACATCACCGTTGCCTTGGAGAACCTCGTGTCGGTTGTACTGGCGGTAGATGAGGACATCGAGTGCGTCGACGAGTCCTGCCGCGCCACCGACTGCTGCGGACCACGCGATGAGTGACACCTGCGGGTGCGGTTCGACGGAAGTTGCCCCAACCCAGGAGCCGATGCCGAAGTGGTGGCGGGACCGAGCGTTGGCGTTGCCGGCTACATCGGGTGCGCTTCTGGTCGTTGGGCACATCGCCCAGTGGTCCGGACTCGACATAACTGGGACGGTCCTCCTCGCGGTCGGGCTCGTCGCCGGAGCCTGGACATTCGTGCCGGATGCGCTGCGTCGGTTGGTTGTAGGGCGAGGGTTGTCGAGACTGGGCGTCGGGCTGCTGATGACAATCGCAGCGATCGGTGCCGTGCTGCTTGGCCATATCGGTGAAGCCGCCGCGCTGGCTTTTCTCTTTTCCATTGCGGAGGCTCTGGAGGAACGTGCGATGCGTCGGGCGAATCAGAGCCTGCGGGCACTGTTAACGCTGATCCCCGAGACCGCTCGGATCCGGAGCAAGAACGGCGGGAACAGAACGATCCCGGCCGCAGACGTGCATGCAGGAGAAGTTCTCGTAATCGGCGCCGGAGAACGCATCGCCACCGATGGTGTTGTCACTGAGGGATCATCCTGGCTGGATACTTCGGCGATCACCGGTGAGTCGATTGCTGTTGAGGCGGAACCAGGGACCGACGTGGCCGCAGGATCTGTCAACGGGCCAGGAACCTTGCTGGTCACGGCGACTGCCAGCGGACAGGATAACTCGCTGACCACCATCGTCGCCTTGGTCGAGCAAGCCCAGGCGAATAAGGGCGAACGTGCCCGGCTCGCCGACCGGATCGCCCGCCCGCTGGTGCCGATTGTCCTGGTAGCAGCGTTTCTCACTGCGTCCATCGGATCGCTGCTCGGCGATCCAGTGGTGTGGATCGAGCGTGCTCTGGTCGTTCTGGTGGCGGCATCGCCGTGTGCCCTGGCGATCGCAGTGCCGGTGACGGTAATTTCCGCGATCGGTGCCGCCAGCAAATTCGGCGTGGTGATTACCTCTGGCGCGGCGTTTGAGCAGATGGGCACCATCCGCACCGTCGCCTTCGACAAGACCGGCACGCTGACCCGCAATGAACCGCAGGTCGTCGCCGTCCACGCAACGCACGGGCACGCCGAAGCGGATGTCTTGGCCTTCGCCGCAGCGCTGGAGGCGACGAGCACCCATCCCTTGGCGACAGCAGTCCTCGCAGCCAGCCACGCGAACGCCGCCCGGGAGGTCACCGAAGTACCCGGGTGCGGAGTCGAGGGTGTTGTCGATGAAAGGCAGATCCGCGTCGGGAGCCCGAAGTGGATAGCGCCTCGCGAACTCGCTGACCATGTCGAATCGATTGCCCATGAAGGAATGAGCGTCCTTCTCGTCGAGGTCGATGGTCAGGTGGCAGGAATCATCGGCGTGCGCGATGAGCTTCGCCCGGAGGCCCCGGAGGCTATCTCCACTTTGCACAGCCAGGGAATCACCACCGTGATGCTCAGCGGTGACAATCTCCGGACCGCCACAGCGCTGGCGACCGAGGCTGGAATCGATGAGGTGCACGCCGAACAACTTCCCGGCGACAAGGCCTCCTTCATCCGCGCCTCCACGACCCCAACCGCGATGGTCGGCGACGGCATCAATGACGCCCCCGCCCTGGCCTCGGCAACTGTCGGCATCGCCATGGGCGCCGGTGGCTCAGCGGCAGCGGTGGAATCAGCGGATGTGTCGTTCACCGGAAACGATCTCAGGATGCTTCCCGACGCCCTATCCCACGCCCGACGCAGCCGCACAATCATGACCCAGAACATCGCCCTAGCCCTGGCAATCATCGTGCTGCTGTCCCCGTTGGCCCTAGTCGGCGTATTGGGATTGGCGGCCGTGGTGCTCATCCACGAGGTTGCCGAACTGGCCGTCATTGGCAATGGATTGCGGGCGAGGAAAGTGCGGTCCTCACTGTTGGCGTGAATGAGCGATTGAGGAGACGGAGGTGAGGGCGAGGGGGCCGTGGGCGTCGAAAAGCAGAGCGTTTCCTGCGGATATGCCTGCGGTCTCGAGGGTGTGCTGCGCCAGGATCCCCATGCCCTCCCCCTGCGGTTCGCGGATGAAGTTCACGGTGGCGTCGATGTTGATGTGCTGAACGCCCTTGTCGCCGAAGTTGGCGACGAAGTTCGTCAGGTCCGTGAGGAACCCGGCGAGCACAAACCCCTGCGTAGGCTCGCCTTCGACGAAATCAAAAGGCCGCTGCCACAGCCCCCGTTGCACGCCACCAGGGAAATCCATGAACGTGGTGTGCCACCCTCCCCCGCCACGGTAGAAGTGCAGCCGCTTGCGGTCGTCGTGAAGCAAGTCCGCTGGCGGAGGTGTGATGCCTGCGTCTAGGGTCCACAATCCGTTGTCGGGGCTCTGGCCCGCATATCCAAAAAAGAGGTGTGCGCGGGCGACGTCGCGGCCGTGTTGGGTGAGGTAAACGTCGATAAGCGAGATCATTCTCCCTTGCCGCACTACCTCCGTGCGCACCCCAGTAACTTCCATCCGCACCCGTGTGAACAGATCGAAGCTTGCGCGGATCAACTGCTGAGCCGGGTTCAGATCGCGGGCGGCCTCCACTCCGGCGTGGCATAACAAGCCAGTAATCATCGGTCCCGGCATCTGATCCGGAGCCCATCCACCGGTGAAACCCGTGTCCAGCGGCTCGAACTGAGCCTCTCCAATTCGCCGAAAATAAGTGAGGGATGCGCGGCCGAAGTTCGATGTGTCGATGCTCATGGGATGGTTTCCTCCGGTCTGGGTCACTGGGTGAGGTGCACTGTTCAGTACGCTATCTGACAAACAGGCGAGGGAGGCTCCGTATGAATAGGGACACCGTGCAGTTCGACGTGGATGTCGCGTCACCGAGAGAGTCCGTGCAACTTGCGGCCACAATGGATCGGTCGATGAGCCTGGACGAGGCCCTGCAACTGAACCTCGCGCCCTTGGAGCACTGGCTCCATTTCACGCCGACGGCGCCGACGGATGCGCTCGGTGCGGACGGGCATCCGGGGCACAGCGTGTTCATCCCGGATGCGAATCTGCCGCGCCGGATGTGGGCAGGCAGCACCATCGAGTACCACGCGCCGATCTCTATTGGCACTGCAATCCGGCGGGTGACCTCGGTTGATTCGGTTACTAACAAGGAGGGTTCCAGCGGCCGGCTCTGTTTTGTGGTGCTGCGCCACGAGATCAGTGCGCGTGGGGAGGTCGCGCGCGTGGAGCGGCAAACCCTCGTCTACCGGGAGGCAGTGGACGTGACGGAGCCTGCTGCTCAAGACCCGCGTCCCGACGCCCCCCTCCACACCACCCCACCCTGGTATCGGACTTTCCGCCCTGACGAGCGGACCTTGTTCCGCTACTCCGCGATGACCTTCAATACTCATCGCATTCACTACGACCAGGCCTACGCGACCCAGGTAGAGGGGTATCCCGGATTGGTGGTGCATGGGCCGTTGCTTGCGACGTACATCATGGAGTCGTTCCTCGACGAGCATCCTGGTGCGGTGGTGCTGTCGTTCGAGTTCTCCGCGCGGGCGCCGCTGTTCGTCAATGAGCAGTTCCACGTAGTTGGCGGTGACTCCTCCGAGTTTGGTGACCGTGGCGGTTCACTGCAGGAAGTGCAGATCATCGGCCCGGACGGGAAACCTGCGACGACCGCATCGATCGAGTACATCCACGCCGGAGCCGCTGAATGAGCTCCCCCAGCACCGCCATTAGCTTCTTGTTCGTACCCGCCTCGAGGCCGGATCGATACGAGAAAGCACTGGCCAGCGACGCCGATGTGGTGATCATCGATATGGAGGACGCCGTCGCTGATGCTGACAAGGAGTCGTCCCTGGCGGACTTGCTGCAGGCACTAGAGGCCGGTTTATCCCGTCCGGTTCTGGTGCGAGTGAACGCGCCGGATTCGCGGTGGTTCGAGCGGGACCTGCAGGCATTGTCAGGCCAGGCCGGTGTTGCTGGAATTGTCATTCCCAAGATCGGATCCGCAGCCCAGGTCACGGAGGCAGTGGCTGCGTTGCCGGAGGGAATTCCTGTCATTCCGACGGTGGAAAGCGTTAGAGGTCTGGCTGCAGTTGCGGAGATCGCGGCGGTGCCCGGTGTGGTTCGGTTCGCCGTTGGTGCGGCCGATCTCTCCTTTGACCTGGATGCGGAGATCTCCTCCCCCACGATGGATCACATCTATGCGCGGCTGGTCATTGACTCCAGGCTCGCAGGTCTGGCTGGGCCGGTGGCCTCTCCCCCGTTTAGTCTCCGGGACACTGAGGTGATTGAGCAGGACGCTAAGCGGCTGCGTGGGCTCGGCGTCACAGCGCAGCTGTGCATCCATCCGGCCCAGATCCCGGCGGTCCGGGCGGGCTTCCTTCCCAGTGATGAGAATGTCGACTGGGCACGGTCCGTCGTCGACGCGAGCACTGCCACCGGTGGCGCGGTGGGAGTGGACGGTCAGATGGTCGACAAGCCGATCCATGATCGCGCGGTACGGATCTTGGCCCAGATCGGGGAATGATTCCAGTTCAGGACGCCATCAAGTAGTCACGTAGGTCTGAGACGACCGCGCGCTGGACCTCTGCAGTGACCCGAGCGCTAGTCGCGAGATACAGCGGAACTGGCGGGATCGACGGCAATGAGGTGACCGTGGTGAATCCACGGGCTCTGGGTCCGGTCCGTGGCAGTGGTGAGACTCCCTCGCCGTCAGCCACCGCGGACAGAACCGTCGCCAGGTCCGGGCATTCCTTCACGATCGTGACTGTGCGGCCGTTGAGTGCCACGACCGCCTGGTCACGGAGCGCACAGGGCCGATCGAAGACGATGACATTCTCCTTCGGTCCCCGCTCAGTTCCGATCCACTCCAACGGCAGGTCCGCCACCTTAACCGCTTCCCGAGCGGGATTGCGCAGGAACAACGCCACATCTGCTCGTTCACCCCGATACATGTCGTGCGCTTTGTCACTGCGGGTCAGTCTCAGGCGGATCCCGTGATCGGGAAATGCCCGCCGGAGGATTGACGTCACCATGGGAACGAGGAACTCCGCCGCATGTTCCGATGCCGCGACAACGAGGGTCCGATCTCCTGGTGGTGCGAGTTCGGCTACTGCGTCATCGTGAATCTGAAGGATCTGACGGGCTTTCGCAACAAGAACTTCGCCGTCGGCAGTGAGCGTCACTCCACGACCATAGGGCCTGAGCAGATCACAGCGCAGGTCCCGTTCGAGCTTTTTGATGTGCCCGCTGACCGTGGCACGACCGAGGAGTAGTGCCTCGGCGGCGCCGCTGACCCCGGAGTACGTCGCCACGGCGACCAGGCTCCGTAACCGTTCAATTCGCATCTCCGGCATCATGCGAAGCTATCAGCACGTGATGAGCCACCGTGCGCGATTCATTGACAATGTTGCTTCCTCGGTGTTGGTGTCTCAGATTCTTTTGCATGCCCACTGCCCCGCCACCCTCGAAGAAGCTCACGCCGGTCCTAGCCGTCGCCACGGTGTTGGCCTACGCGACCGGCTATCCCCTGGGGTCGGCGAGTGTAGCCGTCATGCCACCTGGTCTGGTGATTCTTCTGCGGTTCGTCGCCTCGGCGGTGGTGTTGTGGCTGATCGTCGCGGCACTGCGGCTACCAATGCCCCCACCGGGACGACTGCACAATGCGGTGATCGCAGGCCTGCTGATCCAGGGCGTGCAGTTCCTGTTCTTGTACTGGGCTCTGGCCAATGGGGTCTCCGCCGGGCTATCGTCCCTCATCATTGCACTGAATCCCGTGGTCACATCGATGATTCTCACGATCTGGACCTCCCACCGAGAGTCCCCGCGAGGAAGAGTCGCTCTGGCATTAGGTGCTGCGGCGGTGGTTGTCGCATGCACCCCAATGATCCTCGAAGACTACTCCCTGGGGCTTCCGCTGCTGTCAGTCATCATCGCCCTTTTGGGCTTGAGTTTCGGGGCGATTCAGCAAGGCCGTCACCTCACTGGCGTTCATCCTTTGGTGATCACCGCGATTGGTGTGACAGTGTCGATTCCTTTCGCTGGTGTCGTCGCACTATTCGAGCCTGGCAACGTCACCGACTGGCCTCGCGCCCTGTGGCTCATTGCCGCCATGGTGGTGTTCTCCTCGATCGGCGCCACCACGTTGTATGCGACGTGCGTGGCCAGGTCTGGTGCGCGCGCGGCGTCAATCCTCTTCTCGGTCATCCCCGCGACGGCCAGCTTGTTGGCCTGGGTCGGACTCGGACAGGACCTGAGTGTGTTCACAGTGGTCGGCATCGTGCTTGGCGCCTCTGCATGTCTGGTCCAGGCCAGTGACCGTTCCCGAGCACCATCGACTTAGACCTCAGATCAGTCGGGGAAACAGCGCCTCCGTGTTGCTGCTACCGGGAATCGGCACCACCCGGGACCTGAAAGATGCTCGTTCTGCTGGAGCAGAAATCGTGCGCGTCGCCACCCATTCCACCGCCGCAGCCGCAGCTGCCCGCCACTTGGAGTCCACGCGAGAACTGGGAATGGATCCGGTGGGATTCCTCATGATGAGCCACATGGCCTCCCCAGAGGAGCTCGCACGTCAGGCACAGCTACTGGAGGGCTATGGAGCGAGCTGCGTGTACGTCACCGACTCCGCCGGGGCGCTGACTATGGACGGATATGCGGCACGGGTGTCTGCACTGCGTGAGGTTCTTGACCCGACGACTCAGGTTGGTGTGCACGCCCACCACTATCTGACTCTTGGTGTGGCGAACACCGTGGCTGCCGTAGAGAACGGTGCCTACCGGGTCGATGCGTCCTTGGCTGGCATGGGCGCAGGCGCCGGAAACGCTCCGCTCGAGGCGGTCATCGCCGTGGCAGAGCGCCTGGGTTGGTCGCACGGTTGTGATCTCCACGCACTGGAAGATGCCGCCGACGACCTAGTCCGACCGCTCCAGGACCGCTCCGTGCGAGTGGACCGAGAGACTCTGACCCTCGGTTTCGCAGGTGTGTATTCGAGCTTCCTGCGTCACGCGGAGGCCGTTGGGGAGCAATTCGGAGTCGATACCCGCAGCATTTTGGAAGAGGCGGGCCGACGAAAGCTCGTTCGCGGCCTAGAAGACCAGCTCAGTGGTATTGCAGCGAAACTCGCCGGCTCCACGCCACAAAGTAAGTAGCCTGTCGAGCAACGTACGGCGGCTTCGGCCGGTACCCGGACAGAACCAGGAGACACGAATGCAGTTGCGAAGAAAGTCCCCCGAACCCGTCCAGTACGGCGGCACCACCGTCTTGATCACAGGAGCGAGCTCCGGCCTAGGTGAGACCTTCGCCGAACAGTTCGCCGGCAGAGGCGCGAACGTGGTGCTCGTGGCCCGGCGAGAGGACCGGCTGCGAGAAGTCGCAGATCGGATCCGAGACACATACGCGGTGAAGACGACCGTCATCCCCCAGGACCTGTCCGAGGCCGGCGCGGCGGCGAGGCTCGTCGAGACGCTGTCTGAGCAAGGCATCCAAGTGGATTCACTGATCAACAACGCCGGATTCGGACTGTTCGGAGATTTCCTCGATACCGAGCCGGATCGCATCTCACAGATGCTGGACCTCAACATCCGATTCCTCACCGACCTCACTCGGTTGCTGCTGCCACGACTGCAGGAAACCGGAGAAGGGGTACTGGTGAATATCGCTAGTACCGCCGCCTACCAACCGATGCCGGGAATGGCTGCGTACGCCGCGAGCAAGTCCTACGTCCTGTCTCTGACAGAGGCGCTCTCCCACGAGATGCGGGGCTCCGGGCTCAGGGTTCTGACGCTGAGCCCGGGCCCGACCGAGACGGAGTTCTTCAACGACAACTCCACGTTCTCCGTCGGCACTACGCAGACCAGCGGAGAGGTCGTGTCGCGAGCGATCAAGGAACTCGATCGTCCGAATCCGAGACCGAGCGTCGTGTCCGGGTTCCGAAATGCGGCGGGGTCCATAGTGGCCAGCCGAGCACCAAAAAGACTTGTACTCAATGCAGTAGGAAGGATGTCTCGATGACCGACCGTTCATACGATATAGCGCTATTCGGAGCCACCGGATTCGCCGGAGGACTCACCGCGGACTACCTGGCGGAGAACCTGCCCGAGGGCGCACGCCTGGCATTTGTCGGCCGCAACAGAAAGAAGCTGGAGAAGGTCCGTGACCGGATCGCGGGGATCAATCCCGCGATGGAGCAGGTCGGGTTGCTGGAGGCTGACTCCACAGACCCGGAGTCGCTCGCTCGGGTGGCTGCCTCGACGAAGGTCGTAATCACCACCGTCGGACCGTACCTCGAATACGGCGAGCCCTTAGTCGCAGCTTGTGCCAAAGCGGGCACTGACTACGTAGATCTAACTGGTGAACCCGAGTTCATCGACCGGATGTACCTGGAGCATCACGAAGCCGCCCACTCATCAGGGGCGCGCATCGTCCATGCCTGCGGCTTTGATTCGATTCCACATGACCTCGGTGTGATGTTCACGGTGAAACAGCTTCCGGAGCAGGTTCCGCTGTCGATCCGAGGAATCGTCCGCACAAATGGTTCCCTCTCTGGTGGCACCCTCCATTCAGCCCTGGGACAGATGTCGCGCCTCGGCGACATGTCCCGGACCCGCAAAAAGCGCGCGGAGATCGAACCGCGACCGGTAGGCCGGAAGGTCCGCACCACGATGGGCAAAACCCACCGGGATCGCGTCACCGACAACTGGCTGATTCCGCTGCCGACTGTGGATCCGGACGTCGTGAAGCACTCCGCTGCGGCGCGAGCCGACTACGGCCCGGATTTCACCTACTCACACTTCGCCGGAGCCAAGAAACTCCGCACGGTCATCGCATCGGTGATCGGCTTTCCACTGTTCGTTCTTGCAGTGCAGATCCCTCCGCTTCGAGGTGCCATCGGCAAGCGGGTTGCTCGTGGCGACGGACCGACTCAAGAGCGACGGGACCGCACCTGGTTCACCGTCGACTTCATTGGCACCGGTGGCGGAGAAACCGTCCACACTCGCGTGACTGGCGGTGATCCGGGGTACACGGAAACGGCAAAGATGCTCGCCGAATCTGCGATGTCTCTGGCGTTCGACGAGAACCCGACGACCTCTGGCCAGGTGACTTCTGCAACTGCCATGGGTGAAAACCTGCTGGACAGGCTGCAGACAGCAGGGATCGACTTCACTGTAATGACAGACGAGTGAGCCTCGGCGGTGAATCTTGCCCGTCACCGCAGAGAGGCAAAGATTCCTTAGAAATATTGACTTGTTTCATTCCTAGACCAAAATCTGCGGGTAAAATCTTGTGACGCACACTACATTTGAAAGCATCACCCACGAAGAAGCATCCAATGTCCTGCCCTTATAGCGGTAATGACGGCGAGACTCAGGGCCACGCCGCAGACTCCATCCCCTCTGCCGCAGCCACTGAGTCCACCACCACAGCTACTTCTACGGACGCCTCCGCCAAGAGCGCATTCCGTCGGGGTGGCAAAGAAGACAAGATCAAGCGTCTCGATGAGGGATGGTTCGGTCCCGGATCGGTCGCATGGAGGGTGTGACTCTACCCCACTGCCTCACTGCAGGGCTTCGCCCGCGCGGTGACGATCGAGCACCTCGTCGCCGCCGTCGACGCGTCCGGGCAGGTCTACCAGCGCACCCCGATCCGATACGACCGGACGATGGAGTACTTCGTCTCCTGGTTGACTGCAGACTCCCAGACCGTCATCCGGATGTCCGACATCCTGATGAAGGTCCACGACCGCTCCTACGGCATCAACCCGGTCACCGGAAACCCCTTCGAGGCCAACAACCCAGACTCGCAGCTCTGGATCCACGTCACCGCATGGCATTCCATCCTCTACGTCTACGAGGTCTTCGGCCCCGGAAAGCTCACCCGTGACGAGGAAAACGAGTACTGGCAGCAGATGGTGACCGCTGCTGCGGCCCAGCCGATCCGCCAGGAGGACGTCCCGCGCACCCGCGGCGAAGTCCTGAAGTACTTGGACGACTGGCGCGAGCGCCTTTCGGCATCCGAATCTGCGATCCGCAATGTCGATCACATCCTCGACGGTTTCGAGACCATCGAGCCGGATCTGCCGAAGTGGCTGCAGAAGCTCGGCCGCCCCTTGCTGCGCTGGAGCATCATTGCTACCTACCCGCGGTGGATGCGCCCGATGCTCGGAGTCAAGCAGTCCCGACTCAAGGACACTCTGTCGATCGCCGTATGGAGGCCGATCTACAAGGTGCTCGCTGCGAACCCGAAGCTGTTCCTGTGGCGAATCAGCCGAATCTGCCCCCGCGCCCTGCGCTACTACGAGCCGGCAGTTCTTGGCATCCCCGCAGAAAACCCGCGCGTGTTCAGCCCGGAGGTCTCCCGTCGTATGTACGGAAACCCGCTGACTCCCCTCGAGCAGCGTGAAGAGCTCCTGAAGAAGCGCACGGAAGGCACCGGCCAGAAGGCGTACGACCACAACCACACGGATCAAATCCTGGAGTTCCGCGCCGCCGACTCCCCGGAGACCGCAGAAACCGTTCTGAGCGACGGCGACTACAAGGTCGGATAACCCTCACCCCCAGCCCCGTCACACTTCAACGTGACGGGGCTTCTGGTTCGGGACCCTCGGAAAATACAAAGAACCGGGGCCACAGACTCTTTCGAATCTATGACCCCGGTTCATGCGGTCCTCGTGTGACCGCCTCTGTGGGCGAAGGGGGACTTGAACCCCCACGTCCCTAAGGACACTGGCACCTGAAGCCAGCGCGTCTGCCATTCCGCCACTCGCCCGTAGCGACTTCAATAATTTAGCATGATAACCCGCACGACGTACAAATCACCAGCTCATACCCGGTTCTGGGGTGGTGGGTAGGTGATGTGGGCGTCGTAAAGCGAAAACAACATCGACAACTACGTCCACCTCACCACTGTTTCTTAACTCTGGAATCAAGCGCGGTTTATCTATACTGGTCCCCATTCGCGACGGACGTCGTCGCATGCGGCGCTCAGGCGCCGTCCACAACACGGAAGGTGATACCCGGCGTATGGATTTTCTCGGACGCATCCGCAAGCTGGACAGCTCGCTTCAGCGCGGGCTGGACAACAGCTTTGCGCGTGTCTTCGGTGGGAAGGTCGTGCCGAATGAGCTGGAGGAGTGCCTAAAGCAGGAGATCGAAGATTTCCTGATGCAGGACGCCGACGGCACCTTCCTCGCACCGAACGACTTCCGGATCGGCGTTAGCTCTAAGGACTTCGCGAACCTCACGGAAAGCGAACCCAGTCTTCCGGAGAACCTCGCAGACCGCATGACTAGGTACTGCCGCAACAACGGCTACTCCCTAGAGGGATCGGTGCATGTGTATGTCGGTGAGGTCACCTCGCTGCACACCGGTCAGCTCAAGACCGCATCACAGTTCCAGGCCCAACCCGACGACACCACGGGTTACATCGACGGCGAAGGCAACCACCTCACGCCGACCATTGCCACACCTAGCCAGGGTGGCTCCGGCGAAGGTTCGGGCGATTCTTATTCCTTCGGCCACGAGGACCAGGGCAAGGATCCGTTCGCGGCCCCCACCCAGTCCCCTGATCCGCACAGGCCGTTGTCGGACGCACCGCTGCAGGACCTTCCTTCCCAGGATTTCCCGAAGGGTCCCTTGGATCCCGTCATCCCGGGTGCGGCAGCCGCCGGTGCAGGAGCCGCCGGAGCTTTCTCCGCCGATTCGTGGTCACTGCCCTCAGATTCTGCGGACGCCGACTTCGAGAAGACCTCGATCTCACCGGCGGCCGGTTCACTTCAGCAGCCGCCGGCTGATGAACGAACGGTGTCACTGCTGCTTCTCGACGGTTCCAACCGAACCTTCACCGTCAAGCACGGATCGAACATCATTGGTCGTGGAACTGCATCTGATTTCCGACTGCCAGATACCGGTGTCTCCCGTCAGCACGCTGAGCTGAACTGGGACGGACGTGACGCAATCCTCGTCGATCTGCGGTCGACTAATGGCACGATGGTAAATGACACCCCGGTCGAGAACTGGCTGCTGGCGGAAGGCGACATCATTTCCGTGGGCCATTCGGTCCTGGAGGTCCGGATTCGCTGACTCATCCAGTGTGACAGCGATTTTCGCACCAGTTTCAACCCCGGATCACGGACTTTCCGTGGTCCGGAGACAAGTGCATTAACGGGAAAGTGCATTAACAAGGAGGTAGGGACGTGGAGGCGATTGTCTTCCTGCTGTCGCGCATCGCGATGCTGGTTCTGCTGTGGTTCTTCATCTGGATGACCATGCGGGCGCTGCGTGCGGACACCAATGCGGTGTCCGGGCTCCGGCCAGTTCGGTCGGCTGCTCCGGCGGGCGGCGGGGGCCGTGGACGCCCCTTCCACCGCGCCCAGGTTCCCCAGCAGCTGCTGGTCACGGCCGGCCCATTGGCTGGTTCGCGCATGAACCTGAACAACCAGCGGGAGATCTCCATCGGCCGCGCCGATGACTCTGCGTTCGTGCTTAACGACGATTACGCATCCTCCCACCACGCCCGCCTCATTTCGCGCGATGGGGAATGGTTCTTGGAGGATCTGGATTCGCGCAACGGCACGTACCTGAACGGACAGCGTGTTGATGCTCCGGAGAAGTTGGAGCCTGGCATGGAGATTCGGATCGGACGAACGACGTTGAGGTTGCAGCCGTGACATACGCACTTAACTACGTCACCGCCTCAGATCGCGGCCTGGTACGTCAGAACAACGAGGATTCCGCCTACGCGGGACCGAGTCTGCTGGCGGTGGCCGACGGCATGGGCGGCCACGCTGCAGGTGAGGTTGCTTCGCAGCTGATGATCGCGGCTTTGTCGAAGCTCGACAATGACGCTCAGGGGGCTGACCTCCTAGAAGACCTCCGCAATGCGATGTACGAAGGCAATGCCAGCATCGCCGAGGAGGTAGAGGCGAACCCCGTCACCGAAGGCATGGGAACCACGCTCACCGCGTTGCTTTTCGACGATTCCCGCGTCGGACTGTGCCACGTCGGCGACTCTCGGGGTTACCTCCTGCGCGATGGCACGCTGACGCAGATCACGAGGGACGACACGTACGTGCAGTCGCTGGTGGACGAAGGTCGGATCACCGCTGATGAGGCAAGCGTCCACCCGCAGCGTTCACTGATCTTGAAGGCCCTGACCGGCCGTCCGGTCGAGCCCACGCTTAAGTACCGCGACGTCCGCCAAGGCGATCGGTATCTGATCTGCTCGGACGGGCTGTCCGACCCGGTCAGCCGCGACACCATTGAGGAGGTGCTTGCCGAAGGCACCCCACGGGAGGCCGCAGACAAGCTCGTCTCCCTCGCGCTTCGCTCCGGCGGGCCCGACAACGTCACCATCGTCGTGGCAGATGTCGTGGATGCTTCGGCACCCACCCCGTCGAGGCCCTCTTTGGCTGGTGCACTGGGTGATCCCACAGCGGAGGGCCCGCGTCCAGACACGTCCGCAGGACGTGCCGCCGCGATGCGACCTCCGGCTGAACAGAGCCGCGCAGTTACTGCCACACCAGAGAAAAAATCCCAGGGAAAAAGCCGATGGATTGTCATCGCCGCTTCCCTCCTCGCTCTCGCCCTAGTGTCCGCACTGGGCGTTTTCGCCTACCAGCAGATTTCCTCGTCGTATTACGTAACGTACGAGGCTGCCGCGTCGAGCGACGAAGACACTAACGGTCAGTCTGACGATGAGGTGGAGCTCCTTGAGGTCCGCAGCGGAGTCCCCGGATCGATCCTCGGTCTGTCGGTCAATTCGCATGACCGATACATCTGTCTCGATCACGGAGGCGGAGCACAATTGGCAGACGCCGATCTCAATCCGGACCAGGCAACCTGCCATCTGATGCGAATGACCGACCTGAACCAGGTCGGCCGTTCCATGGTTCAGTCCGGACTTCCTACCGGTTCCTTGGACGAGATCACGGACCAAATCACTCGTCTGGACGACCAGACTCTTCCGGTCTGCCTGACCGTGGAGCATTCCACCCCGTCGGCTGAAGAGCCGGAGGGAGAAGAAGGTGGCGCGGAGAACGGCGATGACGCCGGCTCCGCGGTCACCAATAGCCCCGGTTCTGAGCCGGGGATCAACTGCCGGGAGGTGACTGCACGATGAGTATGCCGACGATTCCAGCACCCACACTCCGAAAGAAGGAACTGTGGCTCCTGGTCCTGGCCGGGGTCCTCACCGTCGTCGCACTAGTGTCGATGGAACTGGGCCAGGGATATGAAGCCACGTCCGACATCTTCTGGATCCTCGGTGGATTCATCCTTGTCTTTGGCGTCGCACACCTGACGCTATCCATGGTCGCCAAGCACGCTGACCAGGTAATTCTTCCTGTTGTCGCGGCGCTCAACGGCCTCGGTCTAGTGATGATCTACCGCCTGGATCTGGCGCAGGACCAGAACCTGGTGCGTAACCAGGTGCTGTGGACCATGCTCAGTGTCGCGATTTTCGTTGCTGTCATGGTGCTCCTGCGCGATCACCGGTCGCTGAGCAAGTACGCCTACATCCTTGGCATTATCGGTCTGCTACTACAGGCTATGCCGCTGTTCTGGCGCTCAGGAATCAACGCGGACGCGGACATCTGGATTCAGATCGGCCCGTTCACCGTGCAGCCCGGCGAGTTCGCCAAGATCCTGCTGCTGATCTTCATCGCGCAGCTTTTGGTGAACAAGCGCTCGCTGTTCAACGTCGCGGGAAAGCGTTTCCTCGGTTTGGACTTCCCTCGGCTGAGGGACCTTGGGCCAATCCTCGCTGTCTGGGGTGTGGTCATGCTGATCATCGCCCTTCAGAATGACTTCGGTCCGGCACTGGTGCTCTTTTGCACGGTCCTGGGAATGCTCTACATCACCACTGGCCGAGCCTCCTGGCTGGTCATTGGCTTCGGCCTAATGGCCGTCGGTTGCGTGGCTGTGTACCAAATCTCCGCAAAGATCCAGACACGAGTGGAGAACTTTGTCGATCCGCTGGCCCACTACGATTCCGGCGGATACCAGCTCTCGCAAGCATTGTTCGGAATGAGCTGGGGCGGCATCACCGGCACCGGTCTGGGTAACGGATACCCGGAGAACGTCCCTGTCGCTCACTCCGACTTCATCCTCGCCTCCTTCGGTGAGGAACTCGGATTCGCCGGCCTGGCCGCGATCATCCTTCTGTTCGCCATCATCATCACCTGCGGCATGACCGCAGCGATGAAGGTCCGTGATTCCTTCGGCAAGCTTCTAGCTGCCGGACTGTCGCTAACCCTGGCGATCCAGTTGTTCGTCGTCGTCGGCGGCATCTCGAAGCTGCTGCCGATGACGGGTCTGACGACTCCGTTCATGTCTGCCGGTGGTTCATCTCTGATGGCGAGTTACATCCTCATCGCGATCCTGCTGAGGATCTCCGACTCCGCCTCACAACCGTGGGACGGTGCACCCCAGGGGACAGACCAGATCATTGATGAATCCATGAGGAAAGAGGTGAACAAGTGAACCGCGGCATCCGACATACGGTGACCTTCGTCTTCATCCTCATCCTGGCGTTGCTCATCAACCTCACCTGGATCCAAGGGTTCCAGCAGGAGCGGTACGCACAGAACCCGCTCAACTCCAGGCAATTCCTGGAGGAGAAGTCCACCCCCCGTGGCCAGATCACGGCAGGAGGCGAGATCCTCGCATCCTCCGAGCAGGGCGAGGACGGCTACTACGACCGTGTCTACGGCCCGAACGCAGAGGCCTGGGCCCCGATCACCGGGTACCTCTCTGACGTGTATGGCTCCGCCGGACTGGAGCAGTCCCGGAACTCGATCCTCAACGGATCTGACCCGTCACTGTTCACCTCTCGTGCGATCGACCTGATCACCGGCAATGAATCCGCTGGAGCGAACATCGAACTGGCCGCCATCCCGGAGGCTCAGATGACGGCGTTCAACGAGCTGTCCAGCAATGGATACTCCGGTTCGGTCGTCGCACTGCGGCCGTCCACTGGCGAGGTCCTCGCGATGGCATCGACCCCCACCTACGATCCGACTGCCATCGCCGCCGGTGACGAGGGAGCTTGGGCGCAGTACATCTCTGACCCGGACCTGCCGCTGACGAACCGTGGCGCCCAGCATCCGCTGCCTCCGGGCTCTACCTTCAAGGTGCTGACGACAATCGCGGCACTGGAAAACGGCGCCACCCCGGACACTCAGGTCACTGGCGCTGCGAACATCACCCTGCCAGGAACCAACACCACGTTGGAGAACTACGGCGGCAACGCCTGCGCAGGTGGTGGCGATGTGCCGCTGCGTGAGGCCTTCGCCCGATCTTGCAACACCGCCTTCGTCGAGCTCGCCATTGATACCGGTGCAGATCCCCTGCGCGAGGTAGCTGATCGTTTCCACGTCGGGGAGACCTTCGACGGACTCGGCGTTCCGCAGGACCCGTCGACCATCGGTGATATCCCCGATGACGCTGCCCTTGGCCAGACCGCCATCGGTCAGCGCGACGTCTCCTTCACCACCATGCAGAACGCTCTAATCGCTGCGGCGATCGCCAATGGCGGCGTCATGATGGAGCCGCAATTGGTCAGGAGTGTCCAGGGACAGGACCTGTCGACCCTGCAGGACATCCAACCCAACGCGCTTGGTGAGGCCATCCACCCGGACACCTCCGAAATCATGACCGACCTGATGCGTCAGTCGCAGTCTCAATCCGGTGGCGACTCCAACTGGATCGCCTCCAAGACCGGTACTGCCGAGCACGGTGAGGTCCGCGGCGAGTACGCCCCGCACGTGTGGTGGATCGGGTTCGCCCCGGATTCAGATGTCGCTGTCGCAGTCGTCGTGGAAAACGGCGGAAACATGGGTAGCGGCGCCACTGGTGCCACCGTTGCAAGGCCCGTGGGTGAGGCGGTCATCCGAGCTGTCGAACAGGCTGAGCGGTGATCCCTATGTCCGCTCAACCGAGTCACCTCAATGAGGAGGCCCAGGCTGTCCAGGCGATGATTCCGCTCGACCGCTACCGCATCCGAAGTCTTCTCGGACGCGGCGGCATGGCTACCGTCTGGTTGGCCGAAGATGTCCGCAATGGCGGCCCGGTCGCCATCAAGACACTGAAGCAGGAGTACTCGCAGGACCGCGAGTACCGCCAGCGCTTCCGCAATGAAGCAGTGGCAGCTCATTCGGTGAAGAGCCCAAACACCGTGCGACTGATGGACCACCGCGAGTCCTCCGTCGGATGTCTCATCATCATGGAGTACATCCGCGGAGAGTCGGTGGCCCAGGTTCTCACCCGCCTCGGCACCATCCCAGAACACCTGTCCATCGACGTTTTGGAGCAGGCGGCCCACGGTCTATCCGCCATCCATGCCGCGGGATTGGTTCACAGGGACATCAAGCCAGGCAATATTCTGGTGACCCCTGAAGGCCTGGTGAAGATCACCGACTTCGGTATCGCGAAAGCCGCCGAAGACACCGCCCTGACTCGGACCGGCATGGTCGTGGGCACGGCGCAGTATGTGTCCCCGGAGCAGGCTCGTGGAGAAAACGTCGAGCCGTCTTCGGACGTGTATTCACTTGGCTGTGTCGCGTACGAGATGCTCGCGGGTCAGCGTCCGTTCACTGGGGACTCTTCCGTGGCCGTGGCCTTGGCTCACATCAACGATGCTCCTCCGGCACTGCCTCCGACGGTTCACCCACATGTGCGCGAGTTAGTCGGAATCATGCTGCGGAAGGACCCGGCGCGACGCTACGCGGACGGCCGGGAACTCGCGCTGGCTGTTCGCGAAGTCCGATCTGGCAGGCGCCCGCCGCAGCCAGTCGGTGCCCGGCCGTCGGTGCACATGCAATCCAACGCCGCGAATCCGGCGACCCAGGAACTCGGTGCCATGACTCGGGTGCCACCGCGGCCCATGCCGGCTACTGGCCAGCGGCCGGTCCAGGCTACGGGTCAGCGCCCAGTTCAGGGCACTGGGCAACGCCCGGTTCAGGTCCCGCCGCCGGTGCAGCAACCACAGAAGGCTCCTGCGCGGCAGAAGGCCCCGAGGCGAAAAGCCCGCGGTGGCTGCTTGTCCACCCTGGTGAAGACCACCCTGTTTCTGATGTTGCTTTTCATCATCGCGTTCATCGTGTTGGTCGCGTTGGCGCAGAATATGGGGTTCTTCGACGGACTTCAGCAGGCCTGGAACACCTTGCGTTGGCAGGGAATCCAGCCCCTTCTGCAACAGACCGGAAACTATCTGCAGCAGTTCATCGATACATCCTTAGAGTCCGTTCCGGTTCAATTGCCGGATTCGGTGCCAGACATTGCGGGTCTCACGGAAGGAACTGTGCCGTGAGGACCCAGACCATGACCGGTGACTACCAGCCAGCCCATCGATCCAAGGAGGAGGTGCCAGGATGAGTATCAACTACGGACAGCTTCTCGGCGGCCGATACGAGCTCGGCGACGTCATCGGTTACGGAGGAATGGCCGATGTCTACACCGCAACCGACACACTTCTCGGCCGCGATGTGGCAATCAAGATGATGCGAGTCGATCTCGCTAGAGACGACGCATTCGTAGAGCGGTTCCGCCGCGAGGCCCAGAACGCAGCCAAACTGAACCATTCGTCGATCGTGGCGGTGTTCGACACCGGCGAGACCGACACCGGAATGGGAACCGTTCCGTACATCGTGATGGAACTGGTGCGCGGCGAGACTCTTCGCGACATCCTTCGGCGCGAGGGCACCATCGATCCGAACAGAGCTGCGGGCATCCTCGCCCCGGTCTGTGACGCTCTGAACTTCTCGCACCGGGCGGGAATCATTCACCGCGACATCAAACCGGCCAACATCATGATCACCACCACCGGTGACGTGAAGGTCATGGACTTCGGTATCGCCCGCGCCCTCGGTGACACCACATCGATGACTCAGACCGCTGCAGTCATCGGCACGGCGCAGTACCTGTCTCCAGAGCAGGCCCGCGGCAAACCCGCCGATGGTCGCTCTGACACGTATGCGGTCGGTTGTGTCCTGTACGAATGCGTCACCGGTGAGCCGCCCTTCATTGGCGAGACTCCCTTGTCTGTCGCGTACCAGCATGTCCAGGACATGCCGGACTCGCCGTCCGCACATATTCCGGAGCTCGGGGCAGCGGAATCTACCGCTGTGGATTCGGTCGTGCTCACTGCCATGGCCAAGGACCCTGCAGAGCGGTACGACACCGCCGACGATATGGCGAAAGATCTTCGTCGACTGCAGCAGGGCCAGGTGCCGTTGGCCGCGGCGAACCACATTCCGCCGCAGGGCGACAATGACGCAAACACCACAGAGTTCATCCCGCAGGCCGGTGCCGCAGCAGGTGCTGCCGGCGCCGCGGCAATGGCAGGTGGCGCAGAAAACGGTCCTTCGGCCGGCGCATCAGGCAACCAGGATCTCGACCGGAATGATTCCGGGCAGCCAGCAAAGCGCAGGCGGATCTGGCCGATCGTCGCATTGCTGGCGATCGTGGCACTGCTCGGTGGTGCCGGCGGCGCACTGATGCTTTCTGGCAATGGCAACGGATTCCAGATCGGATCTTCGACCACCACGGTGCCGGAAGTCGCCGGAATGGAAGAGGATCAGGCGACGCAAGTCCTGGAAGATTCCGGCTTCAACGTCCAGCTCGGAGAGACCCCGGATCCTGATGTCCCCGAGGGACTCGCAGTCACGACGGACCCAGGTCCGGGCACCTCAGCTCTGACCAGCTCGACGGTGACGCTGCTGCTGTCTAGCGGACCAGAAATCGTCGACCTGCCAGATGTGCGTGGAATTCCGGCAGCCGACGCCCGGGACACCCTGCTCGCAGCTGGCTTCGTGGTTGATCCAGTGATGAATGAAGTCACCTCGGAGGACATCGCCGAAGGAGACATCGTCGAACAGAATCCCGCTGCCGGCGATCGTGTGTCGCTCGGTACGACGGTACAGTTGACTGCATCATCAGGATCGGCGAACCGCCAGGTCCCGGACGTGACCGGACTGACCGTCGAGGATGCTCGCAATACCCTGGGGTCCGCAGGCTTCGAGGTCCAGGTCATCGACGTAGACGGGGTGGAGCCCTCCGGTCGGGTCATCACGACTCAGGGATCCGGATCGACCATGCCGGTCGGATCGACCGTCGAGATCGAGGTCTCCCGCGGCAATCAGATGCGCATGCCGAGCGTCATCGGAATGGATGCCACTGAAGTTGGCGACCGCCTCCGCGACGACGGATTCACCGGTTCGGTCAATGAGCAGCCGGTCAACACCACCGACCTGTTGCAGGTCGGAGAGGTCGCCGGACAGTCGCCAAGCTCCGGCTCTGCGGTGTCCCGAAACGGAACGGTGACCGTCGAGGTCTACCGCTTCGGTCTGTAGATCCGAGGCTCGCTACCGGGCTGCGACGAACGCGGCCTGGTAGCCCGCCTGTTGATCCTCCAGGCGAGTGAGCACAGCTTCCGAGTAGGACCCGCCAGCAAGGGTCAGCCAGTTGGCCAACATCCGATGACCGTACTGAGTCAGCACTGATTCCGGGTGGTACTGGACACTATGGATCGGAAGATCCCGATGGCGCATCGACATGAGCATGCCGGATGCGGTGTGGCCGGTGGGGACCAGGACGTCGGGAAGCGTTTCTTCCGCGACCGTCAGGGAGTGGTATCGCGTGGCGATGAACGGCGAAGGCAAGTCCCTCAGGACACCCGTGCCGTCATGGATCACCGGAGAAGTCTTGCCGTGGAGCAGCTCATCAGCACGAACGACGGACGCACCGAAGACTTCACCGATTGCCTGGTGACCAAGGCACACACCAAAGAGCGGGATGCGCTTCTGCGCTGCTGCCTCAATCACAGCCATCGACTGGCCAGCACTCTTGGGCTCACCCGGGCCGGGCGAGATCAAAATGGCATCGAAATCCTCAACAGCTGCCGAGGGATCGTCGAGTTCCGGCGCGTCATTGCGCCAGACTGTCGTCTCTTCACCAAGCTGTCCCAGATACTGGACCAGATTGAAGACGAAGCTGTCATAGTTATCGACGACGAGGATCCGCATATCGGAGAATCTTACTGGTAGATTAGTCGCGGAACCCACTCAACCACTTCAGAAGCGACGGAGGCAGACAGATGCCCAAGGCACGAGTCGAACGCGGATCAGAAGGTTCGTCCGGTTCGGGGGCCGTCAGCCGCACCCCGGTGAAGATCAATTCCACGTCTACGCCGACCTGGTACAAGGCCATCATGTTCGGCCTGATGCTGATCGGCGTGGTCTGGCTGGTCGTCTTCTACATCGCCGGCGGCTACATCCCCTTCATGGTGAGCCTGTCCGCGTGGAACTACCTGATCGGATTCGGGCTGTTCGTGGTCGGACTGTTAATGACAATGGGCTGGAAATAACCCCCAGCCGACGATCCTCTTACGGCGTCACCGCGCCAGCACGGCAAGTTCCGTGCGGCGGGTGGCGCCGTATTTTTTCATCAACTGGCTGACGTGGTACTTCACTGTGTTCACGCTCAAGTGCAGGCGGGATCCGATCTCGGGGTTTGTCAGTCCGTCTGCCAGCAGCGCCAGCACCTTCTGTTGCATGTCGGTCAGTTCGCCGGGTGCCTGAGGAGTTTGGGTGTTGTCTTCCAGTGGAAGTTCAAACTTGAAGAGGGAGCCCCAGCCTTCGGCGGAGTCCATCGACCAACTGCCGCCAACGCCTTCAACTTTCTCCGCTACTCGGCGGTAAGTGTCGTCCGAGCGCGACCTCTTGCCTGGACCGTTGTCTCGGAACTCCATGAGCAGACTCGTGCCGTCGCAGTCCCACACGATTCGGACGCGGTCTACATGCCCGGATTCGATACTGATCAGCACCAGCATCCGCACGATGTCTCGCGCCGCCGAGGCAACCGGCCCTGGCAGTGCTCGGCCACCGGTCGGCGGGGGCACGAGGTCGAACGCCAGAACGTTATGCCGAGCCAGTGTTTTGAGTTCATCGCCAAGCGCCGCGAACGCTGAGGCGACCGGTTCGACCCCGCCATCGTCGGTGCCTGCCCGGTGCCGACGGGCGTCGGAGGTCAGATGCAGCAGCCCATCGGAGATGATGCGCTCAGCCTCTACCCGGGTGGCGCGGTCTGACAAATCCCGCGAGCGCAACACCGCCAGTGCTGACTGTAGCAAGATGACTGGTGATTCGGAACTGTGCAGATCCATGGTCTGACCCTACCTGTTCAGGTAGGAGAACTGCCCGGGTCGGTAGTGCTATCTCCTGGGAATTGCTCATAGGGTCGAAGACGTACAGCACATCCCGCCCGCGCGGCCCCAGCGCCGCCGGGAAGATCACAGTCACAAGGAGTTTTCATGCCCACCACCGTCAAGGGAGTCATCGCTCGGGCTAAGGACGCAGAGGTCGAGCTTGTCGACGTCGTCCTGCCGGACCCAGGCGCCAACGACGTCATCGTCGCTGTCCAGGCCTGCGGCGTATGCCACACCGACCTGGCCTATCGAGACGGGGGCATCGGCGACAACTACCCGTACCTGCTCGGACACGAGGCCGCGGGCATCGTGGAGACCGTCGGTGACAACGTCACGCATGTGCAGCCCGGTGACTTCGTGGTCCTCAACTGGCGTGCGGTCTGCGGCGACTGCCGTGCCTGCCGCAAGGGAGACCTGAAGTACTGCTTCAATACTCACAACGCCTCGCAGCCGATGACCCTCGCGGACGGCACGGAGCTCGAGGCTGCCCTCGGCATTGGCGCCTTCGCTGAGAAGACTCTGGTCCATGAGGGCCAGTGCACCAAGGTTGATCCCTCTGCCGATCCGGCGGCCGTCGGGCTGCTCGGCTGTGGTGTCATGGCTGGCCTGGGCGCTGCGGTGAACACCGGCGAGATCAAGCGCGGTGAGACCGTGGCAGTGATCGGTTGTGGTGGCGTGGGTATGGCTGCCGTCGCCGGCGCGGAACTGGCCGGTGCCAGCACCATCATCGCTATCGATCTGGATGACCGGAAGCTTGAGCGCGCCAAGGAATTCGGCGCGACCCACACCATCAACCCGGGCTCCCTGGAGGCCAATCCGGACGCACAGGGTGAGGACATGCCGATCGTGAAGGCTGTCCACGAGGTTCTCGGTGGCGTCGGTGCAGACGTGGTGGTCGACGCCGTCGGCCTGCCGGCGACCTTCACTCAGGCTTTCTACATCCGTGATCTGGCCGGCCGAGTTGTCCTGGTCGGCGTGCCGACCCCGGAGATGCGCCTGGACCTTCCGTTCCTGGACATCTTCGCCCGCGGTGGTGCGGTGAAGAGCTCCTGGTACGGCGACTGTCTGCCGGAGCGCGACTTCCCCATGTACACAGACTTGTTCCTGCAGGGCCGTTTCCCGCTCGGCGAGTTCGTCGACGAGCGCATCGGTGTTGAGGCCGTCGAGAGCGCCTTCGCGAAGATGAAGCAGGGTGAGGTTCTGCGGTCCGTCGTGGAGTTCCCTGCATCTGTCGGCTGAGCGCCCTGGTAAACAGGATCCACGGAAACCAACAAAGAAACAGGAGCTCCGAACATGAGCACATCATCACTGCGCGTGGAGAAGGTCGTCACCGAGGGCATGTTCGCCCTGGACGGTGGTGAGTGGGAGGTAGAGAACAACAACTATGTCATCGGCAACGATGACGAGGTGTTCATCATCGACGCGGCCCACCAGGCCGAGCCGATCATGGATGCTGTGGGCGACCGCACCGTCCTTGGTGTCATCTGCACCCATGCCCACAACGATCACATCACCGTCGTCCCGGAGCTGCTGGCCTCGTACGGAGCGCCCGTGTACGTGCATCCGGAGGACCAGGTGCTGTGGGACAAGACGCACCCGGAGGTCGACCACGAGGATCTCTCGGACGGTCAGGTCTTCGAGATCGACGGCGCAGAGATCAAGGTTCTGCACACCCCCGGCCACTCCCCGGGTTGCTGCTGCCTCTACATCCCGTCGATTGACGTTCTCATCAGCGGTGACACTCTGTTCAACGGCGGCCCCGGCGCCACCGGTCGTTCGTTCAGCAGCTTCGACACCATCATCGAGTCGATCCGGGAGAAGCTGCTGCCGCTGCCGGGTCAGACGGTCGTCTACACCGGTCATGGTGACTCCACGACTATTGGTGATGAGGCGCCGCACCTCGACGAATGGATCGCCCGCGGTCACTAAGCCTGCGTCCGTACTGAACCCCGGTTGCCTGTGGCACCGGGGTTTTCGCATGCCTGGGTTAAAGATGTGCTTCCCGACGTCCTCGTACCTCAACCCACACCCCGAAAAGTTATCCACATTTGTGGGGATTACATCGGCGTAATTGTTGACAAACCGGGGAAAACTCAACCTGACAGTGGATCTCCACCATCCCCACTCTGTGGATAACCCGGCATCTAGAGCCTCGTTTCCGACTTTCCACATTATCAACAGTCTGTGGATAAGCCTGTGCACAACCTCCACAATGCAGTTTTGGAGCCAACATCACCGCTGCACGTTGACAATTCAGGAACTTTTCGCACAGGCAATCGGAAATTACAAGATTGGCATTATCAACAGTCGGGGATAACTATGTGGATAAACCACACCTGTGGAGAAATCCCTGCTGCAGTGGAAAACCTGTGGACAGTCGGTGGACGAACAGTGGACAGATAGTCTCCAGTTGTCCACATCTGCGGACAACCGTTTTCCACTGACTGGTGGAAAGTCGGATCTTAGGAGGCCGCGAGCGCGAGCCACGCGAGAACCGCCGCCCCAACTACTGCAAGGACTGCGTAGAGGGCGCGGTCGCGGGTGGTGCCAACTGAACGTCGGGAAGCGATGTACCAACCCACCGCAATGGCGAAACCTGCAAGCATCCCGCCGAGGTGAGCAGACCAGGAGATGCCGCCGACGTAGAACGGCATCGCGAGAGTGACGACCACAAAGACGAGGATGCCGCGCACCAACTTCGGGTCGATCAAATAGAACTGTGCGCCGAGGACCATCCATATGCCCAGGACCGCGCCGGAGAAACCGACTGTCGGCAAATCAGGAGACCAGGTCAGCACAGCGGCGGAGGACGCCAGCGCGCAAATGGACACCATGAGCAGGTAGCGCACCGATCCCCAGTCCCGCTCCACCTGCGGAGCAGCCAGAAACACCAACAGCATGTTCGACATCAAGTGAACGGGCCCTGAATGCAGGAGTGGCCCGGTCACGACGGTCCACGCTGGGAAGCCAAAGTGCGCGATTCCGTCGCCGTAAAGGGTGAAGCGCATGACATCTGGGGCGCGGAGATTATCCATGAAGGACCCAGAGAGAGCAGCGGTCAGCAGGTACACAGCGGTGCAGAGCACCAGAATGCCCGCGGTGACCGGCGCACCAGCTAATTGCCGGCGGAAGAACCCCGGTTGGCCCTTGGGTGAACGAGGTACCGGCTGACTCAAGCTGCTGTCCGACATGGTCTGACGGTACCGACCGGGCGACCGCAGAAACGACGACACCCACCTCCGGGCCAACCCCATTCGGGGTGTGGTGCCTAGAGATGGGTGTGGTGCCGCCCAAAGGATGAAGATCCCGGGCGGTGGGAGGGCTTACTTCTCGATGTCAATGCCGGTGACGACGACCGGCTCCTTCGGACGATCGAAGTGATCGGTGGACACCTTGCCGATGGTGTCAACGACCTTCTTTGACTCATCGCCAACGACCTCACCGAAGATGGTGTGGTTTCCGTTGAGGTGCGGGGTCGCAACGGTGGTGATGAAGAACTGGGAGCCGTTGGTGCCACGTCCGGCGACCTTGCCCGCGTTGGCCATGGCCAGCAGGTACGGGCGGTCGAACTGGAGCTCCGGGTGGATCTCATCGTCGAAGGTGTAGCCCGGTCCGCCGGTGCCAACACCCTGCGGGTCGCCGCCCTGGATCATGAAGCCGGAGATGATGCGGTGGAAGATCGCGTTGTCGTAGAAAGGGCCCTCAGTAGTGCCGGAAGCGTTTTCCGTGGAGTACTCCTTGGTGCCCTCGGCCAGGCCGACGAAGTTGTCGACGGTGTTCGGGGCGTGGTTGCCGAACAATTCGATGACGATGTCACCGTAGTTCGTGTGCACGGTCGCGGTAGCAGTCTTGATAGTCACTCCACCCACGTTACCGACGATCCCGAAACTTCTACAACGAACACATCAAAAAACACATAGCCTATATATGTAGGGCATAGATCCACGAACGTTCGAGGAGAAGATCCGAAGTGAACACGACAGCAAATCTCGCGCTCAAGGGCGCCCAGTCCGCACTCACCGCGTACACCGATTACAAGGACAAGAAGGCTGCGGACCTTCACGACAGCATCGAGGACGCGAAGAAGGAGGCCAAGAAGCGCGCCAAGAAGGCAGAGAAGTCCGCCAAGAAGGGCGCAGCTCAGGCTGAGGACCTCGCTTCCGACGTGACCGCTCAGGCTAAGGACGTTGCGTCTGACGCCTCCGAGCAGGCCAAGGAGAGCTTCGAGGACTTCAAGGAGCGCGCTATCTCCGGTTTCGGTGACTTCCGTGAGAAGGCATCCGATTTCCGCGAGCAGGCCGTCGAGAAGGCCGGCGATCTGCGCGAGCAGGCCATCGAGAAGGCTTCTGAGTTCGAAGAGCTCGCAGCTGAGAAAGCTGGCGAAGCACAGAACCGCGCCGTCGACGAGGCCATGAAGAAGAAGTCGAAGGTCGAGAAGAAGCTCTCCAAGGCAGAGAAGAAGGCCGACAAGATCGGCAAGGCTGCGGAGAAGAAGACCGACAAGTTCGCCAAGAAGGTCGAAAAGTCCGACAAGCAGGTTCGTAAGTTCAGCGAGAAGGCAGCCAAGCAGGCAACCAAGCGCGCCAAGAAGATCGAAAAGGGCTTCCCGGGCACCGAGCAGGCTGTCGCCGCCGTCGAGGACCAGAAGTCCGGTCGTCTGGCCAGCGGAACCCTGCTGTTCGCTCTCGTCGCCGTCATCGTCGGTGTTGTTGTGTGGAAGCTCCGCAGCAACTCCAACGACCTGCCGGTCCAGCAGGCACCTGCAACCACCACCGGCAATGGCACCCCGAACCCGCCGAAGCCGCCGAAGGAGGCCGACTTGACCGCCGAGGAGAAGAAGGCTGCCGACGAGGTTGACGACGCTGTCGACGACGTGGTCGCCGCAGACAAGGTCGAGGACATCGCCACAGCCGTCGACGAGGTCGAAGAGGCCCTCGACGACGAGGCAAAGGCTGAGGAGAAGGCTGAGGCCGCAGAGGAGAAGAAGGAGCAGGCCAAGGCAGCAGCGCCGAAGCCGAACGTGCCGAAGCCGGGTCAGTCCCGCAAGTAGTCACACACTTCTGCACCACAGTTAAACCCGCCCCGGACATCATCCGGGGCGGGTTTTCTGCTGCCTAAGCCAGAGCGGGATTGAGGTTCCTCGGAGATGTTGAGTCCGGAGAACCACTGCTCAGATAGAACGTCTAGGGCCCACGGAAGGCTCAGGGTGCTGGCCCCGCGGCGGAAGACCCAGGTGGGGTTCTCCACCTTCGTGCCATCAGCCTTGACCATGGCGTAGACATCCTCCTCGTCCGAGATCAGTCCGAGGTAGCCACCGTCCTCAACCACGCTCAGTGAGGAGAACAGGTCCGAGTTCTCCATCTCGTCGCGGGCTGCGGCGTCGGTGTAGACGACGATAAGGACGTCGGCGTCGAGAAGCGAGAGGTTTTCATTGGAGACGACATTGTCGTCGACGAACCGCCCACCGGCTTCATTCGGGGCGAAGCCCATATCGGTGAAGATCTCTTCAGTGGTGCTGCCGGTCGGGTTGTAGAACTGCAGACCGTTGTCGTACTGGACAGCCATGGCGACGGACTTGCCCTCGAACTGCGGGTTGTCAGCCTTGACCTGTGCGATGTAATCATCCACCTCGGAGACGGCGGTCTCAGCTGCTTCAGCGAGATCCAGTGCCTCGCCAACGGCGAGCTGAGCTTCGCGCCAGTCACCCTGGTCGCCTTCCTTCTGCTCGAAGTCCAGGACTGGAGCAATGTCCGTGAGGCGGTTGTAGGTGGTGTCGTCGTCAATCGAATTGAACGCGACGATCAGGTCCGGCTCGGTCTGGGCGATTCCCTCGAGGTTGACATCGTCCCTGCGGGTAGCGGTGTCGACGGTCTCGATCTGCTCGGTCCAGGCGGCGTCACGCCATGCCCAGTCGGTGTCTTCGGTAATTGTGTAGGTCGGGACTACGTCGAGAGCCTCGAGGTAGTCAAAGTTCGGGGACACGCCGATCACGGCGGTGCGCTCCGGGCGCTCTTCCAAGACGCTGTCTCCTGCCCAGGTGGTGAGCGTCAGCGGGTACTCGGTGGTTCCCTCTGCGGCAGGCAAGGCGGTGTCGACGGTCTCGGTGCCGCCGTTGGCATCAGCATCTGCATTATTTGCGTCTGTGTTGGAGCAGGCGGTCAAGGCCAGCGCTGCAGCGGCGGCGGCTGCCACGGCACCGTAGCCGCGACGACGCTTGAGAATGGTGTCGGTCATGGGTTTCCTTTCCGGAGTCGGTGCTCCGTTGCTGAGTACGAATACCGGGACGGCGGTTGCGCCACCGATGACTCGGATGTGGGACCTCTCCTCCGGGTAAACCACCCACAGCACATTAGGTAAACCGAACCTGTGTAGTTACACTTTTTTCGTCAGAAGTTACACATTTTGCGACAACCCGACGCGCAAGGTTCAGAATCGATCCTGTGAAGTGGAGAAAGGCCGCCGTCATGACCGCATCGGACCGCACCGGGCGCATTCAATCGCATCGGTTTGCCTGGATTCCGCCAATGGCGATACCCGAACGGTGCGAGGACTCCATCCACGTCCTCCTCTGGCAGGTCAACGGAACCTCCGACTTCACAACCGGCGATGACACCTTTCCGGTACTGGAGGGCCATGTCAAGCCCCGGGTTTTGTAGAGGGTCATTTCGTTGTCGATCAGGCAGCTTGGGCCTGAAGTATTTTCCATTCCTGATGGACTTCCCTCGGTGGTCGGTAATCCAATGATGAGTGCAGCCGGCGGTTGTTGTACCATCCGATCCACTTCGAGGACTCCACCAGAACATCAGCCAACGACGGCCAGGACCGCCGGTCGATCAGCTCGGCCTTGAACAGCGAATTCAACGCCTCCGCCATCGCATTGTCATAGGAATCACCTCGGGAACCGACTGAGGCCACCACCTTCGATT
>NZ_ATYV01000028.1 GCF_000427865.1 Corynebacterium sputi DSM 45148 | reverse complement strand
CGAATGCGCTTGCGCGCCTCCCGCAACTCAACCCCCTCGGCTCGGGTCTGCCCTGGCCGGTCACCGTCCTCCACCGCGGCGCGCTGCAACCATTTCTGCAGGGTCATCGGGTGAACGCCGAAATCTTTCGCAATCTGCTCGATCGTCACACCTGGTTCACGACTCCTCGCAACACGCACAACGTCGTCACGGAACTCTCGGGGATAGGGCTTCGGCACAATGACATCCTTCCAGCCCACCCTCCCGGGCAAGCCAACTCAGATGTCACCTACACGTGCAGCAGACCCCTGCAGTGCTCGGCGCCGCGTTCGCTGCCTCGAGCCAGGAGGACGGTGGTGGGATTGATGGACTTCCCATTAACGAAGGCGAGTACGGAGGCACCCCGTGGGCTCGCCAGCTCGGTGAGATCATCCTGCCGGCCCATGTGTTGGAGCTGCACAACCCCAAGGAGTCGCTGCTTCCGGTTGGATACATCGACGGGCTTATCCAGCAAGTTCATATCTTCCACGTGCACCAGATCGCAGGGTTCACCATCGTCTCTTGCGCATTCGAACCAACGACAGTGGCAGGCCTGCGGATCCGGACCACCGTCGCAGACATCCTCGGAGTAGATCGGTCGCTAGTCCTAGTTCAGGGATACGTGTCTGGATACGGCCACTATGCGGCGACTCCACAGGAGTACGACCAGCAGGACTATGAAGGCGGTGCCACCGCATTTGGACGCGACACCCTCCCTGCAATCACCCAGACTCTCGCGAACCTCACCCACCAGCTCAAGGATGGTCTTCCCAATCGGCCCGGTTCTGCATCTGGAGATCTTGTTGGATTTATCCCGACCTCACCGGCCGGAGCCCCGAACACGGATGTGGCTCCGGACGGTGCGGCATTTGGAGATGTGTTGGAATCTCCCGAGGGACCGGTGTCGTCCGGCGAACAGATCGAAGTGGTTTTTGCGGCGGCGAACCCAAACCACGATCTTCGGCATGAGTCTGGGTATCACCGAATCGAGGATTCGGCCGGAGCCCGGGTGGCAGATGACGCCCATGAGGACTCCAGGATCATCTTCTCCAAGGAAGGCAACGAAACCCGTGCCCGGATCATCTGGGATACCACCGATATGGAGGCGGGGGAGTACTCGGTGAGGTTCAGTGCGTCGTCACGCGATGAGTCCGGCAATCTCACGCCCTTTGATGGAGTGGCGATGGTGACAATTGGGGCATAGCGGCCGGAAGTCGCGGCAATTCTAGATTGTCGCTGTTTCTATAGGTTCCGTTCACTCTGCGGACACGTGGCGGTCGGGTCGACGACGGACAATCGGAGGGATTGTGTCTCGTACCGATGTTAGGAGTTCTGAAACAATGCTTACCCTCCGCCGCAGCTCTGTTGCCGCAGCAGTAGTCACCGCCCTCCTCGTAGGCAGCCAGGTCCCAGCGGCTACTGCTCAGGACAATGAACCTACTGAGCTCGTTGACCGCCTGTTGCTGAACCCAGGAGCAGATGCCGGTACCTCTATGGCCGTGACGTTCCGTGCCAACACCGATGGCGCAACCGTCGACTACCGACAGTCCGGAACGGAAGCGGTGGAGTCGGTTATCGCAGAGTCGAAGGGGTCGACCGACCAGGGCGTACATCAGAGCGTTCGCCTTACAGATCTGGAACCGGGCACGTCCTACGATTACCGGGTGGTATCTGAGGGCGAGTCCGGTCCATGGCACACCTTCACCACGTCGACCGCAGGCCCGCAGCAGATGCTGTTCTTCGGAGACGCTCAAAACGGACTCGACAACGAGTGGCAGGCTACGACGGCCGCCGCCCGCGCGGCGATGCCGGACCCGGACTTGATTCTCCAGTCCGGAGACATGATCAACATCAACACCGACGATTCCGAGTGGGGCAACTGGTACGAAGGGCTGGCACCGGAGCTGGTCGACACGCCCCTGCTAACCGCCATCGGAAACCATGAGCTGACCCCGGATCTCACCGGTCGGCCGTATCACCACCACGTCACCAACCCCCAGAACGGGCCGACTGCACTGAGTAATACCTCTTACTACGTGGACCAGGGCGGTGTCCGTTATGTCGTGCTGACTGCAAATATGCTGCTTCTCAACCAGCAGGCCGAGTTCCTCGACGCGGCACTGGCCGATAATCCGAATGACTGGTCGGTCGTCATGTTCCACCAACCGGTGTACAACTCCAGCACCAATCGGGACGACGGCATCAATGAGAGGTTCTTCGGCGAAGTCCTCGAGCGTCATGGCGTCGACCTGGTCCTCAACGGCCATGATCACGCGTACGCACGTGGAGAGAAAAGCGAGGATGGCCCCGTGTACCTCGTCGCGACTGCCGGCTCGAAGTTCTATCCCACCAGTGCTCAGAATCCGGCGTGGGACAACCGCGGGGCGAACCGCGTCACGTGGGCACAGGACCTGTCGACCTATCAGACTCTGACTCTGGACGGCTGTTCGATGTCGGTCCAGTCAGTGGTGACCGTGGTGGGGGAAGATCCGCAGTCCTCAAACGGTGCACGTGCCGTCGGTGATGTCCTCGATGACTTCACTATCGACAAGTGTGGAGAAACGAAGGTCGTGAACTAGCGGGCCTGATACGCAAAAAACCGTCGGCTACCTTTCGGTAGTCGACGGTTTTCGTCGTTGGAGCCCGCTATTTAGCGGGCGCCCTCGATCTGCACTGCCTGAGCAACACCCTGGACGGTACCGGCGACCTTGACGGCCTCCCAGACCTGCTCCTTGGTGAGGCCCTCTTCACGCACGACCTTGTCGTGAGCGGAGACGCAGGCTTCACAGCCGTTGATGGAAGAGACTGCCAGAGCCCAGAGCTCGAAGTCAGCCTTCTCGACACCCGGCTTCGCGATGATGTTCATGCGCAGGCCGAACTTCACCTGTGCGTAGTCATCACCGAGCATGTGGCGGGTGCGGTAAGCGACGTTGTTCATTGCCATGATCGAAGCGGCACCGAGTGCAGCGTCGAAGGCCTCAGCGGACAGGTGGTCCTTGGCCTCGTCGGCGATCTCGGAGAACACCGTGTCGTTTCGGGTGGCTGCTGCGCAGGCGAGGAGCGTGCCCCACAGCTGCTGCTCGTTGAGCTCGGTCGAGCGGGTGAGCGAACCGAGGTTGAGCTTCAGGTCCTTCGCGAACTCCGGAAGGCCGGAGCGCAGGTTATCGATCGACATTTAGTTCAGAGCCTCCTGGACGACATCCATCTTGTCGATGTTCTTGGTCGGGTCGTTCTTCTGCCAGTTGCAGGCGCAGACCTCTTCGGACTGGAGGGCATCCAGGACACGCAGGACCTCGTCGACGTTACGGCCGACAGCGTCCGGGGTCACGGAGACGAACTGGATGACACCATCCGGGTCGATGATGAAGGTCGCGCGGTCAGCAACGCCGTCAGCGTTCTCGACACCGAGGGCACGCATCAGGTCGTGGCGGACGTCGGCGAACATCGGGAACGGGACCTCGATGAGCTCCGGGTGGGTTGCACGCCAGTTGAAGTGGGAGAACTCGTTGTCACCGGAGCCGCCGAGAACGATGGTGTCGCGGTCATCGAACTCTTCGTTGAGCTTGCCGAACGCGGCGATCTCGGTCGGGCAGACGAAGGTGAAGTCCTTCGGGTAGAAGAACACGACCTTCCACTTGCCGACGTAAGACTCGTTGGTGACCTGCTCAAAGTAGTCATCCGGCGATGCAGCGTTAGCGTCGCGCAGGTTGCCGCCCTTGAGAGCGGTCAGATTGAACTGGGGAAACTGGTCACCGACGGTGAGCAGAGCCATGTGATCCTCCTAGTTGGAAAGTGGTACTTCAAGGTTTATCGGCACCCGCGACCTTCCGTGGGTACGTACGCAATTATGCCTATGGCGGCAGACAGAGTCAAGAGGAAGAATTTAATAGTGTCGTGTAGAGTTATAGGCATGCGTAATCGAGATTACCGCCCGACCCTACCGCAGCTACGAGCCTTCGTCGCGATCGCAGACACCGGTCATTTCGGTCAGGCAGCCCGCCGACTTGGGATTTCCCAGCCTTCCCTGTCGCAGGCACTGGCGACGCTCGAGCAAGGTCTAGACGTGCAATTGGTGGAGCGATCCACCCGACGCGTCCTGATCACTCCCGCCGGTCGTGGTCTGCTTCCCCTTGCCCGTCAGGTGTCTGAACTTGTCGACGAGGTTGTCGACCGAGCCGCCGGCCGAACTGAAGAACTTTCCGGGCCGCTGACCATTGGATTCATCCCCACGGTCGCCCCGTATATCCTCCCGAACTTCCTGCACTTGGTTCGGGAAGAGCTGCCCGAACTGGAACCGCGTATTCACGAAGAGCCGACGGAGCATCTGACTGAGGCGCTTCGCTCGGGCGACATTGACGTGGCAGTGATGGCGTTGCCGTCGGGAGGCTCCATCTTTGAAGAGACGCCACTATACGACGAGGAGTTCCGGATCATCCTCCCGGAGGGTCACGAACTTGCCGGTGAAGACAGCCTTACTCTGGAGGTGCTCAATAAGCTGAACCTCCTTTTGCTGGACGACGGTCACTGCATGCGCGACCAGGTCCTCGACCTCTGTCGCCGAGTGGACGCCCGCCGTGACATGGAAAGCGGACTGGAGACCCGCGCAGCTTCGCTGTCCACCGTCGTCCAGTGCGTCGCCGGAGGACTAGGGGAGACGCTGATCCCAGAATCCGCGGTCTCTGCTGAAGCATTCCGACCGGGATTGGCTACTGCACGTTTCGGTGGCCCGACTAGGCCGGGCAGGACAATCGGCATGGTTCACCGCTCTAGCTCAGTGCGTGGCGAGGAATTCGCGAAGATCGGCGAGTTGGTCACCCGCGCATTCGAGATGACCCGCGCCGACTAACCCTCCATGATCCGCAGCGAGCGGAACCGGACCTCTCCAGCCTCATCAGAGGCGGGGAGGTCGACTTCTGCCTCCAGTCGCCAGCCATAATCCTTCTCCGGATCCGCGATCGTCTGCGAGACCTTCCACACCTCCGGCCCTTCTTCGACGCGGAACATGGATGGTCCGCGGGCGTCACCGTCGAGAAGCACTTCTTCGTACTCGTCGAAGTATCCGTCCATCGCAGCGGGCCAATTAGGTGCCTCCTCCAAGTATGCGTCCAGCGCCGCCAGGTCATCTTCCTTCTCCATGGCGAAGAGCTGCACATGGCGGAACATGAGGTTTCGGACCATCCGCAAGAAAGCGCGCCGATTACCAGTCAGCGGTCGGCTTCCGTCATCGCCGAAAGCTGCCTCACGGAGTGTCTCCTCATCCAGCGGCTTATCCGGATCTGCCATGCGAGCCCACTCGTCGACGAGAGATGAATCGACCTGTTGTACTAGCTCACCGAGCCATTCGACGATCTCTGCTAGCTCGTCATTGGTCTTCTCCGGAGGAAGGGTGTGCCGCAGCGTCCGCCATGCATCAGTGAGGTATCGCAGGACGACGCCCTCGACTCGCGCAACCTGATACTCCGAGATTAGATCCGAGAAAGTCATGCCCTTCTCGATCATCTCCCTGACGATGGACTTCGGGGACAGCTCGAACTCTCGGACCCACGGGTGTCCAGCAGCGTACGTCTGGTACGCGGCCTCCAGCTCATCCTCCAACGGTTTGGGATAGGTCACGTCCTCAATCAACGCCATGCGCTCGGTGTACTCAACACCGTCCGCCTTCAGCGTCTCGATCTCTGCGCCTCGGGCGGCTCGCTGTTGAGCCTGCAGTAGCGGCCTCGGATCGTCGAGGATGGACTCGAAGATGGATATGACGTCCAGCGTGTATGAATCGCCCTCCGGATCCAGCAGCTCCAGTGCTGCGAGCGCGAACGGCGCCAGTGGCTGGTCCAATGCGAAATCCCGCTGAAGTTCTATGGTCATGCGTGGTTGCGGCCCGAACTTCGTATCCGCCAGACCGATGATGTCAGCGTTGCTGAGGCCCCGGTACAACTCGATCGCGGTAAGGATGGATTCATTCTGCTGATGGCGAGTGTCGTGGTTATCGCGCAGAAGCTCCTTCATGTGCGCAAAGGTGTCTCCGCCGCGGCCGATCACATTAAGGATCATTGCGTTGGACACCTTGAACCGGCTCACCAACTGCTCTGGCGGCTGATCCACCAGTCGCTCGTAGGTCGCCTGTGACCAGGTCACCTCGCCCTTCGGTACAGACTTCAGACGGAGCTTCTTTACCTTCGCCGGGTCCTGACCGGCGCGTTTACGAAGCTTGAAATTCTCAATCTCATGCGGAGGAGCCTGGACGACAACCGTGCCTTCTTTGTCGTATCCAGCGCGTCCCGCACGGCCTGCAATCTGGTGGAATTCGCGGGATTTCAGCGGTCGCTGCCGGATGCCGTCGTACTTGACCAGTCCCGTCATCAATACGGTGCGAATCGGCACATTGATTCCGACTCCCAGCGTGTCGGTGCCGCAAATGACCTTCAGCAGACCGGTCTGGCTCAGTTTCTCCACGAGTCGGCGGTACTTCGGCAGCATGCCGGCGTGGTGCACGCCAATGCCTTTCCGGACGAGTTTCGAGAGGTCTTTGCCAAAGGCCGTCGTGAAGCGGAAATCCCCGATCTCCTGACGGATGAGCTCTTTCTCTTCGTCGGTGAGCAGCTTCAGCCCAGTTAGGGACTGTGCGCGCTCAGCGGCCTCGCGCTGGGAGAAGTGGACGACGTAGATCGGAGCCTTGCGGTCCCCGAGGAGCTCTTCGATGGTCTCGTGGACCGGGGTAAACACGTATTCAAATTCCAGCGGCACAGGTCTGGTCGTGCCGGCGACGAGCTCTACGTCGCGCTCAGTTCGACGAGTGAGGTCCTTCATGAAGAACTCAACATCGCCGAGGGTCGCCGACATCAGAAGGAACTGCGCCTTATGTAGGACCAGGAGAGGGATTTGCCACGCCCAGCCGCGGTCTGGCTCGGAGTAGTAGTGGAATTCGTCCATGACAACCTGGCCGATATCCGCGGCCGCGCCCTCGCGAAGAGCGATGTTTGCGACGATCTCAGCGGTCGCGCAGATGATCGGCGCCTTGCCATTAACGGTGGCGTCACCGGTCATCATCCCGACGTTCTCAGCACCAAACACCTCACACAGTGCAAAGAACTTTTCGCTTACCAGAGCCTTAATCGGAGCCGTGTAGAACGTCCGCTCACCTCGGGCCATCGAGATGAAATGCGCAGCGATGGCAACCATCGACTTTCCCGAACCGGTCGGGGTTGCGAGGATGACATGATCTCCGGCGGCCAATGCCAGCGTCGCTTCCTCCTGTGCTGGATACAACGCGAGATCCCTGCTCGCCGTCCAGGTGGTGAATGAATCAGCCACCGCGTCGGGGAACAGGGATTCAGGAACGTCGACCAGGTCGGGGAGCAGTTGCGTCAGGTTCACGCACCCAAGGCTACCTGCGGAACCACTTACGCCAGGAGCGGGGAGGGTTATCGGCGCCGTCGTCATGCTTCCCGACGTCCTGATCCTCCTCCCTCGGCTCCTCAACAGAGGAGTTCTCCAGGGTGGAATCCGCTTCAGGTGTCTCCTTTAGTTCCTCCTGATCAGTCACTTCCTCTACCAGCTCGACATCCGTCACCGGGTATTCGAAGCGGCCGTCGGTTCGGGAAATCTCACCGGCCAGGAACTGCTCGAGTTCGGCGCCGAGTTCATCGGCGGTCGGCACATTGCCATTTGTACCGATCAACGGGTTGGACTCCAGGGACAGGCGCCGCTGCCGCTCAGCGTCGTAATGCTGCTCGAGAGTGTTGACGACCTGCTGAATCTCCTCGGATTCGCCAACCTGCTCGTCGAGGACCTGGCGGACGTTTTCGACTTCCTGCTCTAGCTCTCCCAGTGGCAGATCAAGGCTGCCGGATCCGGACACTGCCCGCAGAAGTCCAAGCACAGCCTCGGGGTACTCCGACTGCGCCACATAGTGAGGTACCTGAGCGGTGAAGCCCACGGCGATGCGATCGCGCCTGACCATCTCGTCTTCCAAGCGCAGGCTCGCTGCACCAGGGATGACGAACTTCTGGCCCCACGTGTGGTTGGCGGCAAGAGCCTTCGCGTCATTGCCGTGCGCGAGGATATTCATCGGACGGGTATGCGGCACTGTCATCGGCGCTGAGTACAGAGCAATCGTGCGGGTGACGCCGTACTGCTCTGCGAGGTCAGCGACTGCCGTGGAGAATGAGTCCCACCGGAAGTCCGGCTCAGGGCCGGTCAGTAGGAGGAATGGCGCACCGGAGTTGTCCTTGACTGCGTCGAGAGTCAACTCCAGGTTCTTCACCTCGCGGATCCGGCTACCTTCCATCGTGACTGGAGGTCGACGGGATCGATAGTCCAGCAATTCTTCGGAATTGAAGGAGGCGAGGGTGCGGTGGTCAAGTTCCTCTAGGAGTAGCTCCCCGGCATGGCCAACAGCCTGACCGGCGTCTGCATACCCTTGGAGTGCGACGATAAGTGTCAGTTGGCCGTCAGGGGACTTCCATACCTCCGGAACAGAGGCACCTGTCTCGTTGACGAAGTGTCGATTGCGATCCTGGCTCATGTACCGACGTCCCTTCTGACGTATGGAAGTCACCAATGACAGTGACTTCCGTTGCTTCGTGCCTATGACAACAGTGATGTTTCATCAAGTATTCCACTGTTCGGATTTCCTCCACATTTGCTGAGCGTGACGTTCTGCGGAGGCGCTCTGGTGCAGGTGCATCGGTGGAAGGTGACGTCATGCCGATTCACCAGTTCAGTTATCCGGACCCGATGCCCTTGTCCACCTTCATCACCGACATTCCAGCCGTGCTCTGTTACCACCCGAGGGAAAAGCTGATCATGGCTCTTTCTGAAGAGGCACCCTTCGAAAAGAGCGGTCCGCTCCTGGTCAGGGAACTCGAGCTGAAGCCGGGTGAGGCTCATCGAAATATCGTGGAGGCGGTGTCGATGTTTGCACCTGATTTTCCGCGGGTCCATGTTTTCTTCATCTCCGCCCGGTGGGAGGTGGACCAGTGCGGAATCGACGTGGAGTGTCTCCGGGATGACCTGACCGCTGTAGGAGCCGTTCCTGGGCTGGTAGCCGGAACCCCAGCGATACGCGGTGGAGAGGCACTCACTGATTCCGGTGGGGCTGTGGTTTGTCGCCTTGGAGATCCTGTTGTCGGCAGGGCCGGACGTGCGCTCGGGGAGGTGGGGGAGATCATCTGCCTGGATGAGTTTGAGATGTTTACCAGATTCAGAGCGGGCGAATTCGACGACGTAGATGCCGGTCGATCAGTTCAGGCGGAGGTGGAACGCGAAGGCCTGCGAATCGACCGAAATGAGCGATCTACGGAGGAGAAGCTCCAGCGGCGGAGGGCCTGGATCCAGGACTGGGAGGGCTGCATCGACCAGATGGTCGATGGTCGTGAGTCAGTCATGGATTTACTGGCTGACCGCGCGATACTTAGAACTGTGGCCCGTACCTTCTGTGACCTGACGGTGCGGGACATGATGTTCCACATGGTCGTGGACTCTAGGCGCGCTGAGGCAATGCGGACCATCTGGCTCCATGCCGCTAGGTGTTTCTCCGGCACGTACCGGGCGAATGCGCTGGCCTGCTACGCACTTGATCGAGAAGCCAATGGGTGTACCGGGCTGGCCGTGGCCGCGTTGAAGGAAGCGGGCAACGAGTGCCCTGGGCACTCATTAACTCAGCTACTCGAGGGGGCGATCTCCGCCGGCTGCGGATCCATGGCCGTGGGGACCATGGTCGAAGCCAGCCTGGAGATTGCCGAAGCGATCTGGTCCGAGGACTAGCCTCGCGACGCTGAATGCGCGCGACCGCCAAGTGCTGAGGTGAATTCCCAGGCATCTGTGACGATCGTCGAAAGGTCGGTGCGGGACGGGCTCCAACCAAGGTTCTCCATCGCCTTCGCAGAGGAGGCAATGAGAGTGGCTGGGTCACCGTCACGGCGAGGCGCACTTTCCTCGGGGATCGGATGTCCGGTGACTTCTCGACAGGTGTCGATGACTTCGCGGACGGAGTATCCGTCTCCCGAGCCGAGGTTGAGGATCCGGTGATCGCCAGCGGTGTTGGACTGCAGAGCAAGCAGGTGTGCGTCTGCGAGGTCCTTCACATGGATGTAGTCACGGACGCACGTGCCGTCTGCAGTTGGCCAGTCGTCGCCGAAGACCATGATCTTGTCACGGTGCCCCAAAGCGACCTGGAGTACCAAGGGGATCAGGTGAGTCTCGACGACGCGGTTCTCTCCGAACCCATCCCAGGCGCCGGCGACATTGAAGTACCGCAGGCTTGTCGCACCGAGACCATAGGCACGGGCGTATGAGGTGATCGCGTAATCGATCGACAGCTTCGTCGCACCGTATGCGTTTGTCGGCGCAGTCGGCATCGATTCGGTAATCGGCACTTGCTCCGGTTCGCCGTACGTTGCAGCAGTCGACGAGAACACCAGGTTGTCAGTCCCCGTTGCCCGCATCGCGTCGAGGATCTGCAGCGTGGTTCCGACGTTGGCGTGCCAGTATTCCGCAGGCTCCTGAACGGACTCGCCGACCAGGGACCGTGCAGCAAAATGGAGGACTCCGTCGTAGTGATCTGAGGAGAGCACCTCCAGAGCCAATTCCCCAGCGTCGCCTTCAATGAAGGTGACGTTCGGGTGGATACCATCGCGATTGCCCGTCGACAGATTGTCGATGACAGTCACGGAGTGGCCGGCGTCCGCCAGGACTGCCGCAGTGACTCCTCCGACATATCCGGCGCCACCGGTAACGAGCAGCTTCACTTCGGGATCACCATCACCGCGTGGGCGAGGTCGGCAGGCAGGTCGAGGGAGTGGTCACCCCGGCTCAACGTAATGCGGCCGTTGTGGATCTCCACCTCGGCGTCCGCTCCCGGCAGAATGCCAGCAGCGTGCAGGCGCTTCATGTACGTCGGCTCGACCTGGAGGATCTCGTTGATCTGGGTGATGGTGACAGCCTTGACTCCGCCCTCAGGAAGCTGGGGAAGACGCACCGACAAGTCATCTGAGGCAGCTAACTCCGGTGCGTCCAGCTCTTCCAGACCCGGAATCGGGTTGCCGAAGGGGGAGACGGTGTACTCGTCCAAGACCTTGACGAGCTTGCGCTCGACTTCCTCAGACATGACGTGCTCCCAGCGGCACGCCTCGTCGTGGACTCGATCCCACTCGAGCCCGATGACATCGGTTAGCAGCCGCTCTGCGAGGCGGTGCTTGCGCATGACGGCCGTCGCGTGGGCACGTCCTTCTTCAGACAGCTTCAAGCTGCGGTCCGGGGCGACGGTCACGAGACCATCGCGCTCCATGCGTGCGACGGTCTGACTCACTGTCGGGCCGGACTGGTCCAGACGCTCGGCGATTCGCGCACGAAGGGGAACGATTCCTTCTTCTTCGAGTTCAAAGATGGTGCGCAGGTACATCTCCGTGGTGTCTACCAGGTCTCTCACGTAACGTCCTCCGGTCTTATGAATTCTTTTCACATGCCCCGGCTCATTGAAAAGAGCTGGGGTTATGCATCGTGAACATAGGATAACTCAAAAGCGGGACAGGGTGTGTGGCACCCTGTCCCGCTTCGATCATTCGTTCTGGTTAAGCACGTTTAGCCAGCATACGCGCGCAACTTGTTCGCGCGCTCGCCCTCCCGCAGCTTCGCCATGACCTCACGCTCAATCTGGCGGACGCGCTCACGGGACAGGCCGAAGTGACGACCGATCTGATCCAGAGTGCGCGGCATTCCGTCGTCCAGACCGTAGCGGAGCTTAACGACCTCACGCTCACGCTCTTCCAGGGTGTGGAGCACACCCTGGACATCGTGATGGCGCAGGATTGCGACGACAGCTTCCTCCGCGTCAGTTGCGTCCGAATCCTCGATAAAGTCTCCGAGGGGTGCTTCCTCATCGGTGCCGACCGGCATATCCAGGCTCACCGGGTCGCGCGACTGACGGAGCAGAAGTTCGATCTTCTCCTCCGGAATTCCAGCTTCGTCGGCGAGTTCTTCATGGGTAGCCTCTCGGCCGAGCTGCTGGTAGAGCTCGCGCTTAATGCGCGAAATCTTGTTGACCTGCTCAACGAGATGGACTGGGAGGCGGATGGTGCGGGACTGATCGGCCATACCGCGGGTAATGGCCTGACGAATCCACCAGGTGGCGTACGTGGAGAACTTGAAGCCCTTGGTGTAGTCAAACTTCTCCATGGCGCGGATCAGTCCGAGGTTTCCTTCCTGGATGAGATCCAAGAGAGGCATTCCACGGCCGGTGTAACGCTTCGCCAGAGAGACAACCAATCGAAGGTTGGCTTCCAGCAGATGCGATCGTGCCGCATTTCCTTCTTTAACCAGAACCTTCATGTCACGCTTTTGTGCACGTGTCACCTTTTCGCCGGAAGAGAGCAGATGTTCGGCATAAACACCGACCTCAATCCGCTGCGCAAGTTCAACCTCTTCTTCTGCGGTCAGAAGAGCGGTCTTACCGATTCCGTTGAGATAGACCCGGACGAGATCCTGCGACGGGTTCTCATTGTTCCCGGAGCGACGCCCACGGTCTACGGTGTTTTCCTGCTTCCCAGCATTTCGTTCTGCAGTAGTCATGAACCCTAGCCTCCTGTGTCGAAGTCTCTTGTTCTAATAACGACCGATGCAGAGAGAATGTTCCGGAAAATTGAAAAAAAGTTTGAAATAAATCGTTAACAGTCTACGAGCAGCGTAAATGGCCCGTCATTTACCGATTCAACTTTCATCATTGCGCCGAATACTCCCGTCTCGACAGTGAGTCCGCGTCCTCTTAGATCATCGACAATCATTCCAAGCGTTTTCTCAGCATCTGCTCCAGGTGCCGCGTCCGACCATGAGGGGCGTCGTCCCTTCGCAGTGGCACCCATGAGTGTGAATTGGCTGACGAGAAGGATTGGAGCACCAGCGTCAGTAGCGGAGCGCTCTCCGTCGAGGATTCTCAGGTCTGCGATCTTGCGGGCCATCGTCTTCCACGCCTCTGGGCCGTCGTCGCGCCCAACCCCGACCAGTGCCAGGACTCCGCCGGTGTCGCCACCGTTGATTTCCCCTACTGTCTCTCCGTCGACGACCACACGGGCCTCGGTCACGCGGGTGAGAACTGCTTTCACATGGGCCTCCTTTAATCGAGGATGTCAGTGGGGATCAAGAAACCGTGTCGTACCAAGTCCACGACGACCGGGATCATGGATTCCCGTACTTCGTCAGGGTCAGCGTCGCCGAAGCGCCCGAAGTCGGTCAGCAGTTCCAGGGTGAACGACAGAGGCGCGTCGGGGTGGATGGCGCGGAGCACGGCGAGAACCGATTCGTCGACATCGTGGCTCCAACGCGGGCCATCGGTTCGCGTGATCCGTAAGGCCTCGGGAGCGAAACCCTGTCCTGCCTCAGTGTCGGTGAGCTCAATGCGTTCCACAGCGATTCCGGGGCGCAATAGATACTGAGAGTCGAGGATGGAGTCCTTTTCTGCTTCTCGTAGCCAGGCAGAGCGAGCAAAGTGTTCGGAAACCTCCAGATGGAAGGGCCCGCCTAATGCCTGCGGGAGCTCTTCGCAGACCACCGATGAGGGCCCGTCGATGCGCTGGAGTGAGATATATCCGAAACCGACGCCACGCACGTCCGAGAATTCGAAATGGTCCAGCCAGTGACGCATCCGCTCCCTGCCGTCATGCGAGCGTGGGTCAATCGACTCATCTCGCAGCCAGGTGCCGGCGTACTCCGCGGGTCCAACGACATCTCGCTGGACGATCCACGCCTCAACTCCGTGCTCCGGGATCCAGGATGCCACCCGTGCTTCCCAGCCTTGGTCGCCTACATGCGCCCAGGAGCCGAGGATATGCGCGGTGCCGTCAATTTCTAGGTGGTTCGCTGCGCCTCGGACCGTGGTCTCTGTGGCGCCGTCCAAGTCGAGTCCTGAATCGCGGTAGACATGCTCGACCGACGGGGGCCCGACGACAAATGGAGGGTTCGCAACGATGCGGGAGAACTGTCGCCCCTCGACTGGCTCAAACCAGCTTCCAGCCAGGACCTCTGCGTCTGACCGGCCAGCGGCGCTCAACGTAGCCCTGGCTAGGCTGTTCGCGCGTTCGCTGATGTCAGTGGCCACGATGGATCTGGCATCTAGTTGGCCCGCAGCCTGGACACCGCAGCCGGCGCCGAGATCGAGGACTGAATCCGTCGGGCCGGCCGGGGAGATGTCGATCAAGGACCAGGACGCCCGTCCCACTCCAGGTACGTGGTGTCGCTGCGGCACATGGGGGCGCATCGAGGCGTCACGGTCTGAGAAAACCAACACCTCACGGCCGTGCAGGTGGATAGGGCGAATGTCGAGGGTGAGGACATAACCGTCGCAAAGCGGGGCAATTACACCGAGCTCGGTGAGTCTTGAGAAAACCTCCGGTGACAGCACCTCGTCGAGCTGGGCTGGATCGCCGATGATCACACCATCGATCAGCGTCGAAAGTGGTGAGCGTTTGTGCCTCGCTGCCGAGGCGACCGCTTCTGGCTCGCCTCGATCCATTGCAGCGACACCATCCGCACCTAGGAGGTTCTGCAGACCGTCCACCGAGAATCCGGCAGCCTGGAGCTCCTCGGCCACAGCAGGGGCCACCGATACGAACTCCTCCAGTGCGGCATCGGTGGGGGAAGCGGGGAAGGTCATGGATTGTTGTCCTCGTTGTCAGGTTGTGTGGATTCGGAGTCGATGATGAAGGGCTGGCTCCCGATCGCCCTGGGCTCGCCAGACTCGAGTTGCTTGCGGAGCTCTTCTTCCCGCCTGCGCCGTTCACGTTCAACACCAGGCTTGTAAACCCTCGGTTCACGTTTGTCGTGGCGTTGACCGTGCGTGTTAGCGATGACTACCGCGATCCACGGAAGCGGCACGCTGACGATCGTCACGATTGCACCCAGCAGGAAATTCTCCCACACCACAATGAACAGGTAGGCCAGGCCCAGGAGCGGAATCCTGGACCATTGGAGGATCTGGTAGGTGCGCCGGCGGTACCGGTAATACTGTCCGGCGGACTTGCCTACGTTGGTGATCAGCGCCGGTTCACTGCGTTTTCGGCGACGGCCTTGTGACATGGAGGACACGGTACTCCTCGGTCCGGGGCACCGATACTTGCGCTCACGGGTCAATCGGGCAAAATCAGGGACGTGACTACGCCGCTGACAACTACCAAGACCATCGAACGCCCAGACATCTCGACCGATGAGACGACGCAGGACGACACCCCCAAGTTCTTTCACTATGTAAAGAAGGACAAGATCGTGAACTCCGCGGTCAATGGTGCATACGTCGTCGCACTGTGCGGTGAGACCTTCCCGGTGAAGAAGTCCGCGAAGCCGGGATCCCCGGTGTGCCCGGATTGCGAGCGGATCTACAAGACGCTGCGCCGTAAGTGAACGGACTACGACAGTGGCAGAGGGAAGCGCTCGACAAATACCTCGCCACGAACCCGAAGGACTTTCTCGCGGTAGCGACCCCGGGCGCAGGTAAAACGACCTTCGCCCTGCGGCTCGCCGGTGAATTGCTGGCGAACCGAACGGTTGACCGCGTGATCGTTGTCGTACCGACCGAGCACCTGAAGGTGCAGTGGGCGCAGTCGGCGGCACGTTCCGGAATACAGCTGGACCCCAACTTCAGCAACTCCGGTGGTGTGATGAACCCGTCCTACCACGGGATCGTTGTGACGTATGCGCAGGTCGCGGTGCACCCGTACAAGCACCACGCCATCGCCACGTCGAAGCGGACCATGGTGATCCTCGACGAGGTGCACCACGGAGGTGACGCCAAGAGCTGGGGTGAAGGCATCGCCGAGGCGTACTCGCACGTCACTAGGCGCCTGTGTCTGACTGGTACGCCGTTCCGGTCCGATGATGCGGCGATTCCGTTCGTGCGTTACTCCGAGGACGCTGAGGGCAACCGCGTCTCGGAGTCCGACTACACGTATGGCTATCGGGAGGCTCTGCACGACAACGTCGTGAGGCCAGTGGTTTTCCTCGCGTACTCAGGTGAGGCGCGGTGGCGCGATTCTGCCGGCGAGGAGTTCAACGCGCGGATTGGCGAGATCATGTCCCCGGAGGAGACGACTCGTGCCTGGCGCACGGCGCTGGATCCTAACGGTGATTGGATGCCGTCGGTGCTGCGGGCTGCGCACACCAGGCTGGTGCAGATGCGTGAGCAAGTTCCAGACGCCGGTGGTCTGGTGATCGCGACCGACGCGAAGTCGGCGAGGGCCTACAAGAAAATCCTCGAGCGGATGAGCACGACCCCCGTCGCGCTTGTCCTCTCTGATGAAGCAGGTAGCTCTGAGCGCATCGCTGAGTTCTCCGAATCCAATGACGAGTGGATGGTCGCCGTCCGCATGGTGTCTGAGGGCGTTGACGTGCCGCGTCTGGCCGTAGGTGTCTATGCCACGAGTTCTTCGACTCCGCTGTTCTTCGCCCAGGCAATTGGCCGTTTCGTGCGATCGCGTACCCGGGGCGAGACTGCCTCGGTGTTCCTTCCTTCGGTGCCAGTCTTGCTCGATCTGGCCTCGCAGATGGAGGCGCAGCGCAATCACGTGCTGGGAAAGCCGCACCGACCAAATGAGGGCTGGGACGACGAGTTGGTCGTGGAGGCGAATAAGCGCGTTTCCGAGCCTGACGAGGTCCCTGCGTACGAATCTCTCGGTGCGGATGCGGAGCTCGACTACTTGATCTACGACGGCTCCTCCTACGGCACCGCGACCATCGCTGGCTCTGATGAGGAGGCTGACTACCTTGGTCTGCCGGGCTTGCTTGATGCTTCTCAGATGAAGACGCTTCTGCAGAAGCGGCAGGAGGAGCAGCTTGCCTCGCGCACCATTGAGGCGAAACGCGAAAAGCAAAAGATTGAGCTTCCCGACGACCCCAGCGCCCCCGTGGTCCCACCCCCACCGGGAGCGGCCCCATCATCTGGGGGATTCGCTGTTGTCTCCGAGGATCTGCCCCGGTTGCGCAAGGAGCTGAACACCCTCGTGTCGATGACATCGGCACGAACAGGCAAGCCGCACGGTCAGATTCACAACTATCTCCGTACTGTCTGTGGAGGTCCTCCGACAGCGATGTGCACCGCGGAACAGTTGCAGGCGAGGATCTCACAAGTTCGTCGTATGTAAGATCTTGATGGTTCACTTCCCGGCGAAAGGTTGACACATGACGGCGCAGACCACCGATGGCTACGGTCCCGACGGGATCGACGGGTCGGCAGTCGGACGTGCCCAGGCGCTCACCGCACTTGTACTGGGTATCGGAGGCCTGCTGTTGGCATCCTTCGGTTTCGGCGCAGTTCTTTGTGCGATCGGCATTGTCCTCGGTGTTATCGCGATCGTGAAGGCACGAAAAGCGAAGACCCGCGTGCAGATGGATGGGCGCCAGCCACGGACCGGGGGCACCCAGGGGTTGGCGGCTGTCGGCATTGTCACGGGTCTCCTCGGATGTCTGTTGGGGGCAGTGGTGTTCCAGTCGGCCACCGCGATCAACAACTGTATTAATGAATTTGAGGAGCAGGACGCCCAGATTGCCTGCATCGATGAGAACGCGATTCTCGGCGGAGGGCTCGGCTCGAACTGATTTGTGGAGGTGGCCATCGGGGCATTAAATGGTCACATCATACGCACAGATTCTTTATATGAGTTTCGAAGAGTTACGGTGTTAGCAGTTAGGCTCGTCACAGGTGAATCGTTGATGGAGTTAGCACCGATATCGAATAGGAGCTCATTGTGAGTACCTCTACCAACTCTCAGGGAAAATTTGAGTTGTCGCCGGGGCAGTTGGACCCCGGTTCCAGTCGCAAGGACCTTGTCCGGCAACGTTCCGGTCTGGCCGCGGGTGTTTTGCTGGGCCTGATCGTGTTTTTCATCATGCCGTCAGACCTGCCGTATGAGCTGCGGGCAACAGCTGGTTCGGCGGTACTTATCGCAGTTTGGTGGATGACCGAGGCGATTCCACTGGCCGCAACGGCATTGATGCCGCTGATTCTGTTCCCAGCGCTCGGACTGGCCGAGATCGGGGACTTCTCAGGTAACTACGCTCAGCCGACGATCTTCCTGTTCATGGGTGGATTCATGCTGGCGATGGCTATGCAGCGCTGGAACCTCCACAAGCGAATCGCACTATGGGTGCTCTCTCTCATGGGGAGTTCCACGAAGATGCTTGTTCTCGGGTTCATGATCGCCACGGGATTCCTCTCCATGTGGGTCTCCAACACCGCCACTGCCGTCATGATGTTGCCGATCGGCGTGTCGGTTCTGGTGATGATCCGGAAGGTAGTCAAGGAGGATCGGGAAGGCGAATCTGCGGACGATGTCACGGAAGAGAACACCGATCCAGGGAGCACCAAGTTTGGTATTGCCCTGATGCTCGGTATAGCCTACGCGGCGTCGATCGGCTCGCTCGGAACGATCATCGGCACGCCTCCGAACACTATGCTCGTGGCATACCTCTCTGATGCACACGACATCAACATTGGCTTCGGACAGTGGATGTTGTTCGGTGTGCCTATCGCAGTCGTACTCATGCTCATCGCGTGGGTGCTGCTGACGATGGTTCTCTTCAAGCCTGAGGTGACGACCGTCCCCGGAGGTCGCCAGTTGATGATGCAGGAGCGGAAGAACCTCGGCAGAATGTCGACCGGTGAGGTCCGTGTTCTCCTGGTTTTCGTCACCGCTGCGTTCTCCTGGATCTTCGTTCCCGTCATCTGGGAAGACACCATGATCGCTGACGCGGTCATCGCGATGATGGTGGGTATTGCTCTGTTCATCATTCCTGGCGGTCCTGATGGAGTGAAGCTCCTGACCTGGGATGACGCACTCGGCCTCCCGTGGGGAGTGTTGCTCCTGTTCGGTGGCGGCCTCGCATTGTCCAGTCAGCTATCTGCCTCCGGTGTGTCCGAGTGGATCGGTGAGCAGATGAGCACGGTCGGAACTCTTCCGCTGTTCCTCATTATCGGTGCTCTCGCCATGGTCGTGCTCATTCTGACGGAGTTCACCTCTAACACGGCGACGGCGGCGACCTTCCTGCCCCTGGCGGGAGGAGTTGCCCTGGCCATCGGTATCGATCCGATGCTGTTGGCGATCCCGGTTGCCCTCGCCGCAACCTCTGCGTTCATGATGCCGGTGGCCACCCCACCCAACGCCATCGCCTACGGCTCCGGCTATGTCACTATGAATAGCATGCTGAAGGCTGGCTTGTGGCTAAACGTCGCGGCACTAATCGTGATCACGTTGGCAACCTACTTCATGGTTGGCGCCATCTTCGGCATCGAATACTGAGTTGAGGCAGTCAACGCACTGACGAAATAACACGCTGATGAAATGAGGAGGAGGTCCCGGTCGGGACCTCCTCCTGATTTGTATTGGTGTGATGAAGCGCTATTCCAGGTAGTCGCGCAGAACCTGTGAGCGTGAGGGGTGGCGCAGCTTCGACATAGTCTTCGACTCAATCTGGCGAATACGCTCACGGGTCACACCATAGACTTGGCCGATCTCGTCCAGGGTGCGCGGCATACCGTCGGTCAGACCAAAGCGAAGCTGGACGACGCCTGCCTCACGCGGGGACAGCGTCTCCAAGACGTCCTGCAGCTGATCCTGCAAGAGAGTGAACGACACCGCGTCGACAGCGATAACAGCCTCAGAGTCTTCAATGAAGTCACCGAGCTGGGAATCGCCCTCGTCACCAATGGTCTGGTCCAGCGAGATCGGCTCACGAGCGTACTGCTGGATCTCCAGCACCTTCTCCTCAGTGATGTCCATCTCACGGGCAAGCTCGAACGGGGTCGGCTCACGGCCCAGGTCCTGCAGCAGCTCACGCTGGATGCGACCGAGCTTGTTGATGACCTCGACCATGTGGACCGGGATACGAATCGTGCGGGCCTGGTCGGCCATGGCACGGGTGATCGCCTGACGGATCCACCAGGTGGCGTACGTCGAGAACTTGTAGCCCTTGGTGTAGTCAAACTTCTCCACAGCGCGGATCAGACCGAGGTTGCCCTCCTGGATCAGGTCCAGGAACGCCATGCCGCGTCCGGTGTAGCGCTTGGCCAGTGACACCACCAGACGGAGGTTCGCCTCTAGCAGGTGGTTCTTCGCGCGCTGTCCATCACGGGAGATCTCCCGAAGGTCACGCTTCTGGGCGTGGGGGAGACGGTCACCAGAGGCCTTAGCCTCTTCGATTCGGAATTGCGAGTACAGACCCGCCTCGATGCGCTTCGCCAGGCTGACCTCTTCCTCCGCGGTCAGCAGGGCTACCTTGCCGATCTGCTTCAGATAGGCACGCACGGAGTCGGCGGAAGCAGTGAGCTCCGCATCCTTCCGGGCCTGTCGCAGAGCCTCGGACTCGTCTTCGTTCCACACCTCGTCGACGGTCTCAGACTCCTCATCGTCGGACGTGACAGCGTCTGCCTCTTCGTCCTCGATGCCGGCGGCGAAATCGTCGGTCAGGGCCTCCGTGTCGTCGCCGTTGACGCCCGTCTGGGCCTCATCCGTCTCGACGTCCTTTTCATCGGCCTGCGCAGCCGACGGAGCAGCCTTCTTGGTGGCCCGCTTCGCCGTCTTCTTGGCTGTCTTCTTGGCCGCCCGCTTAGCCGGAGCCTTCTTGACCGGCTCAGCCTCTTCCACCACAGGGGTCTCACTAGGAGCCGCTGCGGCGACGGGGGCTGCGGCTGCCTTCTTAGCCGCAGTCTTCTTGACCGCGGTCTTCTTCACCGCGGTTTTCTTGACTGCTGTTTTCTTCACAGCCTTCTTAGCTGGTGCCGGTGCCTGTTCGGCATCTCCGGTTGGCTGATCTGATTCGTTGACTGCCACGAACGCCCTTTCACGATCGAATGTCGGTTGTCGCCGGTTCTGCCCGGGCACCCGATGGGGCACCGACAGTACGACGATGCCGGATATGACGTGTCACGGGTACCGGTCTGGGGGTGAGCATCTTGTTGACGCTGAATGGGTCCACACGAGTGGTGTCGCCGGTAGTTGCCGTGAATCAACGACAATTGTAACCAGAAGCGCCTGTCACTGTCGGAACCGAGTCTCCCGAACGAGTCAGCTACGGTGCCAAGTTGGTGTCTGAGGCGATCGCCGCGCCGACAATTCCGGCGGTGTTAGCGAGCTGTGCGGCCACAACCTTGGTGTCCACTTCCAGGTAAGGCATCCACTTTTCGGCTTTGCGGCTGACGCCTCCGCCGAGAACAAAGGTCGAGGGGGAAAGGAGCGCTTCGTAGGTGTTCAGGACCTTGGTAAGGCGCTTAGCCCACTTCTTATAACTGATGCCATCGCGCTCTCGGGCGCCAGAGGATGCCAAGTATTCGGCTTCGGTGCCCTTGATGACAAGGTGCCCCAGCTCGGTGTTTGAGTACAGTTTCCCGCCCGTGATGAGAGCGGAACCGATGCCGGTGCCGAGTGTCAGCATGATCACGTTTCCCTTGGCCCCAGCGGCGGCGCCGTACTCGACCTCAGCGAGGCCTGCTGCATCCGCGTCATTGAGAACGTTGATCTTGCGACCCGGTAAGTACTTGGCGAAAAGTTCGGTGCAGTTGGTGTCAATCCACGAGGGGTCGATGTTGGCTGCCGAGCGGGCCGTCTGGTCGATGATGACCGCCGGAAGGGCGATCCCCACCGGGCCGTCCCAATCGAACTTCTCGACCAGCGTCCGAACGGTCTCTGCAACCGCGTCCGGGGTGGCTGGCTTCGGAGTCAGAAGTTTCTGTCTTTCTCCGATCAGTTCACCGCTGTTTAGGTCCACCAGGCCAGCTTTGACCCCCGAACCCCCGACATCCACACCGAATCCGACATGTTCGCTCATGACCCAAATCATACTGAGAAATCAGGAAAGAAGACACGCTTCCCGAAGGTCTGCGGTCAGCAGATGGTCTGCGAAATCTGCTCTGCCAGCGCCGGATCTGAAGCCTCGCCATTATTAAGTGATTCGTAAATAGATCGAACTGCAGCCGAGTCGTCCAGGCCGTTGAAGCCGGTTCCGAGCGCGATATCGACAGTTCCGTCCTGTCGGTTGTCGGAGATTAGCTCCATACACGGAAGGCTCAGGTGAAGGGCTGCTGCGTGATTGAGCTGCCCGACCCCGAACCTGATCTGTCCGTAGCATTCCAGGTCCTGATCGGGAGTGGCCTCGTCATTGCCTGCGGGGCCTTCAGGGTGTTCTGAAAAGCCGTACCCCACGAGCTGCTCGGCAACTCCAGCAGCCTGTCCGGAGCGTCCATTGGCGTTGAGAACACGGACCTGGACCTCAACTGGGGCGGAAGCGGTCTCTCCGATCAGCTGCGTGGAGGCCATGGGCGACCCTAGGTCGGGGCGGTCGCAGGCCACGCTTACCGGATCATTCGTGCGGTTAACCACCGTTACCCATGTCACTATGGCTAGAACAAGAAGTACCGCGACAATCACGGCATAGGGAATCGCCGTGCGGGGAATGATCGTCAAGCTGCGGTTATTAGGCATGTTGGCCCCTTCTCGTGGCGGGCTCCGGGGCCGGCACGCGGTGTCGTGTCGATCATGATTCTATGCCGGACCACATTTGAGCTCGCTAACCGGGGGAAAGGGTTGACGAGCAGGGATTATGAGAATTGACTTGAAATGGCCTAGTATCCGCGACGACAGGCGCTATGCGCCGTTGTGCAGACCCTAATTGGAGGAGGGCCGGACCACATGGCTGTCGATTACGACTCACCCCGTACTCGAGAAGATGACGAGATCGAGACCGATTCGCTTGAAGGGCTTAAGGCGAGTGCGGCTGAAAAGCAGGTCGACGACAACGACGACGGTGAAATTGTCGAGCCGTTCGAATTGCCGGACACTGACTTGTCGGGCGAGGAGGTTGAGGTGTCCGTCGTCCCTCGCAAGGACAACGAATTCACCTGCGGATCATGCTTTCTCGTTCAGCATGTCGCGATGATCGATCACGATCCGGGCGATGGATTTCCCATCTGTAAAGATTGCGCTTAGAGGCGCAGACATGAAAAAGGCCCCGAACGGGGCCTTTTTCATGTTCTAGGTGACCTAGGGGGAATCGCTCGGGCGGTCAGTCCCGAGAAATGAATCCAGGAGTTTCTCCGGCTGGCGGCTCGAGACAAACCAGTACGGGGTGGGATCCTCTGGGTCATCGAGAACCAGCAGAACCATCGCCGGCACCCACGGCCGAGTCACGAGGAACGCTGCGGGATCTAGCTGACGACCCAACGCATTGCGCTTGGCAGTTTCCGGGACCACGAGGGAGCGGGACACGACGGACGCGGGCAACATCGCGTCGTCGGCGTGCAGCCATCGTTCTCCGGACTCGTCAACTTCCACGCGGATCTTCGACCGTGACATCCACATCAATACCCACAGCCCGGCCGCAGAAAAGACTAGAGCTCCGACCCAGGTCCAGATTGGATCGCGGTTGTGGCCGAGCTGAACGATGAGGATCGCGACGACTACCAGGCCGAAGGCCCAGTAGAACCAGGGGACCCACAGTCGTTCCCGATAATCCGATGCGTTGGTGCTTCCCGTCGAAGTGCTCACGCAGGGCAGTCTACCGGTGGGGGAATAGGTGATTCGAGGCGGTCCCGGACGCCAGCTAGGCTTCCCAGTCATGACATACGATGCACCGTCGAATCCGACGACTGAACCACTACGGGTCCTGCGATTGGACCCTGGTCTGCCGGTTCCTTCCCGCGAGCATCCTGACGATGCGGGGATCGATCTCAGGAGTGTTGAGGACCTGGTCTTGGAACCTGGCCGTCGTGCACTAGTTGGAACCGGAATCGCGGTGGCATTGCCGGTAGGGACCGTCGGACTGGTGCACCCGAGGTCCGGAATGGCTGCAAAACACGGCCTGTCCATTGTCAACGCACCCGGAACCGTCGACGCCGGATACCGCGGTGAGATCAAGGTCTCCTTGATCAATCTGGATCCGGAGACACCGATCAGGATCTCCCGTGGAGACCGAATCGCCCAGTTGTTGGTTCAGAAGGTCGAGTTATGTGACGTGGTGGAAGTGACAGAACTGGATACCACGGTTCGCGGCACCGGTGGCCACGGCTCGACCGGCCGCAACTGACCTACTGCCTTTACATACCCGTCCGCCACGCGTCTGTTGATCCGGCGCTAGGGTGGACCGTCGTAAGATAGCCTGACCCCGCAGAGTGAGGAGTCCACCCGATGTGGCCGTTCAGCAAAAACAAGGATGCCGACGACGAGGCCCAGGTTCCGGCACAGGAATCGGCTCCGGTCGTTGACACCCCGGAGCCGTCAGAGCTGTCCGAGGAGACAACCGATGCGCTTGCGTTTGAGGTCGTGAACAGCAGCTTCCCTACACCGACTGAAAACGGTCCGTTTGACGCAGCGTCAAACCCGCCGGAGCAGTTCGATTTCTCCGACTTCTCTAAGGCATCGGTCAACCTCGGCTCGATTTTGCTCCCGATTCCCAAGGTCGGAGACATCCAGGTCGAGATGGGCCCGAAGGGTCCGACGATGCTCCACCTCGTGACGAAGGTCGGGCGGATCACGCCTGTCGCCTTCGCTGCACCGACCTCTGGTGGTCAGTGGGACCAGTCTGTAGCGGAGATCGCCACCGGTCTGTCGAATGATGGCCTGAAGGTTGCGGTTACTGATGGCCCGTGGGGCCGCGAGATCCATGGCACTCGGGACGGCGTCACCATGGCTGTTATCGGTGTCGATGGCCCTCGGTGGATGCTCCGGATGACCATGTCTGGTCCGGAGAGCACCAGCGATGAGCTTCAGACCGTCGGTCGTGAGGTCATTGCCCGCACCTTCGTGCAGCGTGATGATTCGCCGATTCCGGCTGGTCAGACATTGCCGGTCACCCTGCCTGCCCAAATGGCACAGCAGATTCGTGAAGCGTACGAGCAGCGTCAGAAGAAGGCCTCGGAAGCACAGGGCCAGGGGCAGCAGAACGACGGTCAGCAGTGACCCAGCCCGAATCTGACGGCGAGGATGGCGTAGAAGGGGCTGAGCCGACTCTCCTGGAACAGATGGGAGGAGTCTCCGGTCTGTTGTCCTCCACGATTCCCGTGGCAGTCCTCGTCCCGGTGAACTCCATGTGGGGCCTGGTGCCGGCGATCGCCGCCGCGGTTGGTGCCGCAGTGCTGGTCTTCGTGTGGAGACTTGCACGAAAAGAGACGTTGCAGCCTGCCGTCTCTGGCCTCTTCGCTGTCCTTATCGGAGCAGCGATTGCCTTCTTCGTTGGCGACGCACGAGGTTACTTCCTGTATGGCATCTGGTACTCAGCCGTTGCGGCCGTAGCGTTCCTGGTGACGATCATCATCGGCCGGCCGGCGGTTGGGCTCATCTGGGAGGGCATCAATAATGGTGACCGCGGATGGTTCCGAAACCGCAAGGTCAGGCAGGCCTACCAAATAGCAACCGGCGCCTGGGCCGTAGTGTTCGCCGCCCGCTTCTTCATTCAAGACCGGCTGTACCAGGCCGAAGACGTCACTTGGCTAGGCATCGCGCGCATCCTCATGGGATGGCCACTGACTGGAATCGTCCTCATCATCACCGTTTGGGCCGTCCGCCGCGCGCGGGCCGGCCAGTCCACAGAATCAGAAAACGCAGCAAGTGCTGCAGAGGGAGACGGTGAGTCACGTGACTGAGACCTCCGACGTCGTTGACATCCGGATCGATCGTCCGGCACAAGGCGGGGAGTCCATTGGCCTCCTCGACAATGGTCGAATCGTTCTTGTCCGAGGAGCAATCCCCGGCGAGACGGTCCGTGTCCGCCTCGACGACCCCGCAGCGAAGTTGCTCCGCGGCCAGGCGACCGAGATCCTTGAGCCATCCGAGCATCGTAGGACGCCGACGTGCGAGGCCGCAGCCGCAGGAGCTGGATGTTGTGATTGGGACTATGTCGAGCCCACTCACGCCGCGTACCTGAAGTCCGCGGTTGTTCTCGATGCCTTGCGCCGAATTGGTCGGTTCTCCGCAGCAGATATTCCGGAGCCGACAATCACCCCGCTCGCACCTGCTGACCTCTGGCGCACTCGCGTCCGGTTGGGGGTCGATGGGGAAGGTCGGGCAGGAATACGTCGTAAAGCGTCTCGTGATCTTGTCGTCGGTCTGCCGTGTGCGCAGGTTGCAGAGGGGCTCACCGACGGCCTCGCCGAGGAAGGCACGTGCCCTCCTGGAGGTGAACTTCATGTGGTCCGCGATGCTGACGGACAACGTCACGTGCTGCACCGATCTGCGCCCGAGCGCGGAATCCGGGGACGCAAGAAGAAGCGTCCTGTCGCCACGGTGATTGAGGGTTCCTCGGCTGCGCTGGAGAAAGTCAATGACTACACCTTCACCGTTCCGGTCGATGGTTTCTGGCAGGCACACGAGAACGCTGCTGCAATGTACTTCGAGAGAGTCACCGATTGGCTCGGAGGAGGCACCGGTGTTTCTTGGGACCTTTACGGAGGAGTTGGGTCACTTGCGGCGGCACTGTCCGCTTCCCGACCGGGCTCGACCGTCATCAGCGTTGAAGCAGCGCCCGATGCGGCTGAGGCAGGCAGCAAGGCTCTGGCGGGTACGTCCGTTGAGTTCCGGACAGGCCGAGTCGAGAAAGTCATCGGGCTGCTGGAATCCCCAGAGGTAGTGGTGCTGGATCCGCCGCGCTCGGGAGCTGGGGCAGAGTCCGTTAACGCGATCGCCGCGGCTGGACCGCAGAAGGTGTTGCACATCGGCTGCGACCCGGCGACTTTCGCTCGAGACTCAGCCCAGTGGATCGAGAATGGTTATCGGCTGGAGAAGCTCGAAGTGATCGACGCGTTCCCGGGTACTCATCACTCTGAGACTCTCGGATTGTTCGTCCGCGCTTGACGACGGGGCAGGAGGACAGCCCGGTCCACTAGGCCGGTGAGGATATCCTCTTGCCACGGACGGACGCCATAGTTCCGCAGATATTCGCGAACTGTGGCGTCCGTGTCCAGTGGTTGTAGCGCATCTGCGCTCAATTCCCATGCGAGGCTCCGGATGCCCTTCGACGGAAGGAGCATTCCGCTGTCGATGCCGAGCTGATCCGCCTCGAAGCTGACTGCTTCTGCAACAACCTCCAAAGTCGCTGATGCTGCCGGCGCTTTCTCTGGCCAGTCACGGTGATGGGGACGGTGTCCACCAATGGAATCGACCTTGAGCTGGGTGGGCCAGGAGTCCCTGGGGGTAGCCAGCGCAGAAGTGATTACCCGACTCCAGTGAGTTGTCGCGCCGCGGCGCCGCGAAGGAAACCCGTGTACAGCGGCGAGGTCCCGCTGATCGCTGGCCCGCACTCGCGCGGCCTCGACGATTACGGAGTGGGGGAGTATTGACGTAGGCGCCACGTCGTCACGCCGGGCGAGGCGGTCTCTTTCAGTCCACATTTCCCTGGCGATGACGAGCTGTTCGGGACTTCTCAGCCGGCCGATCCCTTTGAGTCCGCGCCACGCGTCCTCCGGCGCATTTTCTATGCTGACGTGGTGATTTCCGCCGGGCAATGGTGTGGCTGCTGGTTCGTGAATGTGCAGTAGTGCATCGGTCTCGTCGATGAGCCAATCGAGGCGACCCATCTCCGCAAGGGTGTCGGATAGGACAGCAGAGAGCTCCGGGAGCAGCTCGACATCTAGGGCTGCGTACGTGCGCCATGTGTCAGGGATCGGCCTAGTGGCCCAGTTCTCACGCCCGTGCCCCTTAGCGAGGGTGGTGCCCAGGAACTCCTCGGTGAGAGCTGCGAGGTTCACCTTCTGGATTCCAAGGAGACGGCCGGCGATCTCCGTGTCGAACAGGTTCGGTGGAGACATCCCTAATGCGTTAAGGGATGGAAGGTCAGAGGCGGCAGCGTGCAAGATCCACGGAATAGTGTTCATTACGGGGACGATTTCGCCGATAGCCCCAGGAACGGACTCTGGGTCGAGGAGGAATGTTCCAGCGCCGTGCCGCCGGACCTGGATGAGCTGGGCGCGATCGTCGTAAACATAGGAACCGGCGCGCTCCGTGTCGACGGCGAGGGGGCCTTCTCCCGAGGCGAGGAAATCTGCGGCCGCGGCGATATCGTCAGGGGAGGAGAGAACCTCTGGGACACCGCCGCGAGGGTGCATCAACAAAGTCGACATGACAACAGCATAAGGCTCAGTTTCTAGGGAAGACGAGGTGAGGTTACCCAGGAAAGCCTGTGGGTCCTGAGTGCGCCCTGAGTGCGCGGTTAGGTAACCCTGGCTTAAACTATGTTATCCTCACATTGGCATTTGAGGGGAAAGCCAACCTCGAATGAAATTAATGTAACCCGTTGGCGGCGTGTGTCTGATGGCGCCGGGCAACGACCGACCGCAAGGAGTCCCACTTGTCGAACGCATACCGTCGTCCGCTCGCCGCTTTCGCGGCCACCGCAGTCACCTTCAGCCTCGTCGCATGTTCCAATGACGGCGAAAATACTGAGACCGAGCAGACCGCTGACACCATTACCATCGTCGACAGCACCGGCGAAGAGAAGACCGTCAACGTTCCGCCGCAGCGCGTCGTCGCCACGGACAACGGTTCGTTCCAGACCCTCGATGACTGGGGCATTGAAATCGTCGGTGGTTCCCGTGCGCTGATGTCTGAGGACATCTCGTACGAGTCCAACGAGGACATCGTCGACCTGGGAAGCCACAACGAACCCGACCTCGAGGCAGTCGTCGCAAACGACCCGGACCTGATCATTACCGGCTCCCGCTTCTCCCAGTACACCGAAGACTTCGAGCGCCTTGTCCCGGACGCAACCGTCCTGGACCTGCGTTACGACTCGGAGGGCAACTTCGACGAAGAGCTCATCAATCAGACTGAGATCCTCGGCGAGATCTTCGGCAAGGAAGTCGAAGCTGCTGAGCTCGTTGACGACTTCCGTGCGTCGATCGATCGCGTCAAGGATGCGTACAACCCGGACGCCACCGTCATGGCCGTGATCACCTCCGGCGGAAACATCAACTACGCCGCACCGTCTGAGGGTCGTACCCTGGGTCCGATCTTCGACATTCTCGACCTGACCCCGTCGCTTGAGCAGGATGGCTCCACCGATCACCAGGGCGACGAGGTTTCCGTGGAGACCATCGCAGAGTCCAACCCGGACTTCATCATGGTCATGGACCGCGATGCAGGCGTCAGCTCCGCAGACGGCACCCCGGCCAACGAGCTTCTCGCTGAGTCCGCTGCCCTGCAGAACGTCACCGCAGTTCAGGAGGGCAACGTCGTTTACATGCCGTCCAACATCTACGTGAACGAGAACATCCAGAACTACACCATCTACTTCAACGCACTGGCTGACGCTTTCGAGGCGTACGACGCAGAGCAGGGTGGCGCTGACGACCAGGATGACGCTGAGGCAGACGAGAGCTAGTCTCTACCCCTTAGAGTTTCCAGACACCATCAATCCGAAATAGTGAGCATGACGACGACCGACGCAAGCACGGGATCAGCTGTCGACGAGGCACCCGAAGGCGAAACTTCTTCCAGAGGTTCAGTTCCTAAAGGGAGGCTCTTCACCTGGCCTTTGCTCGTCGGCCTCATCATCACTACGGCATTGGTGGTGTCGTCCCTTTTCATAGGGCAGTACGACATCTTTGGTGCAGAGGACGGCTGGTGGATGTTCGGCATCACCCGCGTCCCACGCACGATCGCACTGGTCCTCGCAGGAGCCGCGATGGCCATGTGCGGACTGGTGATGCAGCTCCTTACCCAGAACCGATTTGTAGAACCCACGACTACCGGTACTACCGAGTGGGCAGGTCTGGGACTGCTGCTGACCATGATCATTGCTCCGCATTCGAGCATCATGGTCAAGATGGGTGTCGCTGTGATTGCGTCCTTCATCGGAACGATGATCTTCTTCGCATTCCTGCAGAGGGTCACCCTTCGTTCGTCGGTGATCGTTCCGATCGTCGGAATGATGCTCGGCGCAGTTGTCGGAGGCGTGTCCAACTACATCGCACTGAAGACCGACATGCTCCAGAGCCTTGGCATATGGTTCGCCGGTTCCTTCACTTCTGTCATCCGAGGGCAGTATGAACCGCTGTGGGTAACTGCGGTCATCGTCGTGATCGTCTTCATCGTTGCCGACCGCTTCACCGTGGCTGGGCTGGGTGAGGACGTTGCTACGAACGTCGGCTTGAACTACCGCGCGGTGGTGCTCCTGGGAACGGGACTCATCGCAGTGGCTACCGGCGCCGTGACTGTCGTCGTCGGTGCACTCCCGTTCCTCGGACTGATTGTCCCGAACATCGTCTCGATGATCCGTGGCGACGATCTCCGTTCTAATCTTCCTTGGGTCTGTTTGATCGGTGTCTGCATCGTCACGGTGTGTGACATCATCGGCCGGACCATCATCGCGCCCTTCGAGGTCCCGGTATCGCTGATTCTCGCGGTCGTCGGCGCCATCGTGTTCATCGCGATTCTCGTGAGGAGGCTCGGTGCGTAAAACACCTCCGATCGACGCCCCAGACGCCCTCGACCAGGTTGAACGGCACGCCGGCCCCCTTCCCACGCAGAAGGACCGTCGTCGCTACCGCTGGGTATTCGCCGGTTTTGCTATTGCTGCCGTCGCTTTCGCATTCTTGACCTTGGCATGGGACAACCCGATGCCCATGGGCTCGCGAGGCTGGTGGCTCATTGCCGAAATGCGGATGACGCAACTTATCGTCATCGCACTTGTTGCGTTCTGTCAGTCAATCGCGACTATCGCGTTCCAGACGGTTACGTACAACCGAATTCTGACGCCCTCGATCATGGGCTTTGAATCGCTCTATACCCTGGTGAACACCTCTGCTGTCTTCTTCTTCGGCGTAGCCGGAGCGACCATGGTGATGGGCGGTTGGCAGTATCTCGGCACAGTTGCCGTGATGATTGGCTTCGCAGCGGTTTTGTACGGCTGGCTCTTTGCCGGCAAACGCGGAAATCTCCAGGTGATGCTCCTGGTAGGCATCATCCTCGGTGGTGGCCTTGGTGCTATCTCCACCTTCATGCAGCGATTGATGACGCCGAGCGACTTCGACGTCCTGCTGGCCCGACTTATCGGTTCGATCTCGAACGCCAACCGTCAGGAAATCCCCTGGGCAATTCTTCTTGCTGTGGTCTTCGGCGTGCTGCTGTGGATGCGCTCTACGAAGTTGAACCTGATCGGGCTTGGTCGCGAGACGGCAATCAATCTGGGCGCCAGCCACAAGAAGGAAACGCTCATCGCGCTCGTGCTCATCGCGGGCCTGATGGCCGTCTCGACCTCACTTGTCGGACCGATGATGTTCCTCGGGTTCCTCATCGCGATGATCACCTATCAGCTGGCGGACACCTACGATCACCGGCTGCTGTTCCCGCTGGGCTGGCTGATCGGCTTCGTCATCCTGACCGGGTCCTACTTCGTCCTGAAGAACGTCTTCTACGCTGAAGGCTCGGTTGGCATCATCATTGAAGTCATCGGTGGCTCGTTCTTCCTCTACTACATCATGCGAAAGGGTCGTTTGTGATCTCGCTGGATTCGGTCTCCAAGAAATACTCTGACACGGTCACCATTGGTCCGGTCAACCTGGAGATTCCCAACGGTGGCGTTACCGCGCTGGTGGGGCCCAACGGTGCCGGCAAGTCGACCTTGCTGACGATGATCGGCCGCCTCATGGGCGTTGATTCTGGTGTCATCGAGGTCGCAGGCATGGACGTCTCCTCCACGAAGTCAGCCGACATGGCTAAGGTCCTGTCCATCCTCCGCCAGGAGAACCACTTCGTTACCCGCCTGACTGTCCGTCAGTTGGTCGGATTCGGTCGGTATCCGTACTCCAAGGGCCGATTGACCCCTGAGGATGAGGTGAAGATCAGTGAGGCTATCGACTTCCTCGGGCTCGAGGAGCTCGAGGGTCGCTACCTCGACGAGCTCTCTGGTGGTCAGCGCCAGCGCGCCTACGTCGCGATGGTTCTCGCACAGAACACCGAATACGTGCTTCTCGACGAACCCCTCAACAACCTCGACATGAAGCACAGTGCTCAGATGATGCAGCATCTAAAGCGCGCCGCAGTCGAACTTGGCCGCACGTTCGTCGTCGTGCTTCACGACATCAACTTCGCAGGTCACTACTCCGACCGCATTTGTGCGATGCGTGACGGCAAGATCGCCGCGTACGGCGCGCCCGATGAGATCATGACGGACGACATTTTGTCGAACGTTTTTGATACTCCGGTCCAGGTCGTCGACGGCCCGCGCGGCAAATTGGCCGTCTACTACTGATGCATCTGAGACGAGGTTCGTTCGGACGTCATCAGGCGAAGATACCCTGGCCGACGTATCCCTCCGGCTCAGTGCCGGGTGGGACGAGGAATACCCCGGACGACGTCGTCTTAAGGTATTCGACGAACATGTCGTCTCGAGCCATGTTCCGGTGAACTCTCGCAAGTCGGTCGGGAGTTCGCGTGAAAGCGATGAAGAATAGCCCCGCGTTCAGTCGGCCCTGGGCATCATTGCCGTCGATGAAGTTATAGCCCCGGCGCAGCATCCGAATTCCGTCATTGTTGTCAGGATGCGTCCGGAAGACATGAGAACGATCGTCGATGACAGGGAGCCCTCGGTGGTTCACCGCCGTGAAATCTGGCTCCGTGAATTCATCGCCGCCGGATAGTGGAGCCCCTTCAACTTTGTCCCGGCCCGTGACCCGTTCCTGTTCCTCGAGGCGAAGTGTGTCCCATACCTCGACGCTTATGGCGATTCGACGGGTCGTCAGATAACTCCCGCCTGCGGCCCATGATTGATCGGTATCGGCAGAGATCCACACGTGTTCCTCAAGCAGATGGGTCTGCTGCACGGATAGGTGACAGGTTCTAGTCACGCAGCCAGTGCGGCTGGCGTGTTCATGATGGCCTCGAACTCGATCGGGGTCAAACGTCCGAGGCGGGGTTGGCGACGGCGCCGATGGTAGGTCCGTTCGATCCAGATCACGATCGCGATGCGCAGCTCTTCTCGGCGGGTCCAAGTGCGGCGGTCGAGGACGTTCTTCTGGAGCAGGCTGAAGAACGATTCCATGGCCGCGTTATCGCCGGCAGCGCCGACTTTGCCCATCGATCCGACCATGCGGT
>NZ_ATYV01000027.1 GCF_000427865.1 Corynebacterium sputi DSM 45148 | reverse complement strand
TGGGCAAAGTCGGCGCTGCCGGCGATAACGCGGCCATGGAATCGTTCTTCAGCCTGCTCCAGAAGAACGTCCTCGACCGCCGCACTTGGACCCGCCGAGAAGAGCTGCGCATCGCGATCGTGATCTGGATCGAACGGACCTACCATCGGCGCCGTCGCCAACCCCGCCTCGGACGTTTGACCCCGATCGAGTTCGAGGCCATCATGAACACGCCAGCCGCACTGGCTGCGTGACTAGAACCTGTCACCTATCCGTGCAGCAGACCCGCCATGGAGTACAACTCCGAGCCAGGCCCGACCGCCCGTCGTGCAGGTTCCTACCTTTCTTTGGTTGCGACGAATGCCAACTCCATAACCTGTGCCATGTTCCTTACGGCGATGGCAGGGAACCCGTTGATCGCGTCTTTGGCTGGGCAGCAGGATGTGGAAATCTCCTGGGCAACCTGGGCGCTCGGCGCCATCGTGCCGGGCCTAGTCGCCCTGTTCGTCATTCCGTTGCTGCTCTACGTGATCTACCCGCCGGAGTTGAAGAAGACTCCCGAGGCGCAGGCAATGGCCAAGCGGGAACTCGATGAACTCGGCCCGATGAGTTACGGCGAGAAGATCCTTGCGCTTACTTTCGTAGTTCTCTTGCTCCTCTGGACGGTCGGTGACCTGGTCCTCGGTATCTCTGCGACGATCACTGCTTTTGTCGGCGTGATCATCCTTCTGATCTTCCACGTGCTGACCTGGGAAGACATCATCCAGGAGAAGGCCGCTTGGAATACGATGACTTGGTTCGCCGTGCTATACATGATGGCTACTGCGCTCTCTGCCTACGGCTTCATCGACTGGGTCTCTGAAGGTATCGCTGGAATGCTCGGCGGAATGAGCTGGCTGGTGGCGCTGATGCTGCTGGTCGTCATCTACTTCTTCATGCACTACGCGTTCGCCTCGGCGACGGCGCATATCTCCGCGATGTATGTGGCGTTCCTTGGTGCTGCGATTGCGCTGGGCGCACCGCCGCTGCTTGCCGCGCTGATCCTCGGATACTGCTCCAACATCTTCCAGTCCCTGACGCAGTACGCAGGCGGCGCCTCCCCGACGATCTTCGGCATGAATTACAACACTGTCGGTCAGTGGTGGAAGTACAACTTCGTCGCAGGTGTCACGTCCCTGGCTATCTGGCTCGTGGTTGGCACGCTGTGGATGAACTTGGTGGGCATCTGGTAGCTCGCCGCACCTCGGAAGAACCAATTCTGCAGGGTCAGCCCAATCGGACTGGCCCTGCAGAGCTTTCGGTACGGGCACGACCCTGTCTACGTAGCTCGGACACCCTGTGGACGTTGCGTTGCGGATCTGCAATTGCAACGTCGGCAGGGTGTTTCTCCTGCGTACAGAGGGTATGCTCCTACTTCTTTAGTGGTCAGAGCTCTACGACGCCGTGTGCGACAGCGCAGGGAGTATCTGCCAGGAGAGTGATGGCGTGATCGAGGTCGTCAGCCTCGATGAGGGTGAACCCAGCAACGGGGAGTTCTGACCGCAAGTACGCACCGTCTTCGCGGTGGACGCCGCTGCCTTCTGTGTTCCGAAACTGCACTGGGCCGCCGGCAATGCCCATGCGGGCACCTAGCTGGCGCAGACGGTCATCGTGTTTGTGTGCGTGGTCGCGGATCTCCTGCGGAGTGGCGTCGTAACCTGCCTGGTCTCCGTATCCGATTGCGATGAATGTCGGCATGATGGCTCACCTCTCTGGGGCTATACATCCACCGCAAAGCACAAAAGGACCTGCACTCTAGAAAGAGTGAAGGTCCGTGATGGCTTAGATGCCTTGTGATTTCTTAGGCGAAGCGCTGGCCCCAGCCGCCAAAGCCGAAGTGGCGCATCTGGTGGGCGATAAAGCCGCGGATGTCCTCGCCAGCAGCGGAGCAGTCGAAATGCTCGCCGCGCTGTTGGAAGTGCGGGCCGTCATGGTGGCCTCGGTGTCCGTGCTCACCGCCGGGGCCGCCGCCGTGCCCACTTCCATGGTGTCCGCCGTGGTGCTCACCGTGATGGCCACCGCGACCTCCCGGGCCGCCACGGAATCCACCGAACGGCGGGAACTCGCCACGCTTCTCCATGGCGATGCGGCGCTCACGGATCTCAGGGAATTTCTCCTCGGCAGACTCAATTACGCGGTCCAAGAGTGTAGTGAATTGGTCCTGCTCCTCGTCGGAAAGAACAGCGAACAGGTCGTCGTCCTGATGGTTAGAGACTTCCTCGGCAGCCTTGCGGCCTTCCTCGGTGAGTTCGACGACGAAGGTGCGCCGGTCGGTGTCGTCACGGCGCCTGGTGACCAGGTCCGCGGACTCAAGTTTGGAGAGGAGCTCGCTGAGCGACTGTGGGCGAACGCCCAGCATGAAGGCGAGATCCTTCTGCGGCATCGGGCTCTGCAGCGCGAGAATGCCAAGGACACGTCCCTGGCCTGCGCGAATTCCGCCGAACGGACGGCCGCCGCGGCCTGCCATGTCGGTGCGGCGAAGCAGCATTGTGAGGTATCCGAGACGGTCAGAGATGTCTGTGAAGGTGGGGTTCTCCGGTGTGTTGTCGTCGGAGATGCTGTCGTGGTTGATGTTCTCAGTCATGGTGTGAACCTTTCGGGTTGAGGTGTTGAGGCCTGCAGGCCGCTTGTTCAGGTACCTGCACGGCAAAGAATACGCAGGTACCTGCGTAAGTCAAGCGGTACCTTCATAGTTTTTTCGAGAAATCGAGAAAAGTCCAGGTGGAAGGCGAAAAATACGTGTCCTGAAGGCGCTATTTGCTATGATTTTTCAGCGCCGCTACCGCTCCCTGGCACCTTGATTAATCACGCGAGGAGGGAGGTGACATGGACAGAAGCGCGTGGAAGATGGACAAGGAATCACTCCGGCACCATCTCCTGATGAAAAACCGCGCCCGGCGGATTCCGGACAAGAAGAAACAACAGGCGAAGCAGGCCTGTAGGAAGAAGTTCCAATGAGCGAACGTGCACAGCATGAGCTCGAGGCCTCGGTGGATATCCACCGGGGTTTCGTCGTTTCCTGAGGTCAGGTTGGGGGTGTGGGGTTGGGAACGTCGGGAAGCGAGATTTTTTCCAATCAAACACACTGACGTGAACGGTGTTGTTGACTTGCGACATGAACGGGACTTCAGAGACCTATGACTATGTGATCGTCGGAGCAGGCTCCGCTGGTGCGACCCTGGCTGCGCGACTGAGCGAAAACGGCATTCACTCCGTCCTGCTGCTGGAAGCCGGTGGCGCGTACAAAGGCCAAGCGGTGACGATCCCGGCGGCGTTCTCTAAGACCTTCAAAGATCCTGCCTACGACTGGGACTACCAAACGGTGCCGCAGGAAGGCCTCGACAACCGCTCGATCTACTGGCCTCGAGGCAAGGTTCTGGGCGGAAGTTCTTCGACGAACGCGCAGATGTGGGTACGCGGTTTCGCCACTGACTACGACGAATGGGCTGAACTTGCCGGCCCGGGCTGGTCGTGGGAGCAGGTGCAGCGGCTGCTCGGAAAGGTCGAGGTGTCGATTGAGCACCAGCGCGATCCCCGGGCGCAGACCGAGGCTTTCTTGAAGGCGGCGCGCGAAACTGGTTTCGGTACCGAATCTGCGAACCGGCACGCCTCAGGCGGCTTCACACAGACCATGGTCACCCAGCGCCAAGGTGCCCGCTCCAGCACGGCGACCGCGTACTTGAACCCGGCGAAGTCGCGGAAAACCTCACCGTGCGCACCGGCGCGCACACCACCCAAGTGCTTTTCGACGCCCTCACCGACTCCTCTCCACCCCACGCCAACGGTGTTGCCTATCGGCACGAGGGCCGGCGCCGCGAAGTGCGGGCACGCAGGGAAGTCGTGCTCTGTGGAGGTGCCGTCAATACCCCGCAGCTGCTGATGCTCTCTGGCATCGGTGATCCCGAACAGCTGAAATCGCATGGGATCGACGTGGTTGCCGCGTCCCCGGAGGTTGGCAAGAACATGCGGGACCACCTGGTTTCGTTGCTGGCTGTGGATGCGGAACCCAACACCCTGATGGGCGCAGAAGCGCTGCCGGAGGTTCTGCGGTACCTGACCCGCCGCAAGGGCATGCTGACGTCGAATATTGCTGAGGCGTACGGCTTCGTGAAGACCCGCGATGACCTGGAATTTCCGGACATTGAGATCATCTTCGCCCCGGTTGCGTACGTCCACGAGGTCTTGCAGGGCATCCCCGAGCACGGCATGACAATGGGTCCGATTCTGCTGCGCCCGAAGAGTCGCGGTGAGATCACGCTCGCTTCTGCGGACCCGATGGACAAGGTCGTCATTGATCCGCGCTACCTCAGCGACCCGGACGGTGAGGACCACGCGGCCATGACCGAAGGACTGAAAATCACCCAAAGGCTTTTCGACGCCCCTAGCCTTCGCACCATTCGCGGTCGCCGATTCATCGTTCCCGAAGGTGGCGAAAAGATGGACCTAGACACCAGGGTCGAGACGGCATTGCGCGGAGCTTCCCACACGCTCTATCACCCGACGAGTACTGCACGGATGGGAAGCGACACCGGCTCCGTCGTCGACCCGGACCTGCGCGTGCGTGGTGTCAGCGGACTGCGCGTTGCCGATGCTTCGGTGATGCCGGAGATCGTCCGCGGGCACACCAACGCCCCGTCGATCGTGATCGGGGAGGAGGCTGCCGAACTATTGCTCGCAGAGCCGGCCGTGGCGAAAGTGCCTGCTCAAATGACGGCTCGCTAAGCGACTAGTAGTAGTACGGGAACTGATTCCAGTCCGGGTCACGCTTTTCTAGGAAAGCGTCCTTGCCCTCCACAGCCTCGTCGGTCATGTACGCCAGGCGGGTGGCCTCGCCGGCGAAAACTTGCTGGCCCATCAGTCCGTCGTCGGTGAGGTTGAAGGCGAACTTCAGCATGCGCTGGGCGGTGGGGGACTTGCCGTTGATCATCCGGCCGTACTCCACGGCGAGGTCTTCTAGGTCAACGTGGTCGGCGACCTCGTTGACGGCGCCCATGCGGTGCATCGTCTCGGCGTCGTAAGAGCGACCGAGGAAAAAGATCTCACGGGCGAACTTCTGTCCAACCTGCTTGGCCAGGTAGGCGGATCCGTAGCCGGCGTCGAAGCTTCCGACATCGGCGTCGGTCTGCTTGAACTTCGCATGCTCGCGGGAGGCCAGCGTCAGGTCGCAGACCACATGCAGGGAGTGTCCTCCACCTGCGGCCCAGCCGTTGACGACGGCAATGACAACCTTCGGCATTGTGCGGATCAGGCGCTGCACTTCGAGGATGTGCAGGCGGCCGCCCTCGACCTTTACGCGAGCCTCGTCGACGGAGGAGGAGCCTGCGGCGGCGACATCGTCGTCATGAGAAGTTGCGTACTGGTATCCCGAGCGCCCACGAATACGCTGGTCTCCGCCAGAACAGAATGCCCAGCCGCCGTCCTTGGGGGAGGGACCGTTGCCGGTCAACAAGATGGTTCCAACATCCGGGGTGCGGCGAGCATGGTCCAGGACGCGGTACAGCTCATCGACGGTGTGCGGCCGGAATGCGTTGCGGACCTCTGGTCGGTCAAAGGCGACACGGACGATGCCATTGATGCGTCCTTCGCCGGTGTGGCGGTGGTACGTGATGTCGGTGAGGTTCTCGAAACCGGGGACAACGTCCCACTGGTCGGGGCGGAAAGGCGAATCAGTCATGATCACAGGGTAGTGGGGGAGGTTCAGCAGCTTCTATAGTCGGGCTCATGCGCCTGTTGCTGACGTCATTCGGTCACTACTCGATCTCCAAGTTCGTCTCGGGATCGGTGGCGTACATCCCTGATGCTGCTCGTTCGTACGGTGATGAACCTTTTGTTCGCGTCGAACGGACCATGTTGGAGAATCACGGCTTGGAACTGGTTGACCTGCCAATTGCTAAGACCTCGCTGACCGAAATCGACCTGATCCTCGAGTCTGTGGATGCCGTGTACGTAGCCGGAGGTGAGACCTTCGACCTGCTGCACGTGCTTCGCTCTACCGGAGCCATCGACATTCTGGAGCGCCACGTGCGCGCCGGGCTGCCGTATATCGGTTGTAGCGCAGGCTCAGTGATCGCCGGGCCGACAATCGAACCCGTCTCGCTCCTCGACGACCCCGACATCGCACCCTCCCTCACCGACCTCACCGGTCTTGGTCTGACTGATCTCGTCGTCATCCCGCACGCGGCCGGCAACTTGCCGCCGTATCCGATCGAAATCTTCGCCGAGACTGTCCGCACCTACGGCGAGGACCATCGGTTGATGCTGCTGCGCGATGGTGAGGCGCTCTTGATTGACGACACATCAGTGCGCCTACTTCCGGCGGAATAAGAAATGACACATTCGCTTCCCGACGCCCCCATCCACACCCTCCCCACCGACTTTCTCGACCGCGCCCGTGTTGTTCAACTGCCAATGAGGACTCGTTTCCGAGGCATTGATGTTCGCGAGGTTCTCCTGGTGGAGGGCCCAGCCGGATGGGCAGAATTCGGGGCTTTTCCTGAATACGCACCGGCGGAGGCGTCCAAGTGGTTGGCATCCTGTATCGAGATGGGATGGGCTGGTCCGCCGGCCGCGCTACGGGAAACAGTCGAGGTCAACGCTACTATTCCAGCCGTTCAAGCAGGTCAGGTTGCGGAGCTTCTTGACCGCTATCCCGGTTGTCGGACTGTGAAGGTCAAAGTGGCGGGGGAGACAAGCCTGGCTGAGGACATCGCTCGGGTCGAGGCCGTTCGAGCAGCCCGCCCCGACATGGCAGTGCGCTGCGATGCCAATGGCAATTGGTCTGTCGCAGAGGCAGCCGAAGCGGCCACCGCACTGACTCGGAACGGTCCGCTGGACTATCTGGAGCAGCCCTGCGCCACCGTCACTGAACTCGCCGAGGTCCGCCGCATAGCCAATCGACTCGGACTGCCGATGCGCATCGCGGCCGATGAGAGCATCCGACGGGCAGAAGACCCCTGGGAGGTTGTCCGCGCGGACGCCGCTGACGTTGCGGTGGTGAAAGCAGCTCCCCTTGGTGGCCCGCGTGCGCTGGTGCGATTGGGCAGCCAACTGGCTGAGCATGGGGTGGCGCTGACAGTCTCGTCGGCCATCGACTCATCAGTGGGGATGTATGCCGGCCTGTCAGCAGCGGCCGCATTGCCTAACTGCCAGCCATCGGGCCTGGCGACCGGATCATTGTTTCTGGAGGACGTGACCGAACCTCGCCGGCTTATCGACGGCCATCTCGCAGCAACCGACCTTGTTCCAGACCCTGCCCGACTGGATTCTCTCGAGGCTCCCGCTGACCGTCGCGATTGGTGGTTCGAGCGGGTTGTGGCCTGTGTGGATTATCTGGGGACCTGATTTAGAAGGTGAATCCCAAGAATCCCAGCAGGAGATACCCCGATGCGACAATGCAAGCTGAGCCCACGGCGTAATCCGCCCAGGAACTAGTGCGGATCGACATCGGCCCCAGTATCGCGATGTTTTTCCATCTTCTCCCGCCGATCTTGAGTGGTCCGAACCAAGGGATGCCTTGTTTGGTCAGGGCGTCGCCAAGCAAATGAATTGCAACGCCGAGGCCCATCGCAGCGGTGAGCAATTCGGCGGTGAGGGACATGGGGGCAGAGTGGACCGTCGCCCAACTCAGTCCTGCGGCGGCTACGGCTGTGCCCAGGAAACCCAAGGCGCGGGTCTTCTCCGTCATAAGCCCGGCAAGGGCCAGGGACATCATGAGGAACAGCACTGCCCATAAACCTCGGTCGTTACCGGCATCTGCTGCGGCAGCGGCGGCGGCGCCAGTGGCAACGGCTGCGGGAACAGCCAGGAGCGGGAAATGCGTGGCCGTGCGGTGCCCGCCGATTCGCCGACCGCCGCCGGTAGCTGTGGCCACGGCACTGGACAGCCGGTTGACCAGAGTGGAGGCCAGTTTTGTCACCGGTCCGTACATGCGGGCCAGGGTTCCACTGGGGTGATCCATGTCCGGAAGCAGCGCGGCGCCAGCGCAAATCCCGCCCAAGGCGACGGCGGTGGGCAGGTCGGTGCCAGCCCATGTCGCTAGGGCTAGGCCGGCTGCAAGTCCGCCGGCCGCATGGGTCGGTCCCATCATGCGGGTGTTGGCTCCTTCTCGGATTGCTGAGCACTGCTGGGGGAGTTGGTGCCCCAGTTATTGGGGGCATCTCCTGTGGTTCACCCAAGTATGACTTACATCAGTGTCATTATTCGAACTGGTGTCCAGTTTTCTCGAAGGGGTTGCACACACAGACTTTACGGGTGTAAAAATCTGACATGTGTAAAAATACGCAGACGGGCGGTGGTCGCTCCCGTGGCGTGCTTACCGAGGCAGTGGTGAAACTCCTCGACGAGCGCGACCCGGCATCGGTCACAGTCACGGACATCGTCAGCGAAGCCGGTGTCACCAGACCCACCTTCTACTCAACTTTCGGGGACCTTCCTCATGCGTTTTCGGACGCAGCGCTTTCCAGGTTGGAGATTCTCTTCGACCAGGCGGACGCAAATGAAGGACTCGCCACGAACATTGGGAGAATTCTGACCGTGTTTGAGAGACACGCAGACTTCTTCTACCGCATACTTAATGGCCCAGGTGGGCAGTACGTCACCGAGCGACTCATCAACTTCATCGCGTTCCGGATCGAGGTGCATTCCCCGGTGTCCGCTCCACTGAAACGAGGCCCCTTGCCGGTGTCGGTCACGGCGACCGGGCTCGCCGCTGGAGTGGTGTGGATCATCCGGGATTGGGTTGGCCGCGACGAGCGGGAACCCATGGATGAGCTGGCAGACCTAATGACAACTTTCATCGCCCGTGCAGTTAGCGGCGGACTTGGACAGAAAGAAGCTTGACCAGTGAACAAGATTGAAAAGCTGGCGCAACAGAACCAGGAGATTCAGCCCCGCAGCCGGGTGAACTTCAAGTTCTGGGTTATTCCAGTCGCCGCAGTCACCCTAGTGATGTCGTTGCTGGGTCTGGTCTACCTGGGCGGCAACCTGAATCCGCAGAAGAACCTCGAGGACTTCCCCGTCGCCGTCGTCAATCAGGACGTCGGCGCGGAGATGGCCAACGAGGAGTTCCGCAACATTGGTGACGAACTGGTCTCGCAGCTCCAAGAGCAGGCAGGTGACCAGTTCGACCTGCATGTGCTCAACACCAGCGAGGCAGACAATGAATTGAACCGGGGTGAGGTTTACGGAGCCCTGGTCATTCCCCAGGACTTCACCATGCAGGTCAATTCCTGGGCCATCAACGCGGTCCTCAGCAATGAGGTTGCCCAGCCGACGCTGACCATCGTCGATAACCCAGGCGCCGGTATCGGTGCGGGCCAGATCATGGACCAGTTCGGCACTCAGGCCACTGACCAGATCAGCTCGACCATTGGTGAGCAGCTCTCCGAACAGGTCCAAGCGGTGGCCGATGAGATGGACGTCGAGCTAAGTGGCGTGGCCGCGGCGACGGTCGCGGACCCGGTGAAGGCTGACTGGATCACTAACGGTGACTTCGGTGATGGCGACGGATTCGGTCTCTCTGCATTCTTCTGGGCACTGCTTCTCGTTCTCGGTGGCTTCACCGGTGCTGCGATCACCAACGTTCTCGTTGATGGCCGACTTGGTGTCCTGCCGATCGAGGCCGGCCCGCTGTTCAAGATGCGTCGTCACCTTGGCATCAGCCGTCTGATGACGCTGTTGGCGAAGTTCGGCTTTGTCATCCTGCAGTCCATGGCTGTCGCTGGCGTGTACGTGTGGATCGGTTCGTCGATCGGTATGACTGCATCGAGCTTCGCAACACTGTGGTTCTACAGTGCGTTGATGATTGCGGCGGTGGGCATCGCGGCCCAATCGGTCAACGCATTGTTCGGTAACGCGGGGCTGGTGATCAACCTGATCTTCTTCGTGGTGTTGGGTCTTCCCTCGGCGGGTGCGACGCTTCCGCTGGAGTCGGTACCGAAGTTCTTCCAGGAGATTTCCCCGATGATGCCGCTGCACCAGATTTATCTGGGCACCCGGTCGATCCTCTTCTTTGATGGTCAGTGGGGTGCGGGCCTCGGGCCGGCCATGTTCTGGGCGCTCGGCGGCGCTGTGGTGTGGTTCATCATCGGAGTGATCGGTACTTGGCTCTACGATCGCTGGGGATTCACCCGAGCTATTCCGGGCATCAATACGCTTCCCGACGTCCCGGTCTCCACCTCCATCGACTCCACAGGGGATGACGAAGCGGTTGTTTCGGAGGACAATGTCGACAAGGACACCAATGACGACATTGTCGCAGCGGAGGGAACGGAAAAATGAGCAGCGGAATCAATGACACCGGGGAGATCGGTCAGCGCGAAGGCTTGGAAACGGCAGTGCTGGCCGGCGGATGCTTCTGGGGAATGGAAGACCTGATCCGGAAGCAGCCGGGTGTTGTTGATACGCGCGTCGGCTATACCGGCGGCAAGGTCGCGCATGCGACGTACCCTCATCATCCAGGTCACGCTGAGGCAGTCGAGATCATCTTCGACCCGTCGGTGACCACCTACCGGGACATTCTGGCGTTCTTCTTCCAGATTCATGACCCGACGACGATGGACCGCCAGGGCAATGACGTTGGCGCCAGCTACCGTTCGGCCATCTTCCCGGTGACTCCGGAGCAGGAGACCGTCGCCTTCGAAACCATCGCTGACGTGGATGCCTCTGGCCTGTGGCCGGGCAAGGCAGTAACCACCGTCGAACCGGCCGGCCCCTTCTGGGAGGCAGAGCCGGAGCACCAGGATTACCTGGAGCGCATCCCGCATGGCTACACCTGCCACTTCCCGCGCGACGGCTGGGTGCTGCCGAAGCGCTAGCCCGACGTCCGGCCTGGAGATTTCCGGGCCGGGGCCCTTGTCGGCCACGGGTGTCGTACCTAGGGTGGGCGGAATCCCATCAAGGAGGTGCGACATGACCCGGACCACCGGTAAAGATCAGCTTTCGTTCCAGGACCCCGTCAATCGATTCCCGGACATCAGCCCGCCCAAGCAGCACCAACCCGAGCCCGGCCTCGACGCAGACCTGGTTCCACGGGCTGACCTCGGTGAAAAATCGTATCGAGGCACCGGCCGGTTGGAAGGCCGCAAGGCACTCATTACCGGCGGCGACTCTGGCATTGGCGGCGCGGTTGCCATCGCCTTCGCTCGTGAAGGCGCAGACGTAGCGCTGAACTACCTTCCCGACGAGGAAGAAGACGCCCAGCACATCAAAGACGCCATTGAAGGCTCCGGCCGCAAGGTATTCCTCATTCCTGGCGATCTAAGTGACAAGGAATTCTGCGCTGACCTTGTGGCCGAAGCCACTGAGAAACTCGGCGGTCTGGACGCGCTGGTCAACAACGCCGGCCGACAGATCTCGGTAGCGAACTTCGAGGATCGCAGTGACGAGGAATGGCTGCATACCTATGAGGTCAACATCCACGCCATGCACCGGATCACTAGGGCTGCGCTGAAGCACATGCCGCCCGGATCCACGATCGTGAACTCCACCTCGATTCAGGCCTATAAGCCGGCACCAGATCTGCTTGACTACGCCTCCACCAAGGCCGCGATCAACAACTTCACCAAGGGGCTCGGCGACTATCTGGCACCCAAGGGAATCCGCGTCAACAGTGTCGCTCCCGGTCCGATTTGGACTCCGCTGCAGGTATCGGACGGCCAGCAAAAGGATGCACTGCCGGACTTCGGCAATGAGACGTCCCTCGGCCGCGCCGGGCAGCCGACGGAGCTGGCACCGGCGTACGTCTTCCTCACCTCCTCGGAGGCGAGCTATGTGATCGGGGAGACTCTGCACGTCAACGGTGGGATGATGTCCCCGTAGCCGTCCCGCTACGGCAGCCGCAGGAATGTCCGCGGTCGCTTACCATTGGCCCATGCATCAGGCTGATATCCATGACACGATCCGGGTCCGTGGCGCGCGGGAGAACAACTTGCGCTCACTGGACGTGGACATCGCAAAGCGACGACTGACCGTAGTGACCGGAGTATCCGGATCCGGGAAGTCGTCGCTCGTCTTCGGAACGGTGGCCGCAGAATCTCGTCGGCTCATCGACGAGACGTACTCCACCTTCATCCAGGGGTTCATGCCCTCTAATGCGCGTCCGGACGCTGACACTCTGGAGAACCTCTCTCCAGCGATCATCGTCGACCAGGAGCGGATGGGCGCGAATAGTCGCTCCACCGTTGGTACCGCCACCGACGCGAACGCGATGCTGCGGATGATCTTCAGCCGACTGTCGGTTCCTCACGTCGGACCCTCGACGCGATTCTCCTTCAACCTCCCGGACGGCATGTGCCCGACGTGTGAGGGCACCGGTGTCGCCAACTCAATCGATCTGACCAAGATCGTCGACGAGGACAAGTCCCTCAACGAGGGTGCGATCATCGCTCCCGGCCATGAGGTCGATCAGTGGTACTGGCAGACGTACGGCAACTTCAACGGTCTGGACTCGGATAAGAAGATCCGTGATTACACCGACGACGAGCGCGAACTTTTCCTCTACAGCCCGCAGAAGAAGGTCAAACAGGACGGGAAAAACTTCAGTTATGAAGGCCTGATCACCCGCGTTCGCCGACTGTGGGTCGATCGCCCAGACCCGCCGAAACAGAAGCAGATCATTGCGTTTGTCGAGTCCATTGCTACCTCCGCGGTGTGCCCGGACTGCCATGGCGACCGCTTGAACGAGGCCGCGCGCACTGCCACGGTGAATGACACGACTTTCGGCCAGTGCACCGCAATGGAAGCCAAGGATCTGCGTGAATTTGTCCGAGGCATCGAGGACAAGTCGGTGAAGCCGATCAAGGACAACCTTCAAGGGCTTCTCGACGCCATGGTCGACGTCGGCCTCGGCTACATCAGCCTGGACCGCTCCGCTGGAACCCTCTCCGGAGGTGAAGCTCAGCGCGTGAAGATGGTCCGTCACCTCGGCAGTGCGCTGTCTGACGTCACCTACGTCTTCGATGAGCCGACCGTAGGACTGCATCCGCACGACATCGCCCGCATGAATGAGCTCCTGCTGCACATCCGCGATAAGGGCAACACGGTGCTCGTGGTGGAGCACAAGCCCGAGGTCATCGCGATCGCTGACCAGGTTATCGACATCGGACCGGGCTCCGGTTCCGATGGCGGCACCCTGGTCTACTCCGGGCCCGTGGACGGACTGCGCGCATCAGGCTCCGTTACCGGCAGGTATCTCGACCAGGGGTTGAGTTTTCCGGATGAGGAGAGGGGAACGTCGGGAAGCGAATGGATTGTCCGGGAGGACGTCAGCCGCAACAACGTCTCCGGCCAAACCCTGCGAGTGCCCCGCGGGGCACTGACCTCCGTGACCGGAGTCGCCGGATCCGGAAAGTCCTCGCTGATCAGCGCGGCGCTGGGGGAGGACCCGGAGGTCCTCTTCATCGATCAGTCCCCGATCAGGGGCTCTAGGCGTTCCTCACCAGCGACGTATACGGGCTTGCTCGACGGCATCCGTGCCAAATTCGCCAAGTCCAATGGCGTCAAGGCCGCACTATTCAGCGCGAACTCCGAAGGCGCCTGCCCGAAGTGCAACGGCGCGGGCGTGGTCTACACCGACCTTTCGATCACCGCGGGAGTGTCCTCGCCGTGTGAGGAGTGCGAGGGCAAGCGATTCCGTGCGGACGTGCTGGTCTACACGATTGACGGCCCTGCAGATGCGGCTGGTGAGCCCACGAAGCTCAATATCAGCGACGTGCTGGATATGTCCGTGGCAGAGGCGTCGAAGGTCTTCACCACTGGCGAGCCGAAGAAGATCCTCGGGCGCCTAGTAGATGTTGGACTCGGCTACATCCGCCTTGGCCAGCCGCTGACGACCCTGTCTGGTGGTGAGCGCCAGCGCCTGAAGCTGGCAGCGCAAATGGGCGGCTCGAAGGGCGGCTCGGAGATCATCGTCCTCGACGAACCGACCGCAGGACTGCACTTGGCCGATACAGACGTGATCATCGGGATGCTGCACAACCTGGTCGAGTCCGGCCGGACCGTCGTCGCTGTGGAGCACAACATGGCAGTCATGGCGGCGTCGGATCACATCATCGACGTTGGGCCGGGCGCTGGAAGCGGCGGTGGCACCGTCGTGTTCGAGGGCACCCCACGGGAGTTGGCGGCGGATGCCTCCACACTGACCGGCCAGCACTTAGCAGCAGCAGTGGGCGCCGGCGCCTGAGGCTGGTGTCCCTCAGCCTCGGCGGGAGAACGTCATGTGGATGACACCGCTGGGAGAGGTCACCGACTCAATGTCGAATCGCTCTTCGATGCCTTCCATCCCGTCCCAGAGCCGCTCGCCGCGGCCGAGGAAGATCGGCACCACAGCGATGTGCAGGTAATCGATCAAATCGGCGTGGAGGAATTCCCGGATGGTGGTGGTGCCGCCGCCGATCCGGATACCCCGGTCACCGGCGAGCGCTTTGGCTCGCGCGAGGGCTTCAGCGGGATCGGCATCAATGAAGTGGAAGGTGGTGCCGCCGTCCATCTCTAGAGGCGGACGCGGGTGGCTGGTGAGGACAATCACTGGGGTGTGGAAAGGCGGATTGTCGCCCCACCAACCGCGCCACTGTGGATCAGGCCACGGGCCGGACTTGGGCGCAAACTTATGGCGTCCCATGATCTCGGCGCCGATGTTGGTGTTTCACCTGCTTGCGAAAGTCTCGTCGGTGCCAGTGGTGCCGATCTGATCGCCGCCAACGCCCATGTCGGAGAAGGTTTTTGTGGGGAAGGCCCACTGCACGAGCCGGTGCCCGGCGTGACCAAAAGGTGTATCGGGGCTTTGGCCTTCGCCGACCCCGAATCCGTCGAGGGAGACAGAGAAATTGTGAACGCGGACGAGTGACATCAGGTTCCTCCTGGCGGTGGGCCTGGTTGTCTGTGGTGGGCGACTTGGGCCTTCTTTGCCGCGAGCATATCGAGGATGCCTGTCCAGTCCGTGGATTCACCCGTGCCAGAGGCTGTCATATGCTTATATAAGAAAAACTCCGGCTGTCGCTGAGTTAAAGAAACGACGAACCTATCGCGCCGGGGTTGCCGTGGTTAGGCGCCAGTAGTGCATGAAAACTAATGCTTTTATTTTGTAAGTGGCGAAATGCACGTGAATCTCACATCAGGAGTGGTTGAGATATGAAGAAACCCGCAGATGTTGTCATCCACCTGCTGGCGGGAGGCGCTCTTGCCTTTCTCCTGCCTCCGATCCTCACCCTAATCGGCGTGCCGTTGACTCCGATCGGGCTGGGTCCGTTCAGTTCGTCGTACATGTGGCTGCTGGAACTGGGTGTCTTCTGGGTGATCATCTCGGCCATCTTGTACTGGAAGGCGAGGGACTACTTCCTCGTCGGCATCGGCGGGCTTGGCGGGTCTTTCCTCTGGCCGGTCATCTTCGTCAGCGCCATCTCGGCCTTCGAAGGATTCCAGGACGCGGCAGCGGTGCTGAACCCGGTGATCCCGCTCCACTAGCCTGGACCCTATGAGTGTTAAGGGTGCGGGGCCGTCGCTGGTCTCATCTGCGGTAATCATTGACGAGCTGATTCGGCTCGGTGTCCGCGAAGCAGTGGTGTGCCCTGGCTCCAGGTCTGCCCCTTTGTCCCGTGCGCTTGTGCACGCTGAGGCGGAGGGGCGTCTGCGTCTGCATGTGCGTACCGATGAGCGCACGGCGGCGTTTCTCGCGCTCGGTCTCGCGGCGCAGTCGCGGAGGATCACCCCGGTGGTCGTCACCTCCGGTACCGCGGTCGCGAACCTCCAGCCGGCGATGGTTGAGGCCACTTACTCTTCAGTGCCGCTCCTGGCATTGACCGCCGATCGGCCGCAGTCCTATCAGGGCACCGCGGCGAACCAGACGATTCGCCAGGACCTCCTCTTCGAGCACACCTCCGTGTGGGAAGGGGACGTCGACGGCACCGCTGATCTGGATGAGACCACCGCTGCGCGTCTGCGCGCCCGCATCGACCGCATGGCGGCGACGATGCTGCGTCGCTCCGAGGGCGGTGCCGGACACCTCAACGTCCGGCTCGTTGAGCCTCTCGTTCCCGAGGAGGATCTCTCGCCGGCGATCCCCGACGGTCGCGCGGACGGTGCGCCGTGGGTGGATATCAGGCATCTCAATGACTTGCTTCCCGACGCCTCCCTATCCCACAACCCCACCACCTCCACCGGGGAATTCACTCTGGATCTGTCTGAGCCGACTCTCGTCGTCGCAGGCGATGGCGCGCCGTATATCAGTGCGCTGGCAGACGTGCCGACCATCGCTGAGCCAGGTGCCGCAGCCCCCGACCTGCCGCTGCACCCGCTGGCCGCGCAGATGTTTACAGCGGCGGCTGTCGTCGGTGACGAAGGCGTGCTGAACATGCTGCCGAAGAACATCGTGGTGGTGGGTCGGCCGACGTTGCACCGGGACGTCGTGAAGCTGATCTCTGATCCCCGGATCGATGTCACCATCCTGACCCGCGGCGGGTACCCACACGCTGCAGATTTCCCAGATGTGGCGGCCAATGCGCGGCGAACCGTCAGCTCGGTGCGCACTGTTGCTGAGCCAACTGAGGAGTGGCTGACCATTTGCGAAGCGGCCTCAAACCTCGCAGCAGAGGCGGTACGAGAGGTGCTGTTTCCCTCGGATTCAACGGACGTCGCGGTGACTGGAATGCATGTGGCCGCTGCGGTGGCGGACAGTCTGCGCACCGATGATCTGCTGGTGCTGGGTGCCTCGAACCCGGTGCGTGATGCTTCACTTGCGGGACTGCCGTTCCCAGGTGTGGACGTCCTATCAAACCGTGGCGCTGCCGGCATCGACGGCACCATTTCCACCGCGGTCGGCGCTGCACTGGTGCGGGACCGCTCGCACCCGGATGCGATCCGACCTCCGCGCACTATCGCGCTGATGGGGGACCTGACCTTCCTGCACGATGTCTCCGGCCTCAACATCGGTCCCGGCGAACCGCGCCCGGAGAATCTGACGATCGTCGTCGCCAATGATTCCGGCGGCGGCATCTTCGAGACCCTCGAGCCGGGCCGGCCAGAACTGCGCAACGGATTTGAGCGCATCTTCGGGACCCCGCACATGGCCGATATCCAGTCTCTGTGCGACGCCTATATCGTCGACTACCGCCGTGCCGATTCGCTGCAGGAACTCCTGGCCGAACTGCATCCGGACACCGACGTTGATGGCATTCGTGTCATCGAAATCCGCACCGAGCGCGAAGGCCTGCGGGACCTGCACACAACTATGCGCTCCCGCACTCGCATCGGCGGAGGTAACTAACCGATGTCCACCAGTCGACCCCGGGACCACGCCGGTGAACGCACCGGTGTCCTCATTGAGGCCGGCCGGTGGCTGCGCGATGACTGGCCGCGAAAGATCCGACAGTCGATCGTGTTCATCCTCGGGTGTCTGTTCATCTCCTGTTCGGCACTGGTGTGGGGAGCATGGCTCGATGACCGATCCATCCAGGCCGATGGGCCGGGCAACGCCGTGGCCAACGTCCGGCAGGTTGAGGGGCTTCGGACGACCATCGACTTTGTCGACAAAGGCGGCGAATACCGCTCACCCGCCAATGGCGTGTTGTACCCAGTTGGCCTGGAACAGGGCCAGCGGGTGCGAGTTGAGTACGACCGATCGAACCCAGATCTCGTCCGGGTCGAGGGACGTCGGTGGACGCTGGCATTGATTCCTGCGGTGTCGGTCCTGGCCGTCGGGATGCTGATCGCGGCACCAGTGTGGTGGTGGAGCGTCCGTGTTTCCCGCCGTTCATCCGCTGATCAGGACGAATCCATTCCGGTGTCACCGGATAGTGAACCGAAGATGTGAGGATCACCGCATGCGTGTAGCCGTCGTCGCCGAATCATTCCTGCCGAACATGAACGGGGTCACCAACTCGATCCTGCGGGTGCTTGACCATCTCAAGGCCCATGGTCATGAGGCGATCGTCATCGCCCCTGCCGCCCGGAAGGGGCAGCACCAGATCACCGAGTACAAGGGATTCCCCATCGTCACCGTGGCCAGCGTAGTGGTGCCGAAGATCGATTCCCTCCCGGTGGGCGTGCCGACCCTGACCTTGCCGCGCACCCTCAAAGAGTTCCGGCCTGACGTGGTGCACCTGGCCTCACCGTTCGCACTCGGCGGTGCCGGCGCAGTTGCTGCCCGTCGCGCCGGGTTGCCCTCGGTGGCGATTTACCAAACGGATGTCGCAGGGTTCGCGAACACATACGACCTGAAGCTGCTGTCGAAAGCGGCATGGTGGTGGGCCCGCACCTTGCACAACATGTGCTGCCGGAACCTAGCCCCCTCCAGCGCCACCATCGCCGAACTCGACGAGCATGGCATCCGGAACATTCACAAGTGGGCGCGCGGTGTGGACGGTGTCCGGTTCCACCCGAATAAGCGCTCGAAGGAGCTGCAGAAGCAGTGGTCACCGGAGGGCAAGCCGATCGTCGGCTTCGTGGGGCGGCTCGCTTCAGAGAAGTCGGCACACCGGTTGGAGGGGATCGCTCAGCGTGACGACGTCCAAGTTGTCATCGTCGGCGACGGCCCCGAACGCACAGACCTGGAAAATCGGATGCCTACCGCTGTCTTTACCGGTGAACTCCGAGACGAGAAGTTGGCCGAGGCATTCGCGAGCCTGGACCTGTTCGTTCATACCGGTGAGTATGAGACGTTCTGTCAGGCAGTCCAAGAAGCCCACGCTTCTGGTGTTCCCGTGATCGCCCCGGATGCAGGCGGACCGAAGGATCTGGTCAACGTGGGCGTCGACGGCGAACTGCTGCCAGTGGATAGCTTCACCGACCTGCTGCCGGCCGCCGTTGACCGCTGGACCGGGGAGATCTCCGGCGATGACCTGCGCGCGGTGTGCCGTGCCTCCGTCGAAGGCAAGACATGGGAGAGCCTCTGCGAGCAGTTGCTCGATCACTATGCGGCGGTCTCCGGAGTGCCGGCACGCAAGCGGACGGCGGGTAGGCGCACGTCGATTACGGAGCCGACCTCAAACCGCCCGACCGTAGAGCATCCCACCACCCAGCGGAGCGAGCGACGGGACTAAACCGGCGCTGTTGTAGCCTTACCTCTGTGGCAAGGGCAAACCTGGACAAGAAGCCGATTGAGGTGTCGACGATGTTCGACGCCGTCGGCAAGCGATACGACCTCACGAACACGCTGATGACCGGTGGTCTCGACCGCTACTGGCGCAAGCGCATCACGGAGCGGTTGAACCCGCAGCCGGGGGAGAAGGTCCTGGACCTCGCGGCTGGAACGGCGATCTCTACCGAGGCTCTCGCAGAGAATGGCGCCTGGTGTGTCGCCTGCGACTTCTCCCGAGGCATGCTCCACGCCGGTGCGCACCGAGACGTTCCGAAGGTCTGCGGCGACGGCATGAACCTGCCCTTCGCCGACAACACCTTCGATGCCGTCACCATCACCTGGGGACTGCGCAATATCAACGATCCGGGTCTGGGCTTGCGGGAGCTGGCGCGCGTGACCAAGCCCGGCGGGCGCCTTACCGTGGCGGAGTTCTCCACCCCGATCATCCCGGTGTTTTCGTCCGTCTACATGAACGGCATCATGGCGGCGCTGCCGGCGATCGCTCGGGCGGCGTCCTCCAACCCGGACGCCTACGTGTACCTCGCGGAGTCCATCCGCGCATGGCCGAAGCAAGAAGAGCTCGCCCGCCTCATCAATGCCAATGGCTGGGAAGACTGCGGCTGGCAGAACCTCACCTTCGGTATCGCGGCGATGCATTCAGCCATCAAGCCGGAGTAGACACCCTCCTAGACATCACTCTTGCTCAGGCAACACTGGCAGTTCCTGGGCGCACAAGAGTGAAGCCGCTCGACGCGCGTTATTCAATATCGCGGTGGTAGTGGAGCAGAACAGTTTCCTGTCCCGACGGGGTTGTATCGCGAACAGCGTCTCCTCGAAGGAAGCCCGACCGTTCCAGTACGAGTTGAGACGCCTCGTTGTCGAGGACTGTTCTCGCTTGCACCATGGTGAATCCACTTCGACTGACCAAGTCCGCTGCAAGGTTCAGCGCTGCTCCGGCCTTTCCTCCGCCGCGGTGTTCGGGATGAATCCAAAAGCCAACCTCGACCTAGTCGCCTTCCACGTCGAAGAGTACGAGGCTACCTGCGAAATCGTCATTGGTGGGGTCCGCGATTGTGAGCATTGCCAGATCTCCGCGGTCTAGACCTTCCTGAATTGTTCCCTGGATAAGTGTTCGCACCGACTCCTCGGTGTATTTCGGCTCCGGAAGGTGAGCGAATTGGCGCACCATCGGATCGTCGGTTCCGGCGGCGTATGCGGCTGCGTCCTCGGGGCGCATCGCTCGAAGGATTGCCTGGCCGGTTCATAGTGGCAGCGGCGTAGAATCCAACATGACCGCAAACCTAACATAGTTCGCATAGCGTCGGCGGGGAGTGGGTACCGTGGGCCGCATGACACAGGCGACACCCCATAACCCGGCACAGAACCCCTTCCACATGGTGACCATTCCGGGCACCGACCTGGAGATAACCCCGCTCAACCTCGGCGGCAACACCTTTGGATGGACCTCCACCGAGGAAGAATCCTTCGACGTTCTTGACGCATTCGTGGCAGGTGGCGGCAACTTCATCGATACCGCGGACGTGTACTCCCAGTGGGCAGAAGGGCATTCTGGCGGCGAATCAGAGACTGTCCTTGGCAGCTGGCTCGCTACCCGAGGCAACCGTGAGGACATTGTCTTGGCGACGAAGGTCGGCTCTCTGGGCAGTGCCCCCGGCCTGACCCGAGACGTAGTCCTGCGGAACCTCGATGATTCTCTGGAACGGCTCCAGACCGGCGTGATTGATCTGTACTACTACCACTTCGACGATGAGTCAGTAGATATTATCGACCAGGTCGACACCGCCGCAGCCCTGGTCGACTCTGGCCGGGTGCGGTACATCGGACTGTCGAACTACCGCCCAGAGCGCATGCGCGAGTTCTTCGAAACAGCCCAGGTCCGCGACCGGCGCGCCATTCCAGTAGCGATCCAGCCCGACTACAGCCTGCTGGCCCGTAGTGGTTACGAAAATGACTTTCAGGGGATCGCCGAGGAATACGGCGTCGCCGTGTTCAGTTACTTCTCGCTCGCCTCGGGCCTGTTGACCGGCAAGTATCGTTCGGCCGACGATATCTCCGGCGCCGCTCGCGAAGCGATGGTCCGGCGCTATCTGGAGAAGGGATCCGACCCGTTTGGAGTCGTGGATATCCTCGTCGAGATCGCTGACCGCCATAGCGCCGAGCCGACCTCGGTGGCCTTGGCGTGGGTGCTGGCCAAGGGCGTCACCGCCCCGATCGCCTCGGCCAGCCGCGCCAGTCAGATTCCGGCGCTCCTCGCCGCAACACGGCTTCAGCTTTCCGACGACGAGGTCACGGCGCTGGACGTCGCCTCCGCTCAGTTCTAGCGCAGCCGCAGGTTCCGGTACCTATTGAGCACCGCGTGCACTTCCTGGGGTCGCGGCCGCGCGAGGTGACCCGGATGACCGGAACTGGGGGAGAGAACATCCAGGCCGCTCTCGCTGATCCGGGAAAATAGCTCCGCGACTAGATCTACAGTGCTCAGGCCCGACTCGGAGTCTGATTCAGCTGCAATGTCGGCAATTCGGTCCATCGCCAGCCCGAGCGCTGAGGTCTGCTCCGAATCCACCAATTGAGCAACGAGGCCCATGTCGATCGTGGTGTCCCCGTATTGAATCGCACGCGCACCGCGGACCTTCGCGGAGCGGAACTTGCCGGTCAAGCGCAGTGACTTTGCGTCTGGAATCCGAGGTGCGGAGTCGAAGCTGACTGAGTTCCGGTTCTGGTCCGGAGTTTCGGTGTGGGAGGTGGGGGATAGGGAGGCGTCGTAAAGCGAATGGGCTTTGTCCGTCACATCGACCGGCACGTACGTATCCAGGGCAATCACCTGGTCAGCCACGCCGAAGAAAGCGCCGGAACCTCCAGCGACGAGCACCGTGGACACCCCACGGCTCTCATACAAGGGCCGGACGCGGTCAACAAACGGGGTAATGGGCTCGCGATCAGACGGAATGAGGCGGCGCATTCGGTCGTCTCGGATCATGAAGTTTGTGGCGGAGGTGTCCTCATCGATGAGCAGCGCCGTCGCGCCGGCTTCGGTGGCCTCCACCAGATTCGTCGCCTGAGAGGTAGAACCGCTGGCATTTGTGGTGGTGAAAGCCCTGGTGTCGTCGCCGGTGGGCAGGTTGTCGATGAAGGGGGAAATGTTCACGCCGGTGGCCGGGCGCCCGTCCTCTGCTCGGACCGAGACAGCATCGGAGCGGGTAATGACCCACTCCCGACCATCACCTGCGATATGTGGATACACCCCGCGTTCGATCGCCCTAAGCAGGGTCGACTTGCCGTGGAACCCGCCGCCGACGATGACGGTGACTCCCTCCGGGATACCCATGCCCGTCACGGTGCGGCCGGTGGGGAGTTCGACACTGACCCGAAGTGACTCCGGACTTTGGAATGGCTCCGCGGTGGCAGAGGTCATCGGAAGATCAGAATCGCCAGCGGCCCTCGGCAGGACGCAACCGTCTCCGACGAATCCGACGAGCCGCCTGACTGCGAGTTGGGAGCGCAGATACTCCTGCTCCTGCAGCGTTACGACGTGCTCCTCAACCGCCCGCCGCTGATCCCCACTGAACCTCTCGTAGAGAAAGGTCTCCGCCACGATCGCGGGGATCGTGTCGCAGAGCAGCCGCTCTGCCTCGCGGCCTAAAACGCGTCGCCCTGCAGCGGGGAGGCTGACGTCGACCCTGGCTTCGATTCGATCGGGTGTCACCGAGATACCGGTGCGCTCTAGAACTTGTTGTCCGGCGCCGCCGATGCTGAGGCCTCCGGTGCTTTTCCCTTTACCGCCGGGCAGATGCGTCTTCTGCGACCGGGTCCACCGTCGAATAAGAAAGTCGGAAAGGGCGACCTGAGCCTGAGCAGACTCGTTCAGCGGACCGTGGTGCAGGGCGTCAGGGAAAGCACACGTGGGTGTGCTGATCGATACCCGCATCCGTGACGGGGGTGCATACGGATCCGCTTGGATGCGGTCGATATGCAAGGTGGCTACGGCATCGGAATCCGGCAGTGGCAGATCGAAAGTGCCACCGCCGAGGCGTTTGTATGATCCGTAGCCGGCGTTGTCGATGTCCCGAAGCAATTTCGACAGGTCGACGTCACTGCCAGTGGGGCGTGCGGACTGAGCGTCCGGGCGACGGCCACGATTCGGATTGCCGGGACCACCGCCGCGCCTGGGTCCGCCGGAGCGAGACCCTCTTGGGTGCTGTCGTCCACTATTTCGGCTGTTCATGCGTGCCTACTCTAGGCAAACAACTGACCCCCGGCAGCCGTGCAGCGCACGGCCCTGGGGGAGTGGGGCGGAGGAAAAACTAGGTCGCCTGGAGCTTCTTCGCCTTGCCGATGGCAGCGGGCTCGTCGAGGACCTTGTCCATGTCCTCCAGGGTCATTCCCTTTGTCTCTCGGATGTACCGGATGGCAAAGATCAGCGAGATCACCGCGAACACTGCGTAGATGCCATAGGTCATTCCCAGCGAGATATCCCGCAGGCCCGGGAAAGAGACTGTCACCAGGAAGTTCGTCATCCACTGACCGAAGGTGGCCAGGGACAGGGCGGCTGCGCGGATGCGGTTCGGGAACATCTCGCCGAGCAGCACCCACATAATCGGGCCCCAAGACATACCGAAGGCAATGACAAACACGTTGGCTGCGACCAGCGCGATCGGTCCGCCGGCGCCGGTGAGCACCGGTTCGCTGTCCACCACCGGGGAGGCGCCGAAGACGATCGCCATCGCGGTCAGCGAGACGATCATTCCCGAGGAACCGATGATCAGCAGTGGCTTGCGGCCGATCTTGTCCACGAAGATGATGGCGACGATCGTGGTGGCAATGTTGATGATCGAGGTAAGGACCGAGAACGTGAATGCTTGCGACTCGTCGAATCCGACGGACTCCCACAGCACGTTCGAGTAGTAGAAGATCACGTTGATACCGACGAACTGCTGCAGCATCGCCAGACCCAGACCGACCCAGACAATCGCGTAGATCTTGCCGGTCTTCTTGTTCTTCAGATCCTTCCAGGACGGATCCTTCTCGGCGTCCAGGCTCTGCTGAATACGGTCGATGGTGAATTCCATGTTCTTCTCACCGAGCAGAAGCGAGAGGACCTTGCGTGCCTCCGGAATTCGCTGCTTTGCGACGAGGAATCGGGGAGACTCCGGGATCGTGAAAGCGAGCACTCCGTAGATGATGGCGGGGAATGCGACAACGAGGAACATCCAGCGCCACGCCTCAAGACCGAACCACAAGGTTTCTCCGGAGCCGCCGGCGGCTCGAGCCAACATCGAGTTGATCAGCAGCGCCAGGAAGATGCCAGAGACAATCGCCAGCTGCTGCAGTGACCCCAGCCGGCCGCGGATTCGAGCCGGGGAGACCTCCGCAATGTAGGCCGGTGCGATGACAGACGCGAAGCCGACACCAGCGCCGCCGATGAGGCGGAAGATGATGAACACCCATAGTCCGAACGTGCCTTCAGGAGCTAGGGCACAGATGATCGCAGTAGAGAAGAACAACACCGCCGCGATCTTCATCACCCAGATACGCCCGACTTTGTCGGCGATGCGTCCCGCGGTTAGCGCTCCGGTTGCTGCTCCGATCAAGGCGGAGGCGACGGCGAATCCGAGAAGACCCGAACTGATGTCATACACACGGCCGAGGGCATTGACCGCTCCGTTGACTACGGCACTGTCATAGCCAAACAAGAGGCCGCCGAGTGCGGCGACGCTGGCGATGCGGACGACACCTTTGGCGTCTCCACCATCATCCATTTGGGCTCCGCCCAACGGGTCGTCTTCTGCTACAGATGCTTGGTCGCTCATGGCGAGCCAACCTTTCCTGATTGTTTCGGGCACGCGACGAGGCCCGGGCCAGCCGGGTCAACTGTCTTACGCGGGAAGGAGGGGATATCGGGGAAAGCGGAGATATTTGATTTTCCTTAACGATAAGTGTGTGACATGAATTACACAATGAATTGATTCCCGGGCTTGCGCATCGCCCGTGCGGAGGCCGTAGGTGCGAAGGGGTGCCCAGTCTGGTCCTTGTTCCATCGTGGCCAGATCAGGGCATGCGTCGCGATGCGGCGACCCCTGGTGAAGGTCCTGCGCATGGTCGGGGTAACGCTGTAGTAGTGCAGTTGCTCACTTATTCTCGGAGACTTCCGTGGTGAGGCCACCGCCCGGTTGTCCGGCTACCCCCTACCGTGTGTGAACCGGTGGAGCGAACCCCCGTCCGGTGGAACTATGGAGCTATGGCTGCTGCAGAAAAATCAAAGGTCACCGTGGTGGGAGCGGGTGCGGTTGGATCTGCAACCGCGTACGCCATGCTCATCCGTCACACCGCACATGAGGTCGTTCTCTACGACATCAACGAAACTCGGGTCCGCGCTGAAGCGCTCGACTTGGCACACGGGGCCATGTTTACCGGCTCCAGTTCTGTCACCGGATCCGCTGACATCGCCGACACCGCAGGTTCACGCGTCATCGTCGTCACCGCCGGTGCCGCACAAAAGCCCGGGCAGACCCGCCTGGAGCTGATCGAAACCAACGCGAAGATCTTCGCCACGATGATCCCGCAATTGAAGAAGCAGTCTCCGGACGCCATCTTCGTCATCGTCACCAACCCCTGTGATGTCCTCACAATGCTCGCCGTTGAGCGGACCGGCGCGGACCCGGCCCGCATGTTCGCTTCCGGCTGTGTGCTGGACAGTTCCCGTTTCCGCTGGTTGTTGGGCGAGAGGGCTGGCATCGCGCCACGCTCAGTCCACGCATCCATCGTCGGTGAGCACGGCGACACCGAATTCCCCTTGTGGTCCACCGCGACCATCGGCCAGGTGCCGCTGCTGGAGTGGACCCGCGATGGGAAGAAGGTGTTCGCGCCTGAGGACCTTGACGACATTGCCGAAAAGGTCCGCAACGCCGCCTACGAAATCATCGAAGGCAAGGGCGCCACGAACTACGCCATCGGACTGTCCGGTGCCGTGATCACTGAGGCGATCATGCAGGACTCCAACTCGATCCTGCCGGTCTCCCCAGTTCTCAGTGATTACAAGGGAATCGACGGCGTCGCATTGTCGGTGCCGTGCATCGTCAACGCTGACGGCGCGCACCCGATCCACGAGACCACCTTCTCCGAGAAGGAACTGGACCTGCTCCAAAAGTCCGCCCACACTCTCACCGAGACTGCGAACAACGTCCGTTCCAGCCTCTGATTAGACTCGACGCGGCCCTGGGTCCTCAGGCCCAGGGCTTTCGCGTGTCTAGCGCCATGGAGGTTCTGCCAGCGGTTCGCCACAGCCGGGCCACAATGTCCTTATCCTGCTCAGTCACCAGGTTGCCCATCAGTCGGGCAGCGACAGACATCAGCGAACTGCCATACGGAGCGCCGATGGTCACCGGTCCGACGGTTGGCAGGAACTGCGGCACTGTCAGCAGCTTGGCCAGTCGACGAGCCAGAGAGAAGCCTTCGCCGTAGTGCTCGCGCAGGGCAGCGGGCCAGGAGTGCACCAGGCCGTCGGGGTCGCCAGCGGTTGCCAGAATCAAGTCCACCGCCAGCCGCGCAGATTCCATTCCGTAGTCGATGCCCTCGCCGTTAAGCGGGTTGACCAGCGCCGCAGCATCGCCGATGAGCGCCCAGTTCACACCCGCCACATTCGAGACCGCTCCGCCCATCGGCAGAAGTGCGGAAGTGACGTTCTGCGGCTCACTCAAGCCCCATTCCTCGCGAACGGTGCCTGCGTAGTGGTGCAGCAACTTCTTCACGTTCGCCCGTGCGGGCCGGGAATCAGTGGCCAGGGCGCCGCAGCCGAGGTTGACCTGTTCGCCATCGCCGGCGATGTCACCGAGAGGGAAGATCCAGCCGTAACCCGGATGAGCGATGCCGGAGGCGTCGCGAAGCTCCAGATGGGAGTGGATCCATTCCTCGTGCACATCGGTGTGGCAGTACGACCTCGCGGCGACACCAAACACCTGATCGCGGTGCCACACTCGCCCCAGACGCTTCCCGACGGTCGATCGCACCCCATCGGCCACCAGCAAATACTTCACCTGGACGGTGTGGGTTCCATCCGGTCCCTTCAGGACCGCATGGGTTACGCGCCTAAGAGAAGGCTTTACGACGTCAACAACCTCATACCCATCCGCCACTACTGCCCCGGATTCAGCTGCATGGTCGAGAACTAAAGCATCGAATTCAGTGCGGGGCACAGCAGCGCCAATGGGCGGAAAATCCCGGCTCTCCGGCCATGGCGCAGTGACCGTTCCGCCGAATCCGTGCAGTTTCAGCCCACGGTTCACCGTATTAGCGGTGACCTTCTCCGACAGCCCCAAGCGGGACAGTTCCGCCATGGCACGAGGGGTCAGCCCGTCACCGCAGGTCTTGTCACGTGGGAAAGTGCGTGAATCTGCAACCAGTGTGTCCAGTCCTGCGGCAGCGGCATGGGCGGCTGCGGCTGCGCCGGTGGGTCCGCCGCCGACGACCAGCACGTCCACGGAAGCCGGAATCTGGGAGAAATTTCCCTGACCAGGGGTTCGGCCCGGATTGGCGTTGTTGGAAGGTGCGTCGTCTCGCATTGCCACAGACTAACCGACGCCCGGGGTGCCTCCCGCAGGGGCGCATACGCGTACGTAGGTCCAGTCCACTACGGTAAGTTCAATTAGACCCTTGACCATCACGAGGCAGGACCCTTTATGCGAACTGGCGGTAGTACCGCGAAGGATGCCCAGCGCACGTCGGGGCTTGGTGTCTCCAGCGCAGACCTGGGAGATCCCGAGCTCGAAGCAGTGATTACCGCGGGTATGCAGAAATGCGAAGACCTGCTGACTGAAGAGGTCAGTAGGGGCGCGTCATTCCTCGTGGAGCAGGTTGGTCATCTGGCGAAGGCTGGCGGCAAGCGCTTCCGTCCGATGCTCGCAGTTCTTGGGTCCCAGTTCGGGCCGAATCCTGACTCTCCGGCCGTCACTCAGGCGGCGACGGTGGTCGAGCTGACTCACCTGGCCACGCTTTATCACGATGACGTGATGGACGAGGCGGACATGCGCCGTGGCGTGGAGTCCGCCAACTCCAGGTGGACTAACTCCATCGCGATCCTCTCTGGTGACTATCTGTTCGCCGCGGCGTCCAGGCTTCTGGCACACCTCGGCACCGACACCGTTGCTCATTTTGCGGAGACGTTCCAGGAATTGGTCACGGGCCAGATGCGCGAATCTCTCGGCTGCCCAGAAGGCGGCGACGAGATCGAGCACTACATGGCAGTTATCCAGGAGAAGACCGGTGTGCTCATCGCCTCGGCTGGATCCCTGGGGGCCAGGCATGCTGGTGCTGATCAATCGGTGATCGATGCGCTGGGTAGTTACGGCGCGAAGGTGGGCCTGGTCTTCCAGATCGTCGACGACATCATCGACATCGCCTCCGTCTCTGACGAATCCGGCAAGACCCCTGGCACCGATCTGCGCGAGGGAGTCTTTACCCTCCCAGTTCTCTACGCCCTGCGTGAAGAAGGTCCGGTGGGAGACAGGCTCCGCGAGATCCTCGTCGGACCTGTCACCGATAACGCCCTCGTAAACGAAGCCCTCGACCTCCTCCGCCAGTCCTCCGGTGCCGATCGCGCACTGGAGACCGTGCAGCGACTGATCGATGAGGCCGAAGCCGCTATCGCTGACCTTCCGGACATCCCCGCGAAGGCAGCCCTGTCGCAGTTGGCGAATTACACGGTTCGTCGCGTCGGGTAGTTCCGGCTCTAAGGCCTCGATAGTCGCTGTATCCAGCGGGTTTGGTGAGTGACAGGCCTCTGGGTAATATTTGCTCCGCACCCGAGAGGTTGCACGCCAGATTGCCCGAGCGGCCAAAGGGAGCGGACTGTAAATCCGCCGGCATTGCCTACGTTGGTTCGAATCCATCATCTGGCACCACAGAGAAGGACTCCGCAAATTATTGCGGGGTCCTTCTTGCATGTCCGGGGGTCCTCATTAGTGGGGAAGTGGGACCTCGCCCTTCCAACGTGGCCAGAGCGCCCTCTACTGGTTGCAGATCTAGGACCGTAGTGAAACGTTCGCAGGGTGTCGGCGCCACGTCCGAAGGCGATTCCTTCGTCAGGTGTCCCGGGAGGGCACTGTGGGGCTCTCTGGCGTGTGCGGGGACTTGCTGGAGCCCGCCGGCTGCAAGCGGCCGCAATGATGCATGAAAAGCGACCTAAAAGGCGAGCAGTTCTATGCGACTACCTGGGGATTTGTGTTCGCGGCGCGATATTGGTTAATCTCTTGGAGGCTTCAACGGAGGGCCGCAGAACAGCGCAGTACAGCGCAGGTAGCGGCCAGCCCCAGAGGCTACGCCCCCTTAGCTCAGTCGGTAGAGCGTTTCCATGGTAAGGAAAAGGTCGACAGTTCGATTCTGTCAGGGGGCTCAGTTGCTCTAGGGCCGCCGTGGTCTCACGGTGGCCCTAATTTCAACTAAGGCGATGTAGCTCAGATGGTGAGAGCGCACGACTCATAATCGTGAGGTCGGGGGTTCGATCCCCCCCATCGCTACCGGTGAACATTCACCGCTCAGATCCGGCCCCGTGCTAGGGTTGGGAACCGTTCGTGAGTCTTCACGGATGGATGAAGGGGCGTAGCTCAATTGGCAGAGCAGCGGTCTCCAAAACCGCAGGTTGCAGGTTCAAGTCCTGTCGCCCCTGCAATATCCCCAACAGCAATCTTCATCTAGGAGAGACGTGGCCGAGCAGAACAGCAATTCCGGAGCAGGCGCAGAGCGTCCGTCCGGTAAGCGTCAGGCTCGCGGTGTGTCCGCCCCTGCATCTTCCGTTTCCACCCAGGCTCCGGCGCGTCAGCGCGAAGTCAAGGAAAACTCCGCAAACGGAAACCCCTTTACCTTCCTCAAGCAGGTCATTGAAGAGATCCGTAAGGTCATCTGGCCGACCGGTCGTCAGATGGTTACCTACACGATCGTCGTGATGATCTTCCTGGTCATCACCCTGGCTATCGTGTGGACAGTTGACTTCGCCGCGGGTGAAGGTGTCCGGGCCCTGTTCGAAGCCGGCTGATTTCTGGGCTATACTGACCACAGATGATTGATCCCGCCACCGTCCAACGGTAGGCGGGTTTAGTTTTGGCAGGGTCGCGCTCAGCGGGACGGTCCGTGACGGGCCCGTCGTGCGGCACGATCCCAGGACGACGAAGGACACAGGAAGGCATCCGCCATGATTGACGAGAACAACATTTTCTCTGACGCGAACACCGGTGACAGCACGGCCAACGCGCACGAGGCATCGATGACGGAGGCGGATATCGACGACGCCGTCGCTACCGCAGAAGCCACCCCGGAGGTATCCCCGGAAGCCCCGGAGACCCCGGAAGGCGAAGCAGTGGAACCCGCCGCCGAGGCCGCTGCCCCCGCCGGCGAAGAAGCCCCGGAGGAAGGCTCCGACCCGGAGCAGGAGTACCGCCGTCGTCTGCGCGAGTTCCAGCGTGAGCTCAAGCGCCGCAAGGGTGACTGGTACATCATCCAGTGCTACTCCGGCTACGAGAACCGCGTGAAGACCGACCTGGAAATGCGTGCCCAGACCATGGGTATCGATGAGCAGATCCACGAGGTTGTCGTGCCCCTCGAAGAGGTCGAGGAAATCAAGGATGGCAAGCGCAAGGTCGTCAAGCGCAAGCTGCTGCCGGGCTACGTCCTAGTCCGAATGTCCCTGGACGATCCGTCCTGGTCCGTCGTCCGTGACACCCCGGGTGTCACCTCCTTCGTCGGCTCCGAGGGCCACCCGACTCCGGTGAAGATCCGCGAAGTCGCCAAGTTCCTGATGCCGAAGGAGACCGTCAAGGCAGGAGCCGTGGAGGACACCTCCGAGGGCACGTCCGTGGCTTCTGCTCCGGCACCGCAGAGGGAGCAGGTCAGCGTCGGTTACGAGGTCGGTGAGTCCGTCACGATCCTCTCCGGCCCGTTCGCCTCCGTCGCGGCGACCATCTCCGAGATCGATCCGGTCACCGGCCGCATCAAGGCTCTGGTTTCGATCTTCGGCCGCGAAACCCCGGTTGAGCTCGGTGTCGATGAGGTCGAGAAGCTCAACTAAGAGCTCCTAGAAGCACCCGCTTTACGACGTCCTGCTCCACATCCCCAACCCCCACTCCCGAGGTGGAGGTTGAGGAAAGTGGGGGAGGGGAACGTCGGGAAGCGGGTCTTTTTTCTTTTCCTGCTCTGCGGGCGTACACTGTCCGTTTGTGCATGCCGACGTCCGGATGCCTCACACTCGAGGCACCGTGATCGACGGACACTGCGGGGCAATGACGTGCCACCACCCGAAAGTCACCGGGTGGCGGAGCAGAACCAACCGCAGCGACCGTGAGGCGTGAACGTCCGCTCCCACCGAGGACAAGCCCCGTCTGCCGTACCTGACGGAACCCGGCCCCCACGGTGACGAACACGAGGAATCAGGAAGAATATGGCTCCCAAGAAAAAGAAGCTTCAGGCAGTTATCAAGCTGCAGATCCAGGCAGGCGCCGCTAACCCGGCACCGCCGGTCGGCCCCGCGCTCGGTGCGCAGGGTGTCAACATCATGGAGTTCTGCAAGGCGTACAACGCTGCGACTGAAAACCAGCGCGGCAACGTCATCCCCGTTGAGATCAACGTCTACGAGGATCGCACCTTCGACTTCAAGCTCAAGACCCCGCCGGCAGCCAAGCTGCTGCTGAAGGCCGCAGGCCTGCAGAAGGGCTCCGGAGTTCCGCACACCGACAAGGTCGGTTCCGTCACGATGGACCAGTGCCGCGAGATCGCCGAGCAGAAGAAGCCGGACCTCAACGCCAACGACATCGAGGCGGGCGCCAAGATCATCGCCGGCACCGCCCGCTCCATGGGCATCGTCGTCGAGGGCAACTAAGTCCCACTTCGGGCAACGGAACTCTCCGCTGTCCAGCCCAGCACTATGGGCGAAAACCAGAAATGTGGAAGAGCCAGCTATCGGCCCGCACCACAACTCCAAGTACGTGATTGGAACGTGACATGAGCAAGAACTCCAAGGCTTACAAGGCCGCACTCGAGAAGATCGACCAGGGTCGCGTCTACTCCCCGATCGAGGCAACTGCCCTCGCGAAGGAGACCTCCTCGAAGAACTACGACGCTTCCGTGGATGTCGCCATCCGCCTCGGCGTTGACCCCCGCAAGGCTGACCAGCTGGTCCGCGGCACCGTCTCCCTGCCCAACGGCACGGGTAAGACCGTCCGCGTCGTCGTCTTCGCCGCTGGCGAGAACGCCACCAAGGCTGAAGAGGCTGGCGCTGACGTTGTCGGCACCGACGAGCTGATCGAGCGCATCCAGGGCGGCTGGACCGACTTCGATGCTGCGATCGCTACCCCGGACCAGATGGCCAAGGTCGGCCGCGTTGCGCGAGTCCTCGGACCGCGTGGCCTGATGCCGAACCCGAAGACCGGCACCGTCACCACCGACGTTGCTAAGGCTGTTGCTGAGATCAAGGGCGGTAAGATCTCCTTCCGCGTTGACAAGGCTTCCAACCTGCATGCAACCATCGGCAAGGCATCCTTCTCCGCTGAGCAGCTCGCCGAGAACTACGGCGCACTGTTCGATGAGATCCAGCGCCTGAAGCCGTCTGCCGCTAAGGGCAAGTACGTCAAGAAGGTCACCCTCTCCTCGACCTCCGGCCCGGGAATCCCGGTCGACGAGTCCGTGGAGAAGAACTACACCGGCGCTGCTGAGTAGTTTTTCACCAGTACCGCCAGGCTCGCCTGGCGTAGTGCTCGCTGAGCACGGTTAACCCCGTGCTTCCCGACGCCCCCATCCCAGATCCCAGATCTGCACGATGGGGGCGTCTTTCATGTCTCCTATCTGTCCGGCGCCTCTCCCATCCCCTTCACCTCGCCTGACCTGCCCGATTCATTCCGCCTGATCCCCTCGGCCTGATCCCCTCGGCTTGTTCTCCTCTGGTTGATCCCCTCCGCCTGATCCCCTCCGCCTGATCCCGTCCGCCGTGCCCTGCACCCCGGCGAGTCCCAGACGTCACTCTGAACCCACCCTCCTTTCATGAAGTGAACCCCAAAAGTTGGAGAGAAGACCACAAAGTCCCACTCCAACCACCAAAGGGGAAAGCACTATGGGTGACACACCCAAAGATTTCAGAGACCCAGCCATGAGGGCCCGCGGCGGAGAACTAATCAAACAAGGCTACGGCTACCGCAGAATCACCGAGATCATGGGCACGAAGGTCGATCAAACCCGTGATTTCTACGATCGGTACCGCGCCTTTGGCGAAGACCTAGCCGGCAATAGTTCCGGTCGGCAGATATTCACTGACGCTCA
>NZ_ATYV01000026.1 GCF_000427865.1 Corynebacterium sputi DSM 45148 | reverse complement strand
TGGGTGTGTGTTTGGGTGGTTGTTGGTTGTTCTGTTGGTTGTGTCGGTGGTTTTTGCGGTGGGGTCACGCCCGGTCCCTTTTCGAACCCGGAAGCTAAGTCTGCCTGCGCCGATGGTACTGCACTCGGGAGGGTGTGGGAGAGTAGGTCGCCGCCGGCACTAAAACTTGAATAAAAACTGGGGAAGACTCGAGGCCTTACGGCCTCGGGTCTTTTTCAGCTTTGTGGGGTTGTGTGGGTGTCGGTTTTTGCCGTTATCCACACAACCCCCTTTTTGGCGTTTCATGGTGAGTCCCATTGCTCATGAATGTCCTAGTGCATGTCGTGGGCTGAGACTGGGAATGTAGGTGAATTTTTTGCTAATGGATTCCGGGTAGTCCACCGATCCTGGTAGCTCACAGACTTTACGTCCCAATCAGAATTGCTTTATAGCCGCAAAGGATTGGTTACTCCGACGCAGTCCCTAAGTCCTACCTTCGAAGGACCGAGGTCCCGCCCGCGGGACACGTTCCACCGATCGATACGATCATTCCCCCTTCGGAGTCATCCATGTCAGTACTTAAGAACACCGCATTCCAGATCGGTGTAGCCGCAATCGGAGGCCTTCTCTTTGGCCTCATAGTCGGGGAGTGGGCGACCAACCTGCAGTTCCTCGGTGACATCTTCATCCGTCTCATCCAGATGGCCATCGTCCCGCTCGTCATGGCATCCGTCATCTTCGCCACTGGTTCTATGAATGGTGCCGGAACGGGCCAGGTGGCCTTCCGTACATTCAAATGGATCCTCGGTTTCTCTGCGGTCTCCGCATTGGTGGCCTGGGTACTGAGTGTCGTGATACGCCCCGGCAAAGGTCTGGATTTCACTCCCACAGCTGACGCTGCTGCCGGGGCCGCATAGTCAGAGGGTCGGCAGGACACCCTACTGAATTTCGTGACTACCAACATCTTCGAGGCGATGGCCTCTGCAACGGTGGTCCCGATTATCGTCTTTTCATTGCTGTTTGGTGTCGCGCTGCGCATTGTCATCAATGAAACCGGTAATGACAGCGTGCTGACGTTCATCGATCAGATCCAGCGAATCGTTCTCACGATGATCCGCCTGGTCATGAAGATTGCACCCATTGGTGTCGTCCTTCTCTTGTTGATGTTTGTCGCAGTGATTGCCGTGCGCACTCGTCTGAATCCGATGCTGCTGCCAGGGAAGCTGGCTGAGCAGACGGCGATCGCCGTCACCACTACCAGTTCGGCTGTTACGTACCCGACGGTCCTTCGAACCGCGATCGAGAAGGTTGGCATTAGCCAGCGGATGGCGAACTTCACGTTGTCAGTAGGTCTGACGATGGGTTCTTGCGAAGCAGTGCTGAACTACATGATCGTCATCATGTTCCTGGCGCAGGCGGGCAACGTGCAGTTGTCCTTTGGGCAGATCATGTTGGGCATGGGCTTGGCGATTCTTTTGAACCTCGCCACGATCACCGTCCCGGGCGGATTCCCCGTCGTTGTGATATTCCTTGGTGCGTCGCTGGATCTGCCGCTAGAGGCCGTCGGGCTGCTCATTGCAGTTGATTGGTTCGCGGGTATCCTCCGCACATTCATGAACGTCAATGGTGACACCCTGGTCGCCATGCTCGTGGCTAACCCCAGCGATGACATCGACCGAGACGTCTACTACGGCAAGAAGGAAGTCACCGCGGACACCGACGTTGACGACATGAAGGATGTGTTGGCGAAGGCTGACACGCTCGATTAGTGTGGCCAGGCAGCGCGGTTACGTCGTTGACCAGACTCCCAGTTCATTGCCGCTGGGGTCGGTGAAGTGGAATCGGCGGCCGCCGGGGAACGCATAGGGCTCCATGGTGACTTCTCCGCCATTGTCACGGACTGCTTGGGCGCTCGCGTCGAGGTCTTCAGAGTAGAGGATCACGAAGGGTCCTCCTGCTGGTCTCAGATCCTCACTGACAGAGAGCCCTCCAACTTCGGTGCCGTCGGGGCCCTTGATCCCTGCGTAGACCGGAGCGTAGGTGGTGAATTCCCAGCCAAAGGCGCCGCCGTAAAAGGCGATGGCGCGCTCCAAGTCAGAGACGTTGAGTTCCACGTAGTTGATGCTGTGGTGGACAGGTTCTGCGGTCATGCCGCTAAGCGTAGCCAGATTGAAGAGAGGGCCGGATGAGGAGTGAATCCTCATCCGGCCCTCTCTGGCGTAGTGACCCCTCGGGTCAGTCTTCGGCGATGGCTGCCAACGGGGGAGTCTTCGCGGCCTTCGCGGCGGGCCACAGTGCTGCGAGGATACCGACGAAGCCGGATCCGATCAGCGTGGTGGCGACCAGGCCCCAAGGAACCACAATCGTGTCGAGTCCCTCGTCTGCCAGAACGGTGAGGAATGCCCAGCCGAAGGCGAGTCCCAGCGCGGCGCCGACGAGGGCACCGAAGATGGAAATCTGCACCGATTCGAGGATAATCATGCCGCGCACGTTCTTCCTCTGCATCGCGACGGCCCGGAGCATTCCAATCTCCTGGCGACGCTCGATGACAGAGAGCGCGAGCGTGTTCAAGATGCCCAGCACCGAGATCACCACAGCGAGCGCCAGCAGTCCGTAGACGATAGAGAGCATCGCATCGATGCCATCGGTGGCCATCGCTGCGTACTCCTCGCGGTCCAGGACCTGCGGGACTAGGAAGCCACTGACAGCCTCGGAGACAGCGTCCTTGCCGGCGGCGATGGCATCCTCGAGTGCCTCGCCCTCAGCGCCGGAGCCAATGCCACCGGTGACGGAGACGTAAATCTCGGCAGGAACGAGGACGTCGCTGAGGTTCACCCCTTCTTCGCTGAAGACTGAGGTAGAGACCAGGATCGGCTGAGTCTGGTCGGTGTGGATACCGGTGACTGAGGTCTCGAATAGGCCGGAGCCGGTTGCGAAGTACACGGGATCGCCGAGGCTGAGGCCTCGGTCGTTGGCGGCGCCACGCTCGAGAACCAGGCCGGCGTCTGGTGCGGTCAGGTCAACCGAACCCTCGACAGCTTCTGCGGAGAACCAGAACGACATATCGCCGTCGAATGCCGGGACGAAGTTGCCAAGGAGGCCTCCATCGTCATCGGAGGACTCGCCACCACCGGGTCCGCCTGCACCGGAGGCTGTACCGCTTTGGGCGGCCTCAGCCATGTCTTCATCGGAGCCATCAGCGCCCTCCGGAGCGGTCGAAGCCAGCGACTGTTCCATCTCGGCGGGGCTCATGTCCTGAGCCATGTCGCCGATCTCGTCACCGGTCACGAGCCTGCCCATGACAATGGAGAAGCCGGCGGTGTCTTCGACGTTGTCGGCCTCGACCACTGCGTCACGGACACCGTTTGGCATGTTCATGCCAGAGCCTGGGGCAGTGTTTACAACCAGGTCCGCGCGGAATGACTCGTCCACCCAGCCGTCGACGGCTCCCTTCATCGTGGAGCCGAGCATGCCTACGGACGTCACCAGAGCAAGGCCGAGGGTAAGGGCGAAGGCGGTGGAGGCGGTGCGGCGCGGATTGCGTCGGGAGTTGGTTGCGGCAAGGCGCCCGGTGGTGCCGAAAGGCAGTCCGATCAGGCGGCCGATGTTGCCAGCAATGAGGCCAGCCAGCAGCGGGCCAATGAGCCAGGCGCCAATAATGGACAGTGCGGCTGCAGCACCGACCATCGACGCTCGAATGCCGGTGGTCTCCATGGTTGCGGAGACACCCCATGAGCCCAGCGCGACAGCTGCGGCGAGGCAGATCGCACCGAAGCTATTGCGTCCGGTCAGGCTCGAGTTCGAGGTGGCGTCGCCCGAACGCATCGCAGCCACCGGCGGGATCTTGCCTGCTCGAGAGGCTGGGGCCCAGGCGCCGAGGATCGTGACGGCGATACCGGCGATCAGCGGAACGATGACAGCCGACCACGACCAGCTCACGCCGGTAGCAGGCAGGCCCATACCAATGGCCCCGATGATTGCGAGCAGCCCGACCACCAAGCCAAAGCCGGCCACGACTCCGATGAAAGAACCGATGATGCCGACCAGGGTGGCCTCACCCAGGACAGACCGGGTGATCTGACCGCGGGACGCGCCGATGGCACGCAGGAGTGCGAACTCCTTCATTCGCTGTGCGACGAGCATGGCGAAGGTGTTGGAAATGATGAACGCACCGGTCAACAGGCCGATGAGGCCGAAGGCGATGAGGAAGTAATTGAGAAAGCCGAGAGCGTCTGCGATCTGGGAGCTTTCTTCTTCCGCGCGCTCTTCACCGGTCCGCGCGTCCAAGCCGGAGATCTCTGAGGAGATCGCCGAGGCGGTCTCGTCCGGGGTATATCCCTCAGCGGAGGCGACGGTGAGCCTCGGGGTGAGGCCGTTGTCGGTGTAGAACTCTTGCCACTGCTCCTGGGATATCGCGATCGTGGCGGCACCGGAGGTGGTCTCGATGCTGAAGATGCCGGACACGGTGACTTCGGCGCGGCCCTGGGAGGAGACCACGGTGATCTCGTCGCCGGGGGAGAGGCCGGACTGTTCGACCGCGTTTTCGTCGACGGCGACCTCATCCGGCGAATCCGGGAAAGAGCCGTCGACGATCTCGGGAGCCGGTCCGACGTAATCGCCGTCGGTCCACTCGATTGCGGTGGCAGAGGAGCCGCCGGTTTGGACTCGTTCGCCATCGGCATCGGTGAAGATGATTGTGCTCGAGCTCGGGGACTGCTGGACCGCGCGGACCTCCGGCAGGGCCTGAATCTGCTCTACAGTGTCAGCGCCGAGGCCGGCTCCGTCGGAGTCCTCCTCCTGCTCAACGACAACGTCGACGTTCTCGTATTGACCGGAGACAACCCCATCGAAGGTCTTCTCCAGGGTCGCGGTAAACACCAGGGCACCAGCGATGAACGAGGTACCAAGGACCACCGCAATGACGGTGAGCGCCAGGCGGAGTTTGTGGGCGGCCAGGTTACGCAGGCTGACGCGGAACATCGGTGCCCGGGATGGTCCGGCGGATGCTGCAGACGCCTCCGACGCCCCTGTCGTGGCTATATCGGTGTCGTTGCTCATAGCTCCTCGATCCGTGCCATCTTCTGCAGGATGGAGTCACGGGTCGGATCGACGAGTTCGTCGACGATGTTGCCGTCGGCGAGGAAGACCACACGGTCCGCCCATGCTGCGGCGACCGGATCGTGAGTGACGATTACAACGGTCTGATCCATTTCGTCCACCGCCGATCGCAGGATGGACAGCACCTCACGGGAGGCGTTCGAGTCAAGGTTGCCGGTGGGCTCGTCACCAAAGACGAGATCGGGGCGACCGACGAGCGCGCGGGCACAGGCGACACGCTGCTGCTGTCCGCCAGAGAGCTCCGCCGGGCGGTGGCCCAGACGCGGAGTCAGGCCGAGCCGGCTGGTTACCTCATCGAACCATTCCTGGTCGACCTTCCGGCCAGCGATGTCCGAGGGCAGTGTGATGTTCTCCCGGGCATTAAGCGTGGGGACAAGGTTGAACGACTGGAACACGAATCCGAGCCGGTCACGGCGCAGGGCAGTGATCTCTTTGTCCTTCAGGCCGCTGAGCTCGGTATCGCCGATCCATGCCTGTCCGTCGCTGGTCTCGTCGAGGCCAGCCATGCAGTGCATCAGCGTGGACTTGCCGGAACCGGACGGACCCATGATCGCGGTGAATTCTCCGATCCGGAACTCCACATCGATGCCAGCCAGTGCCGTCACGGTCGTGTCACCGTGGCCGTACCTTTTCGCCAATCCCACTGCGCGGGCTGCGATTCGCTTCTCGACGTTGTCTTTCTCAGTGGCCGGACTGGCTGATGGAGTTGGGCTCATGCCTACTGAGTCTGCCATCTGCTAACTCAGGGCGTGAATGACCCTTCCGCTGGTGAAACTACGCGGCTGTCCAAAAGGGTCGGTGAACGACATTTCCCGGCATAGCAATCTCATTGGGCGGGTCGGATCGTCGGCATCTTCCGGCAACAGCACTGGATATGCGGGGTCGTCGACGATGGGACATCCCAGGTCAANCAGGTGCAGACGCAGCTGATGAGTCCGTCCCGTCAGCGGCCGGAGTTTCCACAGAGCCAGTGGTCCGTGATTGGGGTTGCCGGTTGTGGGGAGGGGGACGTCGGGAAGCGTGTTTTCTGTCACTGGCACCACTTCATCGACGATGGTTACCGCATTCGGTTCGCCGTCGATGGTGGACGCCTGCATGATTCCCCGGATCTTCTCCTGACGGGTACGCAGCACGGTCCCCGGGGCGATGGGCGTCTGCGGAAGGGGGGCGAGTGCCTCATAGCGTTTGGTGATCGCGCCGGGCTGGGTAAAGAGCGTCTGGTAGGCGCCGCGGATCTCCGGGCGGCGGAGGAAAAGCAGCACACCGGAGGTCAACCGATCCAGGCGGTGTGCAGGCACGAGATCAGGCTCGTCGCGTTCGCGCCGTAAACGCACCACGGCGGTCTCAGTGATGTGGCGGCCGCGGGGAATTGTCGCGAGGAAAGCAGGCTTATCGACGACCACGAGGTCTTCATCCTCGAAGATCACCGGCATCGGCCCAGCAAGCGTAGGTTCCGGAGCCGGGATGCGGTGGAACCAGACGTCGGTGCCAGCGGTGAGGAACTGCTCTGGGGCGACGGGGCGGCTGAGGCGGTCGACGACCTCGCCGAGACGGAAGCGCTCGTCAATCGACTCCTCATTATCTTCTGGATGCCGATGGCGCTGTCCCATGACCGCAGCGGTGATGAGTTCCAGAGCCGTGGCGCCGCCTTCGGGGGAGCGGACCCGGGAAGCGTTGAGTCCGTCGCGGATCGGCAGTGGCGCCATCCTGCGACGATGGGGGTGTTTGGCTCTGGACATGCGACAACCGTAACGGCACCGGGGTCGGGAGAAGGAATACAGTGCCTGGCCAAGGCATTGCAGGGGACATGAGCGAATCTCCTGGCGTGGTACCCCTTAGCGTTTTGGACCTAGTGTCCGTGTCTCATGGCAGCGGCGCCGCGGAGGCAATCGAAGCCTCTGTCCGGTCGGCGCAAGCCGCGGAGAGGGTGGGCTACCGGCGGTATTGGGTAGCGGAGCACCACAACACCGTGTCGGTCGCATCCTCGGCGACGTCAGTGCTGATGGGACGGTTCGCGAATGAAACCTCCACCATCAGGATCGGCTCGGGCGGGATCATGTTGCCGAACCATGCGCCACTGCGAGTCGCGGAGGACTTTGGAACGTTGGCTCTGATGTACCCCGATCGCATCGACCTGGGCCTCGGACGGGCGCCAGGTACCGATCCGGCGACGGCAAAGCAATTGCGCCGAGGCCGCTCGGACATCGTGGACTTCTCTGCGGATATCCGGGAGCTACAGCACTATTTGGCAGGGGCGCGGCCGGAAGCGCAGATCATTGCGCACCCCGGGCAGGGCACAAACGTTCCTTTATACGTTTTGGGGTCCTCGACCGGCGGGGCGACCGTCGCCGCAGAGCTGGGGTTGCCGCTGGTGCTTGCAGCGCACTTCGCACCAACTCAAATTGCGGAGGCACTCGAGGTGTACCGCCGAAACTTCCGCGCGGATGCACCGACCGCGCAGGTGGAAAAGCCTTGGGTGATGATCGCCGTGAACACCATGGTGGCCGACACTGAGGAAGAGGCACAGTTCCAGTTCTCCGTGGTACAGCAGATGTTCCTCCAGATGGGCAAAAGGAGCGGGAGTAGGCGTCCATTGACACCGCCGTCGAAGGCCCCGAACGCGTTGGCCACACACATGGAATGGGAGCGAGTTAAAGCGGTGCTTCGGTACTCGTTCGTGGGTACTGCGGAACGGGTTTCCGAGGACCTTCAGAATTTCGCGTTAGACGCCGGAATCGACGAGATCATGACCGTCACATATGCGCATGACCCGCAGATTCGAGAGAATTCCATTATTTCTCTCGGCGTCGCTTGGCAGAACTAAAGAATCTTTCAAATACACCCCCGTTAGGGGTTGAAAAGGGGTAAACGCGCCATAGCCGGGGGAGATAAACGGGGTTACTGTGGAAGTAGACAAACCCCCTCAAATTGTGGGGGCAGGTGAGGAGGACGGAAATGACCAAGCAGAACATCATCGTCTGTGCAGTCGATGGTTCAGAAGCCGCAAAAAATGCAGTTCGCTGGGCTGCTAACACCGCTGTTAAGCGGGGTGTCCCGCTTCGCCTGGTGAGCAGTTACGCGATGCCTCAATTCCTCTATGCGGAGGGCATGGTTCCGCCGCAGGAGCTTTACGACGATCTTGAGGCGGAAACCCTCGAGAAGGTCAACGAGGCAACCGAAGCCGCGAAGGAATTCGCGCCGGGCGTCGACGTTAGCCACCAGATCGAGGAGGGCAGCCCGATCGATATGTTGCTCGATCTGTCCGAGCAGTGCGAGATGGTTGTCATGGGCTCCCGTGGCCTTGGTGGATTCTCCGGCATGGTTCTGGGTTCCGTCTCCGGTGCCGTAGTCTCCCACGCATCCTGCCCCGTCGTCGTTGTCCGTGAGGATAACCACGTCACCGAGGCAAACAAGTATGGCCCGGTTGTCGTGGGTGTGGATGGTTCCGAGGTATCCCAGAAGGCCCTGGAGAACGCATTCAAGGAAGCATCTGCACGTGGCGCCAAGTTGGTTGCTGTGCACACCTGGATGGACATGCAGGTACAGGCCTCCCTGGCCGGTCTGGCTGCCGCCCAGCAGCAGTGGAAGGTCGTCGAGGAAGAGCAGCACGCAATCCTCGGCGAACGCCTGGCTGGATTTACCTCCATGTTCCCCGATGTCGAGGTCGTGAAGGTTGTCACCCGTGACCGCCCGGCCCGCGCTCTGTCCGAGGCATCTGAGGGAGCACAGCTGCTCGTCGTTGGCTCCCACGGCCGCGGTGGCTTCAAGGGCATGCTGCTCGGTTCGACCTCCCGTTCCCTGCTGCAGTCCACCCCCGTCCCGCTGATGGTTGTTCGAGGCGTGGAACCGAAGCGTCGCTGAAACTGAACTGTGCGTGAACGTTTGACGGGCCGATAAACATCGGCTGAAGAAAATCCCGGGTCTTATGGCCCGGGGTTTTCCATTCCGTTAGTTAACCGTGATCGAAATATTCTCAAATCAGTGTAAAATTACCGTTGCATGAGCTTGCTGGCTAATATCCGGCCGCAAGTACAGAATTCGACGTAAAAGGAAAGGTCGAACACAATGGACACCCTCATTCTCGCTCAAGGTGCAACCCCCGCTCTGGGCATTATCGGTTGGATCGTAATCGGTGGACTCGCCGGTTGGATCGCCTCCAAGATCATGGGCACGGACGCCCAGATGGGTCTCGGCCTGAATATCGTTGTCGGCATCATCGGTGGTTTCGTCGGTGGCGCAATCCTCGGATTCATCTTCGGTGCTGACTCCGGTGGCTGGTGGTTCTCCTTCTTCACCTGCCTGCTCGGTGCAGTGGTCCTGCTGTGGATCGTTAACCTGTTCACCAAGAACAGGGCCAAGCGCTAAGCGCTCAGGCGCCTCCGGCGGGTTTCCCGCCACAGAAACACCCCTCTTCCCGGGAACTTCGGGTTGGGGGGTTTTCGCATGTCAGGGGTGGTTTATGGGGTATAGTTCAGTAGGGAATCGATAGTAGACAGCCCGGTTTGTCTGGTCCGGCACCCACGCCGGCGAGGTGCCCGGCTAAACTGACCATTCGACAGGACCGATTCGGAGAGGGTGGTGCGTGACGTGGCTGATGCGACGACGGGCAGGGGCACGAAAGCCGGCCGCACGTCCGCCAGCCGTCGGAGCCGGCCCAGCCCCCGGGAACGGCTTCTCGGGGGAGCGACGCGGCTCTTCACCACCGAAGGCATTCGAGTAATCGGCATCGACCGCATTCTGCGCGAAGCAGATGTGGCCAAAGCGAGCCTCTATTCGCTCTTCGGATCCAAGGATAAGCTGGTCGTCGCCTATCTAGAGTCCCTAGATGAGCAGTGGCGGGCTGCTTGGATGGCCCGCTCAGAGATCGTCGATTCGCCTGAGGAGAAGATCCTCGCCTTCTTCGATGTCTGTATCGCAGAGCAGCCAGAGATGGGTTTTCGCGGCTCGCACTTCCAGAACGCAGCTTCTGAGTACCCGCGCCCAGAGACGGACACCGAACGGGAAATCCGCGCCACCGTCGCCGCACACCGTGATTGGGTGTGGAGCACTCTTCGCGACCTTCTGGTCGAAGCAGGTAGCCCCCAGCCTTCGCTGCATGCCAACACCTTGATGGTGTACCTCGATGGAGGTTTGGCCGGCTCGAAGATGGCAGGCAACCTCACCGCCATGCAGACCGCCCGGGACCTTGCCCGGGACATGGTCTATTCCTTCGGCTGATCAGCCGGCGCTGTCTGTGCCGTCTGTGACGGCTGGGCTGCCTCTGCTGGTGGGCGATCAGGCACGAACCACGTAAACGTACTAATCGGATCCGGGTTCGTCACCGATTCCATGGTGGGGAACTGATCCTGCTTGCTGGCTCTGATCTGCCGGACGAGGTTGCGGTACTTGGCCACCGTCGCACGCCGTTTAAGATCGTGCTCTTTCTTCTCTGTCCGAGCCTGCTCGCCACCCTTACGCAGTTCCTTCCGCTCTTGTTTTGCGGAGTCGCGGAAGGTCCGGAATCCGTCGTCGAGCGGGTGGATGCGCTCGATATAGATCCACAGCACGGCGGACTGCACGGTGGTCCACACGTTGTTGAATACCCAGTACAACAAAACGGCAACCGATGCTGGGCCGAAGAGCCCGAACAGCAGGGGGAACATCGAGCCGACCACGGCTAGGACAAGCACCGTGGCGTACATGCCTCGCGCGAATCGTGAGCCATGGTCGAGAGTGCGGTTCATCGTGAACACAGACCAGGTCAGGTTCATCGCGGTCAGAAGAGTCGCGGCGATGATCAGGGGAATGATCACGCCGGAGATCGCCTCATATGAGGAGCCGAGCCCGTTCAACGTGGTCTCAGACATCCGCAGGTATGCCGGCAACGGAGCGCCGATGAAGGTGGACTCCAGGAAAGTACCGACTTCCTGACGTGGAATGAACGCCACGTCGTGAGGGCGGATTGTCTCCTCTCCCATTGATCCCAGGCGCCGTACGAGTTGGTACAGGCCAAGGATGACGCACATCTGGATGATCGGGGTGATGCATCCAATACTCAGATGGATGTCATTGTCTCGGCGGAGTTTGCGCAGCTGCCACTTCAGGTGGCGGGGCGCCTCCGGATCGATGTGGAAGCGGTAATACTCAGTTAGTTCGCGCATGCGTGGTCGCAGCAGCACGAGTCGTCTGGTGTTGAGCAGCTGCTGATAAGCCAGAGGTAGCAGCGCCAGCCGGACGGTGACCACCAGCAAGAGCACTGACACCACCCAGGCCAGTGATGGGTCGAGCCCAAGTGCTGTTGCCAGCAGCCAGTGCCACCCTCGAAGAATGAGGGACACCGGGAATGCAAAAAACGCACCGATCGCGATGATCGGTGCGAATATCCACTGCAGCACCCTTGCCTCCTGAGAAGTCACTGAACCCGGGATTCCGGTCGGTGTATCCCCGGGTCAAAATCTTAATCCGGTGGAGTCTCAACTGGAAGGGAGAGCCGACCGTTCGGGGGCGTTCCCCCTGTGGTCGACGCCGCGGTGAGGCGATCAGATCATGACCGCCTCCACTGCAAAGACCTAATGCTTAGTGCACAGCATCGTACTTATCGATGATGTCCTTCGGCAGTGCGCCGCGATCTGCAACCTCGAAGCCGTTGTCCTTGGCCCACTGACGAATGATGCGGTTGCGAGTACGGGTGGCATTGTCGGTGCGAGCAGCACCTGCACGACGCTTCGGTGCAGCAGCGCCGTCCTCCAGAGTTGCCTTTGCGACGTATTCGCGCAGAACCTCGTCAATTTTCGCAGCGTTGTCGGCAGAAAGGTCCATCACGTAGTTGCGACCCTTGTAGCCGAAACGAACGACAACAACCTGATCGTCATCAAGGGCCTGTCCGTCAAGGTCATCGAAATAGCGGGTGATTTCTTTGCGTGCCACTGTCTTCTCCTCGTGGGTAACCGCGACGGTGATCGCGAAGGGCCGGCATCTCTGCGAGTTTTCGTTGTATCCCGGAAAGTCACCACTGAATCCAGGGAAAGCCTCAAGTGATGGCGGCATTTACAAGACGAGTATATATCCATGACGCGTCACTTTGTCTAACTGGTTTGTTTTTCAGGCATTTGCTGAATAAAAGGTAAAAAATCGCGAAGATTGTCACCCTTTTACTTCATATCGTTCTGTTATGTCGATGAAATGACCTCTCCGCGCCGGATTCGGTAGTTCTGAGCTGCATGAACGGCCTGATTGGGAATCTGCACATCCCCGGTGAGAAGTCGATATTCTGCACGAATCTCTTCTTGTGACACATGCACTGCCACGTATCCGTGACTGTCGAACTCAATGTATTTGCAGTGTCGGTTCGCCGCCTGAAGAGCCGTTTCTGCAGAGATAGTTACCGCGTTCCGGGCGGGTAGGCCCAAGATGTCGTCAATGTTTGATGATGATACGGAAGTGCACACGATTTCCGATGCCGCGATTCCGGAATCGGGGAACGTTGCTGCGTTCACCGGCACATTCGTTGCCCACGATGAGTGGATATCCCCGGTGAGGAAAACAACGTTGTCTATGTCATTTGCAGTCAGGATGTCGATGATCCGACGCCTTTCTGCTGCGTAACCATCCCACTGGTCGAGGTTGTACGGCATTCCGTTTTCGGGGATTCCGAGAAGTCCTGTGACTGCGCTATGTGCCTCAGGGTCTAGAGGGGGAATGAGTACGGGAGTGAACATGACGGAATTGCCCACCAGATTCCACAATGCGTCGGAGGTGGTCCATTGCTCAGAAAGGAACTGGAACTGCTCGGAGCCAAGCATGGTGCGTGATTCATCGTCAGTTCCACCGGCGGTACGAAACTCCAGTCCCTCATCGCGGTAGGAACGCAGATCAAGCATGACGATCTCCGCCAGGGAGCCGTAATTCAACGTCCGGTATAGGTGACCGCCCTCGGAGATGGGGGTGGCGCGCACCGGCAGCCACTCCAGATATGCGCGCATTGCGACGAGGTGGCGTTGGTGGAAGTTGCCGTCGGTCTCCGGCTGATGGTTTTCTGCCCCGTCGCGCCAGGTGTCGTTGGCGACTTCGTGGTCATCCCAGGTGACTACCCACGGTTTCGCGGCATGAGCCGCCTGTAGGTCAGGGTCTGTGCGGTACTGCCCGTACCTGGTGCGGTAGTCCTGCAGCGTCACGATCTCGTGGGCGGGCTCGGTGGCACGGACTACTCCGTCTTTTCCGCCATACTCACCGGTCCCGTACTCGTAGATGTAGTCACCGACGCACATGATGAGGTCCAGTTCCGGACTCTCTGCCATATCGCGGTATGCGGAGAAATATCCAGACTCCCAGTTCGCGCAGGAGGTCAGCCCGATGCCGAGGTGGTCCGCGACGACTCCCGGAGAGGGGACCGTGCGGGATCGTCCCGCGATCCACTGGCCGGTATAGGGGCCCTCGGCGACGGCGAAACGGTAGCTGAACCAGGTGTCTGCCGGAAGGCCAGTGGCGTCGATTTTGACGCAGTTGTCGCCCTCTGGGTCAGAGGTGACCTGTCCGGAGGCGAGAGTGTCGGAGAAAGAGTCATCGGAGGACACCTGCCAGACCAGGGATACCGGTTCTCCAGCGCCAGATCCTGGGAGGTCTTCAGGGTGTGAGGTGACTCGGGTCCACAGCAGGACGGAGCCGGCCAGCGGGTCACCGGAGGCGACACCGTGTTGGAAAACCTCATGGGCGTGGTCAAGCACACCGCCGGTGGTCTGAGCACCTGCGGCAGGCGGAGATCCCACTGCCCCCAGGAGTCCGGCGGCACCGAATGTGCCGGCTGCGGCGGCACCAGTGCGCAAGATTGTGCGTCGGGAAGGACGGAGTCCCGAGAAGTACGCGGTGGGACCTGGAGCATCTGGGGTGCCGGCAGAGCTGAGGGCGGGCTGTGAGGTAGTCATCGGAGATGAATTCTACGGCCTGACCTGGGGGTCCTCAACCGCTGCAGCGTGGAAAAACAGTTCTCCCAGAGGGCTTCAGAGAGAATTCATGTGACGTCTATCTCCGCGCCGCGATCCGTACTCATCGCGTAAGACAAAACAATTGGCCGCAGAACGCCGGCCGCGCACCCGGCAGAACTGCCGGAACGCACACCTTGGACGGTGCAATTACTGCCCGGCAGCGGCCTTGTTCTGATCAGCCTTGTTCTGCTCGGCACCGATATTCTTCTGCTGCGCCACGGTCATGCCTCGGTAGAGCAACGGAAGGACGATCGGCACCAGGACACGGACACCGTTGACCCAGCCCTGCGCCCGCTTCTTGTCGAAGCCACCGCGCTGCTGCTGCTTGAGCAGCTTGGTGACCTTGTCCTTCTGGAACTTCACCTTCTTCTTGCCCAGCTTGGCCTCTTCCTTGGCCTGACGCTTATTGACCTTGTCCAGGGTCTTCAGCGCATTGTTGTCGCGCTTAATCTCGCGGTACGCGATCTTGGCGTCACGGTGCGAGGTACGGCGAGTGTGCCGGTCCTGGGAACGAAGCTCCTGCTTGCCGAGCTTCTCGGCGCGGCGGTTGTCGACCTTCTCCTGGCGACGGCCGCGCTTCTGCTCCTCGCGCTGGGACTTACGCTTCAGCTTCGCGTCCTGCTTCGCCTCTTCCTTGGCACGGGTCTTGGCGGCCTTGACCGCGATTTTCGTGTCGCGGCGGCGTTCACGGGTTTCACTGAGGAAGCTCATTGACGTCCTGTTCTGTTCGTTCAGCTGTATCAACTACAGCGTAGCTGTGATGGGAATGAGCCGGAGGACAACCTCGCGGATAAACTGACGGCATTGTGTCTGCTGACGAGCACCGTTTATCTTCCCTCTCCGGCCCGGACCTGACCGGCTGCCGGCATCGACTCGTCCGCAAATTGCGCGGGGATGTCCCGCCGGAGCGGACGGATCCGGCTGTGATTGAACGTCGCCGGGAGGCCGATGCCCATCGTCAGATGTTCCTGGAGCATGCCATTGCTATCGCAGGTCCTGGCCGTCTCAGCGTCATCGATCCCACCGGGGACGACGCGGATTTGGAGACCCTCGAGGCCCTCGCCCGTGGGGACGACCTGATCACCGGCGCGGTCCTGCACCATGACCCCAGAGACGGCCGCATGCCGGAGACGGCTTACCCGGATCTGCTCATCCGCTTCGGCGGACCCTCCTCGTATCTTCCGGTCGCACTGGCTCCGCATGCCAAGCTCGATGCCCGCCGTGGTGGCCCCGTCGCCGCTCGGGTGCTGCCGGTGGATCCGTTGCTTTCTGCGGTCGCCGATGGTCGGTTGAAGGACACTGGCGCGAAACCGATGGCCGTGGACGATCCGGCCCGCAAACTCCGCCACCATCATCCGGACGCGGTCACGGTGGGCCAGTCGGCGGCGCTGCTGCATCGCGTTGGCGCTTCCTGTGGGTTCGTTGGCGGCCTCGGCACGGATCTGACCAGCATCGTTATTGCTGATGAGGGCCCTCGCGTTGCCGCGTACCGCAATGAACTTTTGGCGGGCAGGTCCATCTCCCAGCAGGTCGAGACGGTCCGAAACGCCGCCATTACCGATCTTGACACTCTCGCGGTCGCCGGTTCTTGGCCGCTGGTGCCGCGGCGCTCCCGCGAGTGCAAAGCGTGCCGATGGTGGACCTTCTGCGGTCCCGAATTGGAACTGGCAGACGATATCTCACTGCTCATTCCGGGTCAGCAGGCGGACTCCTTGCGCGATGCTGGCATCACCACCGTTCATGGCCTGGCCCGCTCCGACGAAGCAGGTGAGCGCGCTTGGCTCGCCCGCGCTCAAGCCGCGGATATCCCTGCATTTCGCAAGGTGGCCGCGACCTCTGCCCCTCGCGCCGATGTTGAGGTGGACGTCGACATGGAGGCCTACCCCGGCGCCGGCTGCTACCTCTGGGGCGCCCGCACCAACGGCAGCTACACCCCGTTTGTCACCTGGGCGGATCCCGGCCCGGACGGCCTTGGCGGTACGTCCGAAGGCGCCAACTTCACCATGTTCTGGCATTGGCTGATGGACCAGCGCCGCGCCGCGCACGAGTCCGGCCGCACCTTCGCCGCCTACTGCTGGTCCGCCGAAGCGGAGAACCACTGGATGCGGTTCAGCGCGAAAAGATTTACAGGCACGCTTTACGACATCCCCTTCCTCCCCTCTGTAGATTCCGAAGTGGGGGATGGGAGCGTCGGGAAGCATGCTCTGATGGCACCGACCCCGGAGGAGGTCGATGCCTTTCTCAAATCCGACGAATGGGTCGACATGTTCCGCGTGGTGCGCACGCAACTGCTCGCGCCGGGCGGGCTGAAACTCAAGCAAGTAGCGCCATGGGCAGGTTTTGATTGGCGTGATGAAGAGGCCGCAGGGCTCGGCTCGGTGATCATGCACCGATCGGCGGTGGACTCGGCAGAACCGGAGTCATTGCGAAACGACACCCGCGCGACACTGCTGCGATACAACTCCGATGACTGCGAGGCGATGGCCTGGATCCGCGACTGGCTCGACGGACCGGCGAACGCCCTGCCCCACGGGACGCAACTGCCGCGGCCATAGACGGTGCTTACCGCGTCGCTGCCGGTGAGAGGTGAGATGATGATGCTTATGGCACATCAAAGTGGAATTACAGCGATCGGCGTGAGTGATCATGTCTTCCTGGAACTTGACCTGGTTCCCGGCGCCGATCCGCAGGAGGCTGTGGCACACCTCGCCGCAGCGGTGAATCTACCGACAACCGACACCGCGAACGCGACAATCGGCGTTCGTCCTTCCCTGTGGGAGATGGTGGCACCGGAGGGCGCTGCGCCAGAGGGTGTACACGACTTCGAGTCGCCGATCGAAGGCCCCGGCGGCTACTCAATGCCGGCAACCCAGCACGAAGCATGGCTGTGGATCTCCGCGAACTCCCGCTCCACCGCGTTCACTGTTGCGGCGACTATCCGGGAAGAATTGGCTACGTGGTGGACGACGGCAGATGAGACCGTCGGGTGGGCATACCAACAGAACCGCGACCTCACTGGATTCCAGGACGGCACGGAGAACCCCGGTTCGCTCGAGGCTCCGTCTGTAGTTGCCGTTCCGGCCGGCCAGCCCGGTGCCGGCTCGTCGGTTCTGCTGTACCAACTGTGGGAGCACCGTGCCCATGACTGGGAGGCCCTGCCGGTACATGACCAAGAACTGATTATCGGCCGCACCAAGGCAGAGTCGATCGAACTGGATGATGACGTGAAGCCGGAGAGCTCCCACGTCGCCCGCACCGTGGTGGAGGTCGACGGCGAGGAGCTGGACGTTTTCCGCCGCAACGTCGCCTATGGGGATAACGACAAGCACGGCACGGTGTTCGTCGGCTTCACCTTCGACCAGTGGCGGATGGAGGAGATGCTTCGTCGCATGGCCGGCGCCGATGGTGGGCCGCGCGATGAACTGACCCGGTTCACCGATGCGATCTCTGGCTCCTGGTACGTCTGCCCGTCGGTTGAGGCGCTCATTGAATTAGCGGAGCCGCTGCTGGAGGATGAGGAGGACTAGGAGGACTGGGAGGGATAGGCGTCAATCCGCCTTGTCACCTGCAGGTGCCAATGCCCAACGAGGACACCTCCCATGAGCCGCTCCCGTAGGGCATAATTCGCCACGGCGGGGGCATCAGTGCAAGTCTGTACGTTCACAAGCTCGGCCACTAGGGCCGAACCGGAACGGAGACCATGCCTCATACGAGCGACAACGACAGCGCTAATACCGCGGACACGGACCAATATCGCCGGGGTGAAGCCCCGGTCACCGGTGACGCGTCACTCCACGAATACCCCGATAGCATGCACCCGGGATTGGTTCCCGGAATCGGAGTGGATGAACAGCGCAACCGCTTCAGCCTGGACAAGGGACTTTTCGCTGTAACAGCGCTCCTAGTCCTCAGCTTCATTATCTGGGGTGTGACCAACCCGGACTCTGTCGCGGACGTCTCGGCGTCCATGTACGACTGGGCGATGAACAACGTCGGCTGGCTGCTCAACATCGTCATGCTCATGGGCATGCCGGTGATGATCTACCTGGGCTTTTCCCGGTTCGGCAACATCAAACTCGGCAAGGACAACGAGGAGCCGGAGTTCTCCCGTTTCTCCTGGATTGCGATGATGTTCGCTGCGGGACTGGGCGTGGGCATCTTCTTCTTCGGACCCTCTGAGCCGCTCTGGCACTACCAGGATCCGCCGCCGTACACCGTTGACCCGGAGACCCCCAACGCCCTGCACCAGGCCATGGCTCAGTCTCACTTCCACTGGGGCCCGCTGATTTGGGGCCTCTACGCTCTGGTCGGTGGCGCGCTGGCTTACAGCTCCTATCGCCGTGGCCGCGTGACCCTGTTCAGTTCGGTCTTCCGCAGCCTCTTCGGTGAGAACAACCGGACCATTGCCGGCCGCATGGTGGACATGATGGCCATCATCGCGACCCTGTTCGGCACCGCTGCAACCCTGGGCCTGGCGGCCACGCAGATCGGCACTGGTGTGGAGATCATCTCCGGAGGCAGCGAACTATCCAACAACACCCTGGTCATCATCATCGCGGTGCTGGCGGTGGGCTTCATCATCAGTGCGGTGTCCGGTGTCGCCCGTGGTATTCGCTACTTGTCGAACATCAACATTGTCCTGACCTTGGGGCTCGTTCTGTTCGTCTTCATCGCCGGCCCGACCGTGTTCTTGCTGAACCTGGTGCCGTCGGGCGTTGCCGCGTTCCTCGACTCCTTCTTCGATATGGCCAGCCGTTCACTCTCCTGGGGTGAGAGCACCGTCGAGTTCCAGGGCGCATGGACCGCGTTCTACTGGGCATGGTGGATCGCATGGACGCCGTTCGTGGGCATGTTCATCGCGCGTATTTCCCGCGGCCGCACCATCCGTGAGTTCGCCCTGGCGACGACTTTCGCCCCCGCCGCCATTCTCGTCTTCGCATTCACCGTCTTCGGTGGCACCGCCATCACCTTCAGTCGCGAAGGTGTGGCAGGCATGGACGGCTCCGGTTCCTCGGAGCAGATCCTGTTCACGATCTTCGAGAATCTGCCGCTGAGCTCGATCACGCCGTTCCTGATCATCTTCGTGTTGGCGGTCTTCTTCATCACCTCTGCAGACTCCGCGGCAACGGTGATGGGCACTCAGTCTGAGAAGGGCAACCCGTTCCCGAACAAGGCCATCGTGATTTTCTGGGGTCTGTGTATGGCGGGCATTGCCGTCGTGATGCTCCTTGCCGGTGGCGCTGGCACGCTGACTGCGCTGCAGAACCTCACTATTCTCGTCGCGATCCCGTTCTCGGTGGTGTTGATCGTGCTCACCGTGGCCTTCCTTAAGGACCTGTCCACTGACCCGGCTGCGATTCGCCGCAAGTACGCGACGAACGCGATCAAGAACGCCGTGTACAAGGGGCTGGAGGAGCACGGCGATGACTTCGAGCTCTCCATCGAACGCTCCGATGACGGCAGGGGCGCTGGCGCGAACTTCGACTCCACCTCAGAGAAGGTCACCGATTGGTACCGCCGCACCGACGAGGACGGCAACACCATCTCCTATGACTACGAGTCAGGCGAATACAGCGAGTACGCCGAGCCGGACAACACCACGCTTCCCGACGCCCACCTCAACTCCGACACCCCCCACACCGACCGGTCATAACCGGGATGGTGCTCGGGCGGGTTACTTCCCCGCCCAGGTGCCGCGCCGGGTGAACACCGGGGCTGTCTTTTTGAAGGCTGCTTCACGGGCCCGCTTGGTGTTTTCCTTCGCCAGCAGGATGGCCTGCTCGATGCGCTCGCGGCGGAACGTCGCCCGCGGAGAACGGTTCGAGTCCAGGACTAGCCGCTTCACCGCAGCCAGCTGGTCGGGCGAGCGCTTGAGCAGCCGTTCGGTCAGGTAGCGGGCGACAGTCTGGACGTCCTCCATCTCCTCACCCATGTGAGTGGCCAGCCCCAGGCCATGGGCGCGGACGCCGCTGAATTCTTCGCCGGTCATGGCGAGCCAGGAGGTGTTGGACTGGCCGACGGCGTCGGTAAGCAAACGCATTCCGGCCATATCCGGGATCAGGCCCCATTTGGTTTCGAGGACGGACCAGCGTGCATCAGGCGTCGTCACGCGCACGTCGGCACCGAGCGCCAACTGGAGGCCACCGCCGTAGCAGTGGCCGTGAACAGCGGCGATCACCGGCACCGGCACCTTGCGCCATGCCCAGCACGCCCGCTGGAAGGTGTTCACCCCGTCCAGGCCCGGAATGAAGGTCTTCGCGATCTCCTTCGGGTCCTTCATCGCGGAGCCGAAGTCCAGCCCGGCACAGAACGATTCCCCCGCGCCCTCCAGGATGACCGCCCGGATATCGCGGTCAGCACTGAGCTTCTTCGCGGTGTCTGCCAGTGCACCGAGCATCGGCAGCGTCAGAGCATTGAGTTTCTCCGGCCGGTTCAGCGTCACCACTGCGATGGTGGATCCCCCGATGTCCTCGTACGAAACCTGTACGGGACCGGATGTCACGGGCGAGGTAGAAGCAGGTGTCGTCGTCATGCGCCCAGACTATCTGCGCAGGACAATAGAGCGGAGGATAATTGCGCGATATGTTGTTGATGGTGCGTGAGGGTTGCCTATTTACTCTTCTTTTCTGAGTCGTAGGCTCAGATCATGCACAGATTCACACATCTGGTGTTCATGGGAGTCAGCGGTTGCGGTAAGACCACCGCAGCTGAGCTGGCGGCTCAACACCTCAACTGGCCATATGCGGAAGCAGATGAATTCCATCCGCAGGCGAACATCGACAAAATGGCCTCCGGTCACCCTCTCAATGATGATGACCGGCTGCCGTGGTTGCGCACTATGCGTGACTGGATGACTGACCATACGGTCTCCGCCGGCACCGCGGACGGCACTGAATCGATTGAGAATTCCACGGCAGAAGGGACCTACAATGATGCCCCGCGCGGCGCCGTCGTCACCTGCTCGGCCCTCAAGCGCAGCTACCGAGATATCCTCCGAGAGGCGACCGGCCGGGTGGTCTTTATCCAGCTCGATGGCCCGATGGAGGTCGTCGCCGGCCGCATGGTCCACCGCAAAGGCCACTTCATGCCGACGTCCCTTCTACAGAGCCAGTACGACACCCTTGAGTCCTTGGCCCCCGATGAAGACGGCGTGATCGTCGACCTCACCGAAACCCCCGCCCAGATCGTCGAAGACGCACTCCGAGAGATCGGACTGCCGGCCAACCTTGATGGTGGGCATCTCAATGCTGATGATTCTGAAGGAGCGGTGAAGTGACCACTGCTTTCTCATCCCTGTCGGCCCTGTCCGCACAGGTTGGCCAGGCACACATGTTCCTGGCTCAGGACGACGCATCCGTGGCCGTCGCCTCCCCGGCCCAACTCGTCATTGCTGCTGTTGCCAGCATTTTCTCCATCATCATCCTGATCGTCTGGTTGAAGATGCACCCGTTCCTGGCTCTAATGCTGGGCTCGGGTCTGCTGGCAGTTATTGCCGGTATCCCATTCCTGGAGATGTTCACCTCCTTCAGTGAGGGGCTCGGAAAAACCGTCGGCGGTGTCGGCGTCCTCATTGCCTTGGGCGCCATCATTGGCGCGCTGCTGGTGAAGTCCGGAGCCTCTGACGCAATCGTCGACGGCTTCCTCGCCCGCACCCCGAACAAAGCGCTGCCATGGACCATGGCCGCACTGGCGTTCATCATCGGTATTCCGTTGTTCTTCGAGGTCGGCGTCGTGCTGCTGATCCCGGTCGTCATGATCGTGGCGCAGCGGACCAAAAAGCCCATCATCCTGCTGGGTATCCCGGCCCTAGCCGGCCTGTCGGTGCTGCACGCACTGGTGCCGCCGCACCCGGGTCCGCTCGTTGCCGTCGACGCCCTCGGCGCTAACCTCGGCATCACCCTCGGCCTGGGCCTTCTGGCCGCCATCCCGGTGGTCATCATCTCCGGTCCGTTGATCGCTGGCACCATGGCTAAGTGGGTTCCGATCGGCGTGCCGCGGGCATTCGTCGAAGAGGAGCGCGTCCCGGAGGATGAGCGTCCCGGTTTCTGGCTCTCCCTGTCGGTCATCCTCATGCCGGTGTTCCTCATGCTCCTGCGCACTGTGGTGGAAGCAACCGTCGGTGAGGAGCCGGGCAATGTTCTCGGCACTCTCGTGATCTTCCTTGGCACCCCGATGGTCGCACTGCTGACCACGGTTCTCTACGGCATCGCCGTGCTGGGACTGCGTGGTGGCCGCGGACTGAAGGATGTCTCTGACCTGGTCGGAAGCGCTTTCGCTCCGATCGCAGGCATCCTCCTGATCGTCGGTGCCGGTGGTGGTTTCAAGGAGACGCTGGTGGATTCCGGCGTGGCCGATGTCATCGCTGACTGGATCTCTGGTGCTCCGCTGTCCCCGCTGGTCGCAGGCTGGATCGTCGCCGTGCTCATCCGTCTGGCCACCGGTTCTGCCACTGTTGCCACGGTGACCGCTGCCGGCATCATGGCACCGATCGCCCCGAACCTCGAGCCGACCCACCTGGCGCTGCTGGTGCTGGCAATTGGCGCCGGCTCGGTGTTCTTCTCCCACGTCAACGACGCGGGATTCTGGTTGGTCAAGGAGTACTTCGGCATGACCGTGCCACAGACCTTCAAGACCTGGTCATTAATGGAGACGGTCGTCTCCGTGACCGGTCTGGCTGTGGTGATGCTGCTCAGCCTGATTGTCTGACCCAAGCGCCCGAGTGAACCTAGTTTCCTATGGTTCCCTCGGGCGTTTTTCTGTCCTGATGCTGACGTGGGGTCGAACAGATATTCGTCACGTGACGTAAAGGTGCACGTCAGTGGGAAAGTACAGCCTCGTTGAGTGGCAGTGAGTTACCCGCTCAGTTGCAGATTTGGGGTGATTCGCACCCGAAAATGCCACGGTATGGGTAACTTGCTGCCACGCAGCGAGGCAGTGATGTCCCAATGACCCGGCATCGCCCATGACAAAGTACCCGCCGACACAAAGCACCCGCCCCCCGAATATTCCGGAGAGCGGGTGCTCAGGTGTTCCGCGGCGGAGGAGTTCGCACTCCCCAGCCGGGATCAGCGCCTCTTACGTGAAGATTACTTGGAGGCTGCTGCGAATCGTGCTGCGACGTCGTCCCAGTTGAAGACGTTCCAGACAGCCTTGACGTAGTCCGGCTTGACGTTCTTGTACTGCAGGTAGAAGGCGTGCTCCCACATGTCGAGCATCAGCAGCGGGGTCAGGTTGATGGAGATGTTGCCCTGCTGGTCGGTGAGCTGCTCGATGACGAGGCGACCTGCGATGTGGTCGTAGCCCAGGACGGCCCAGCCGGAGCCCTGCAGGCCCAGTGCGGCTGCGCTGAAGTGCGCCTTGAACTTGTCAAAGGAACCGAAGTCGCGGTTGATGGCCTCGGCCAGCTCGCCGGTCGGCTCGCCGCCACCGTTCGGGGACAGGTTCTTCCAGAAGATGGAGTGGTTGGTGTGTCCACCCAGGTTGAACGCAAGGTTCTTGGACAGCGCGCGGATCTTGTCCGGGTTCGCGTCGCCATTGCGCTCAGCCTCAAGTGCCTCCAGTGCAGCGTTTGCGCCGGCGACGTAGGTCGCGTGGTGCTTGCTGTGGTGGAGCTCCATAATCTCAGCCGAGATGGTCGGCTCGAGTGCGTCGTATGCGTAATCGAGTTCCGGAAGTTCGTAGACGGCCATGGGAAACCCTCCTCATTAGTTTGGTTAATGTGCTGGACCCGATGGTACCCCTGCCGATGATTTCCGCAAGGACGGTTCGTCGTAATTGCGGGTCAGCGGTCAGGGGTAGGTGGCGGGGAATCTAGGACTGGGAGCCCTTGTCGTCGTTGCTGCCCTCGGAGGCGTCGCGAAGCTTTTCTTTGGCGGTGTTGCCGAACTTCTCGACCTTGACCTTGTACTTGCCGTCGGTCTTTTCGTCGATGGTCTTGCTGGCCTTATCGATGCCCTCGGAGATCTTCTCCGAGTTCTTCTCCGCGAAATCCTTGGCCTTGTCGAAAACGCTCATGCAGATCTCCTTGTGTCATTGTGAGGGAAACTCCTCTTGCTTCCCGACACCTACCTCCACATCGTAAGCAGATCCACCGGACCTTCGCCGCCTCATTGGCGAGTTAATTCCCGGTGCTTTGTGCCGAACTACTTAAGAGTTGGGTGGTTTCGGCGCATCCACCGGGCGATACGGGAGAACTTCACTCCGGCTGCGCTCTTGTTGTCCTCAGAGAACTCGAATCCCAGGACTGCGGCCCAGGCGGGGATGGCTTCTTCTTCGTAGCGGTGGCCGTGGCCGTCGGCGACATGGACGCTGACCAGGCAGTCGACGAGAACTTGCCATGCTGTGACGACGGGCCACCATCGCATGGAACGGATGACGTCTCGGCCAAGCTTTTCCCGCAACCAATCCGGCCGGCGGAAAAACAGGGGGGTATCGAACCAGACGATGGGGTCGGAGGCGTGCTGCAGATATGCCACGCGAGGTTGTTCCCACTCACCAAAGGGCTCGCCGGTGAGGGAGGACCAAAGTTCGGAGGGTTGCGTCGCAAAGCGAATGTTTTTGCCATCATCGATGACCGGTGCGATTTCGGGGGAGCCGGGCTTTCTGCGGTTGACCACCTGTTTCCAGGTCAGCGTGATGCGTGGGGTGCCGCTCCAGACGGCGCCGTCGACCTTCTCGAGCATCTCCCTAGGATTCTTGAACGCGCCCTGTCCACCGAAGGCACCGAGGGACTCACCAGCGACGATGAGCTTTGGACGCTCGCCTTCGGGAAGGAGGGCTAGTTCGCGCTCTAGCCGGTTGAACATCTCTCGGCCGGCGGTCGGTGCGGTTTCTTGGTCCGCGATCAACGCGATGGGGGAGGGCAGGTGCGAGTACTGGATGCCGATCTGTGCGCAGTCGCCGCGGGTGAGGAACTCAGCGGCAGTGGCGCCCCACGGAGCGATCCAGCCGGTGCCGGTGGTGGTGTGGAGGATGATGTGGGAGCGTCGGAAAGCGCCGGTGCGGTGCATCTCCCGGATGACAAGTTCAACCTGATTCTTCAGGGAGCGGCCCTGGACTTTGCCTGCGTAGAGGCGAATCGGTTCGAAGGCCTCGTGTGGTTCGCATCCGGTGACGGCGGCGATGTCGCGGGCGCGGGGGCCGTCGGCGACGAAGTTTCGTCCCTGCGCGCCGAGTGCGATCCATGGCTCCATTGACCAGGGGCTTCCTGAGCGTTGCGGCTCCCACGGCTGAGTTCGCCCGGGCATCACGCGCATGTTCACCTGCTCGGCATTGCGGACGACTCGTTCCACGACGCGCCGGATAAGCAGTTTGTTTGTGGACAGCGCGATGACTCCACCGACGATCGCACCGGCGGCTGCTGGGGCAATTCCACGGGGAAGATTCGGCAGGTACCGGGAGAACAGGCCATTGAGCTGGTCGTACGCCAACTCTGCGGTGGCGGTGAGGCCACGGGTCGTCAGGTAACCGACGGTGGCGAGTGCGGTGCCGCCGAACTGGGCGCGGGCACTGGCCAACTCGTCATAGCCGACCAACTGGGCAATGTTTTTCTGCTGGTACACCGAGCGAATCCACAGCCCGACGGTCGTTGCCGTCATCGCGGTGTGGACCACCGCGGAGGTAACTCGACGTGTCGTCATAGACGGAGCCAGCGCTCGCCCGAGGGGACTGCGACGCAACCAACGGTCGGTATGCCGCATGCCGTATCCGGCAGCAACTCCCATCACATGGCCGCTGACCTGGGCGAAGAAGGTTCCCATCGCCGTTGAGGTCCACGGCCGCGGCAGCATCGACGGCGCAAACGCCGCCCAGGAAGCGATCTCCGCCCCCAGCAGACCAGGGGCCGCGAGCGGGCTGCGCCAATACGGGCCGGACACTCGCCAGGTGATGTCCGCGGCCTTCAAGGCCACCAGACTGGAGGTTTTGAACTTCGAGCGTTGTCGCTTCAACGGCGGTGCCAGGGGCAGTCCCGAAGGCGATGCCGTGGGCGATCCCGTACCGAAGAAGTCCATGCGCACTATCGTGCCAGATCGATTCCTGTCACGGACCGGAAGCGCAGCGTACCCTGTTCATAGATTCTTCAATGTTGCCCTGGCAGCTGTCCTGACCCTCACGCTCTTCGGAGGTACCCATGAATCCGGGAGAGGACCTCAACCGGCCCGGAGCATTCGCGGCCCCATCGTCCGCTGCTCCGGCCCCGTATTTCTCCGTGCCCGCGCCTCCGGATCTGACAGAAGTGTCGCGGGAGAGGGGTTATCGAGGGTCGCTGTGGGCGTCGTTAAGCGTGGTGTTGTTTTTATGCGGCGCGATAGCGACGTGGGGCAGCCACCGCTCGCCGGGAGGCAACGCGACACCATCGTTGGTGCTCGGACCGATCGCGTGGGTGATGCACCTCAGTGCGATTGTGGCCGCAGTGGTGGCCGCTGTGTATGTGGTTCGCACCCTCTTGGCGCTGCGAGATCGCGCACTGGTGTGGGACCCGCCGCTAGCCCGCGGGGCGAAGTCGATCGCCAATGCGCACCTGCGCCCGGTGCTGAACCTGACCGGTCCGGTGACGGTGCTGATGGAAACCGGAGTGCCGAAGGTTTCGCGATCCCTCGGCGCCTTTGCGTGGTGGGGAGCCTGCCTGGCGCTGCCGTTCGCGCTGTACCTCGGCGTGACGGCAGAGACTGCCGCCCAGGTGATTCGCGCGGACATCGTCGCAGCTCTGACCGCTGCCATGGTGTCGGTGGCAGGTAAAGGCCTCGACTTCGTTCTGGCCCCGGGGGAGCGCCGCCGCTACTTCGCGCTGCCGGGACGCGACAGCTATGGCACGGTGCCTTTTTGGGAGCGCGGAATCGACTCCGCTCCAGTCATTTCTCGCACCACTGCAATGCCGCCGTTGACGGTGGACGAAGTGATGCAGGATCCCGTCGAGAAGCTCTACATCAGGGAAAAGGACAGGTAAATGGAGATCATCGCCCACCGCGGTGCGTCCGGCGCCTACCCGGAGCACACGCTGCTCGCGTATGAAAAGGCGGTGGAGCAGAACGCCGATGGTGTCGAATGCGACATCCGGATGACCGCTGACGGCCACCTGTTGTGCTTCCACGACCGCACCCTCAACCGGACCACGGATGGTTTCGGGCTGGTGTCCACCACGTCGATCGACAAGATCCGCACGCTCAACGCCGGTACGTGGGAAGATCCGCAGCCGGTGCTGGAGTTCGACACCTTCCTGGAGTTTGTTGAGGCCAATCCGAACCTCAGCGTCTTCATCGAGACCAAACACCCAGTGCGCTACGGCCTGGATCTGGAGCGGAAACTGGCCGAGCGATTGCGCCATCACGGGCTCGCCCGGGACAAGCGGGTCCATGTGATCAGCTTCGCGACTAGGTCCGTCGCCGCGACTCGTAGCCTGCTGCCGCGCATCGACAGCATCCAGCTGGTGAAAAAGCCCGGTGGCCGCACCGCTGCCCGGCGAATGGCCGGCCGCCCCACGCACATGGGCGTGGCCATGGCTGGAGCCCGCAGCGATCCGGCGGGTCTAGCCTCCTGGAAGAAGAAGGTCTACTGCTGGCTCGCGCGCACCGACGATGACGTCCGCTACGCCACCGCCATGGGCATCAACTGGCTAGCCACCGACTGGCCCGCACACGCCCGCAAGGTGATGCACGAACAGCTCCTCGACCCAGCCGGCCCTGCCGTCGCCGAACTGACCGAAGGCGTGGTGGAGGAAATTCCGGAGACGGTGCTCAAGGCCGTGGAGGACACCTCGATGGGCACACCTGAAGCCGGACCCGGAAGGGCAACCGCCGCCTGAATCGGTATCGTTTGTCGGTGTGGCTAAGAAATCGCGGAAGAACCGCACCAATGAACAGTTGCCGGAGGGCATGAGCCGCAAGCAGGCGAAGCTGGCTGCTCGTGCCGCGGAACGCGCCGCCCTGATGGGCAACCCGCGTCCGTTCGAGAACATTGACGCGGAGGCAGACTTCATCGCGTTCCGGGAGTTCGTCCCGGCCGCTCAGTTGCCGGTCACCGTCGCCGGTGCCGAGCGCACCATCTCCATCTGCACCGTTCTTCCCGGTGGCGCTGCTGCGCTGGTCCGTGAGGAAGAGTTCGGTGGGGACGCTCTCGTTGCTATGCAGACTCAGAACCGCTCCTCGGATGTCGCCGATGATCTGGCTCGCGCCCTCGTGTGGGCTCGCGACGCCAAGCCGGGCGAAACCCTGGAGTCGGTGACAGTGGAGGGCTCTCCGGCGAAGGACCTTGAGGTCCCGCCGCTGTCGGAGGTCCTCACCGACGTCGATGTTGATGGCCTGGTCATCCACGAGGACTTCAACTGGTGGATCCCCGAGGGCGTGGAGAAGAGCCCTCTCATCGAGCAGAACCTGCGCATGGCCAATGATGCGATCATCCCGTCGTTCCGCGTTGAGACGGACGTCCCCGGTGCCGTCTGGTGGGTCGATCCGGGCGAGCGTGCGCATATTCGCTGGATCCGTCGTGAAGAGCAAGGACCGCTTCTCGACGCGCTCGCCCGCGTCCACGCCTCCGACAACCTCACCTTGGGCGAAAACTCCAAGTTCGCTGGCGTCTTCCGTACCGAAGGCGTGCTCGTTCCGGTGTGGGACCTGGACAACACCATCCACCACAACGAGTGGATCGAGGGTGTCGTTGACTTGCAGAAGCGCCTAGAGTCGGCACTTGCCTCCGAGGAGCCTCTCACAGCTGATGAGCGGAAGTCCCGCGAGACGATCCTGTCCCGCCAGGTCACCTTGCGTTAGTTCGCAGATAGCGCAGCGCTGACTGTGCTGCGTTGTATCCGCTGGGCTATAGATGTGAGACCCCCGATGCCATTTCAGGCATCGGGGTTCGCTTGTTCGAGGGGGCGCTGTTCCCACACAGTTGTGCCGACATGGTGAAGGACACCGGTGTGGGGGCAGGCTTTCCATAGAGCGCACGAAAACATGGCGTCACCGACGAAGAAATAATCCATGCCTTTAACAACGCTATTCGTTACGTCGAATACGAGTATGAAGGTGAAGAAGGATTACTTGTGATGGGTGCGACCGGCGCCAGATGCCAGGACTCGGTGAACATGCCCTGGTCCTCGCGCAGCTCAGGGCCGAGTGAATCGGTGATGAGAGCGATGGCGGTGGGGTAGTCCTGCGGCAAACGGCGGCGGAGTTCCTCTGCGAGCACCAGCACGCGGTCCTTGAGCTCAAGATCGCCAATGCGGGCATCGACTGCGGAGGAGTAGTCCTCAGCATCGATGAGATCCTCAGTGTGATTGAGCATCTCGGCGATACGACGGGCACAGTTACCGGTGTAGTGACGCTTCAGGCTGTAGTCGGTCATTGCTTGATGAGATTGCCGTCCGGGGTGGCGAGCGCCTCTGGATCACCGTTCAGGAAAGACCCACCTCGAACTGGGGAGCAAGTTTCATGACCTCCGCGAGGAACTCCTCAGCCTGGCTGTAAGACATCGCGGCATAGATCCCGTCGATGCCGACGGAGTAGTCGCGGCCGGCGGTCCAGTCAGTGAACTTCTCGTACCACTGAGTGAAGTCCGCGCGGGTGGTGATGCCGGTGGCCTGCATGTCGAAGATTGCTACGTCGAAACTCATGACGCATTCATAGCAGGGGAGTCAGACATGTGCGGGCGAAGAAGTTGATCGTTAACGGAGCTGGCTGAACATCTCCTCGGCGGCGCTTTCGTCCCAGTAGACGACGTCGCCGACGTCGAGCGATCCGAACCCGCCCACGGGGACGGTCTCGGAGTTGGCTCCGAGCGCCATGCGAAGCACGAGCCAGGTCAGGTGCCAGGAGTGGTCACCGTCGCCGAGCGTCATGGAACCGGTGCCCGCCGCGGCGACCGGAACTGCACGGAACGGATTTAGCAGGACAGCAGGTGAGCGCATCCGCTCCATGATTGCACCCATGAATTCCCGTTGACGGTCCACGCGGTCTAGATCGCCCATCGCAGTGGCGCGGGTACGGACGTAACCGAGGGCAGTGGGGCCATCGAACTCTTGGCAACCGGCCTGGATGTTGATGCCGGCGAGGGGATCGTCGATGGGTTCCTCGGGACACATCTCTACGCCACCGGCGGCGTCAACGATGTTCGCGAATCCTCCCAGACCAATCTCGGCGTAATGATCGATGCGGATGCCAGTTGCCTGTTCGACGGTCTCGGTGAGTAGCGGTGCGCCACCGTAGGCGAACGCCGCATTGACCTTTTCCATACCGACGCCGGGGATTTCGACGTAAGAGTCGCGGGGAATGGAGAGAAGCGTCGGGCGTCCGAAGAGTGGGACACTCGCAATCATGATCGTGTCTGTGCGGTTGCCCTCGATCTCGCCACCGCCGGACAGAGCGTCATTTTCCTCCTCGGACATCCCAGCGCGGGAGTCAGATCCGACGAGGAGCCAGTTAGAGGTCAACGTCCGGCTAGGCCGGTTGTCCAGGTCGGAGAACACTTCAGTGCGATTGATGTTAATCTCGATGAACGCCAACATGCTCACCACCAGCAGGATAATGACCAGCAGGAACATCCGGATCGGACGCCTGGGCATGCAGCCCCTGGGCGCACGGAGCTTTCGGCGCTTTCGCGGTGGCTCCTGCGGAGGTGCTCCGTGTCCATCCGGCGAGACCCCGTCAGGCTGATCGGGACGCCGTGGCGGGCGGCTATCGCGCCGGGCTTCGCCGGGCTTGCCTTGCTCGCTCCAAGCCTGCGGAGACTTCGCTCCGGCAGTCCCGGCACCAGCCGCTGCGGCACCAGCGGCGCCGACCGCCGGCATCATCCGGGTCTCGTTTTTCTCCTGCTGCGGAGGCTTCTGCTGCTGCGCACGACGATCTTGCTCTGCCCGACGTCTAATCTGGTCTGGATCCAGGCGCGGATCACGAACCGGCTGTTGACCGCGCTTCGGACGCTGTTGCGGACGGCCCTGCGCACCGGGATCCTGTGCCGGGCGCTGACGACGCTGGGGATCGGCGCCACCGGGGCGCTGCTGCGGACGACCTTGTTGACCCGGCGCCTGGCCAGGCTGCCTGCCGGGCTGCTGTCCAGATCCTGCCTGGGGACGGCGCGGGGCTTCGCCACCTCGGCCGGACTGCGGTCGGCGCCGGATGGGTCGACCGAACCTGTCCAGCAAGGGCTTCCCGTCAGCCCCGGTCAGAAATTCTGACCTGTCGTCGGGGCTCTGGTTTTCCGTCATGGGAGCTAAGAATAGGGCGTATGCGTTCATTCACAATGCCCAAGTGCTCCTCATCGAATCTTTAGGGTGGAGCTCATGAGCACTGACATACATGTGAAATCACGTGCAGGAACGCCTGCGGGGTTCTTCGAGTGTGAGGCCACAGGGCTCCGGTGGCTGGCGGAGGCGCAGGGTGCGCGGGTTGTCGATGTCGTCGGAGCGCAGTCTGATCGTTTGGTTCTGAATCGCATCGCTTCTGCTGAACCGACCAGGGCTGCCGCCGAGGCGTTCGGGGTGGCTCTCGCCCAGACACACGATGCAGGGGCAGCCGGTTTCGGCGCGGCTCCCGACGGCTGGGATGGCCCCGGGTTCTTTGGGCCACTGTCCGATCCACGCCCGATGCCGTTGATTCCCCGCGAGAGTTTCGGCGAGTTCTGGGCCGAGGATCGAATCTCGTCTGCGCTCGATCTCTTGCCCGGGGTGTACTCGACCGATGAGCTGGCTGTCTTCGACCGGCTGAAGGGCCGGCTCCACAGCGGTGAGTTCGACGATTCCGATCCTGCCGCCCGCCTTCACGGCGATCTGTGGTGGGGGAACCTGATGTGGGACGCCGACGGAGCAGTTCTCATTGACCCTGCTGCCCATGGCGGTCACCGCGAGGAGGACCTTGCGTTGCTCGGCATGTTTGGGACGAGCCACTTCGAGTTCCTCGATGTCATTATTTCCTCCTACGAGGAAGCGCACCCCCTACCGCCAGGCAGAGAAGAGCGGGCTGACCTGCACCGGCTGTATGCGGTGTTGATGCACGCGGTGTTCTTCGGCGGTGGGTACGCCGGCCAGGCGCTGCGGATTGCTCAAAGATACGCCTGAACGCTCGTCATTCGGTGTCCACCCGGCCAACCGCATCGTTGGAGTCGTGGTTGGGTTGAGGCGCGGAATCGGGTTCATAGTTGTTGACGTGTACCGTCAGCGCCGTACAGGGCCGTGATCTGCGGCTGACCCGTAGAAGAAGTGTTGAGGGGAACGACCGGCGGAGGCTGGATCTCCGAAAGGTGGGAATGACAATGACTGACGGCATGCGGTGGATCACCTCGGTGGCAGCGGCGCTGTTCACGTGGGCGGTCGTCGGGTGGGTTCTGTTGTCCGTGATCGCGGGGGCGTTGAACGTGACCGTGGGAGTCAACGAGTTGAATCTGCTGATTGGTGGATCGGCGTTGATCGGAGTGGTTGTCGGGATCATGTTGTTCCGTCGCCTAGGCAAGAACCGGGAGTTCGCCCGGCAGCGTGGCAGCAAAGACGTCCCGCCGAAGAACTAGGTCGCTAAACCTGTTCTTCAGCGGGACGTATGGACCGCACCGAGGTGGAGTGGTCTAGGCAGGGATGTCGGCGACTCCGCCGGGGGTCGGGCCATCCTCTTCCGGGCGGGCTTCGGCGTCGGTGATCTCAGCGTGGTCGGCCTGTTCAGGCGCGGCCGGCAGATCGCTGAATTCGACCTTCAATTCCTGGTTCTCGTCATTGAACTGGACGAGGCCGCCCTGGAACTGCGCGAACCAATTGCTGCCGTCCTGCCAGACGGTCGAAACCGGAGCGCCAAGTGGTCCGAGCTCGAAGCCCTGGTCAGCCCAGGCATCGGCGATCGGGCCCCAGATAGCGTGCGCGCCGGTGGTCTCTGAGGCGGTGACAATGCCGTGCTCGAACTTCACGTAGTGCAACGGGTCCGCACCGCCGTGTCCATCGATGACTGTGGCACCGGTCTGAATTCCGGACTCCGGGACACCGAGCGGCTCACCGACGTGCTCCAGGACGCTCCTCCAGACATCGCCGAATGGGCCTTCTGCCTCTGGTGCCAGGATCTCCTCATTGGTGGTGGGGATGTCCTTGTAGCTCAGCGGCTGGTCGGAGTCGGCGACGCCGGTGAGCGCTTCGTCGGAGCTCTCATCCATGTTGTCGGAGCCGTGCACCCCGAGGACCGAGGCGAGGATCGACTGGTTGCCGGATCCGGGCTCGAAGAAGTTGTGGTTCTCCGGGCGTCCGACCTCGCCGCCGGCGTCTTGCTCGTCTTCGTCGTCCTGACCGAAGGTGCCGTCCTTGATCTTGTCGTAGGTCTCCTGCGCCTGATCCCGGATGTCATCCATGTGGGCGTATCCGGTGTCGCCTGGACAGTTGGTGTTGCCGACGTCGCGGTGCGCGAAGATGTTCGGCAGATCCACCGAGCTGCCCTTGCTGTACCGAGAGCCGGAGAATCCCGTCGAGGTCAACGTGGTGTCGCCGGTGGGCTCGGCGTCGTCAAGCGACATGCGCCAGCCAAGTGTCAGCGCGACCGAGTCGAGCATTTCCTGCGGCGGCTCGACCTTGTCGTAGTCGCCGATCATCGAGATGCCCCAGGTGTCCTGGTTGAAGCCACCGGCGTGGGCGCCCTGGATGCCCTTCTCCATGCCGCCTGCGCGGCCTTCGAAGATGGTGCCGTACTTGTCGACGAGGGCGTTGTATCCGACGTCGCACCAGCCCAGCGTCTGTGCGTGGTAGCGGTAGATGCCGCGCATGATGCCGTTGGACTGTTCCGGGGTGTAGTTGTTCGAACCGGCGGTGTGGTGCACCGTCGTGGCCTTGATCGGGCCGCTGTCCGAACCGCTGCGGCAGCGCATGTTTTCGTCCGCACCCCAACCTTCACGGGTGACGAACTCGGGCATGCCGTCGAGGCTCTCACCGTCTGCGGCGGGTGCGATCTCGGCGATTCCTTCGGTTGCGCCGGATGCGTCGGCGTTGCCTTCGCCGGGGTCGGTGCTGGCGAAGACAACCTTGACCTCGTTGTCGTTGGCCATCTGCGCTGCGGGGTCGGCACCATTTGCAGCAGCGGAGCCGGTCTCCAACTGTCGGCGGACCTCACCGGCGATCTCGTTCGCTGCATCCGAACCAGGGGTGGCGTCCGGTGCGAGGGTGGGGTCGAGCAGGCGGGCGGCGTCGTCAAGCGCGCGTCCTACGTCGATCGCGGTTTGGTCGATCAGGAGGTTCGCGGCGTCGATGAATTCACCGGCGGCGTCCTCGAAGATGCCCACGCCCACGGTGGAAATCTGCACCGCATTCGTCGGCTCGATGAAGAGCATCTCGGAGCCGGAGGTGTCACCTTCGACGTCGTCAGCTGGGTCTTCCGGGTCTGCTTCGTACCAATCAGACCAAGAGCCATCCTCCTGCTCAGCGCGGACGAAGACCTCGCCGGACGGTGCGCCGTCCCAGGTCAGGGCGACCATGTCGAAGATGTCGTCGCGGCGGAATTCCTTGACCACGCCGAGGTCCGGGTTATCGCGGGTCGACACCGACTTGGTGCTGACGGCGGCGTCGTCGATGACGATGTCTTCGCCCTCGGTCACCGCGACTTCCTCGAACGGGGTGTTCACCGGTCCACTGTTGTCGTTCACCATCGTGTACGCGGCTCCACCTGCGATTGCGACGAGTGGGGTCGCGATGAGAGTTGCCGTCAGAGCGAAGACGGTTGTGCGCCGGGAGTTTGTCTTGGCGCTGATGCGTCGTCTGGTAGTCACGTGTGGTTGTTCCTGTGCTCGTACTGCAGTGATGTGAGTGGTCGGTAGCGACCGGACCGCTCGTGACACATGAGTCAGCGGAGGCTCATGTGCCTGATGTTACTTGTGTGACTACATCATTGCTTATCGACGCCCACTCGTCTAACCCTTTTCCGCACTCAGACCTCAACCCGCAGGTGACATGGTTTTTCTATCTGTGGACATAAGTGATCGTCACGGCACGAAGGCTCAGTGCCGTGGGGAATTCGCGGCTCTGCCGCGGGTAGGTGGGGGCGTTCGGGTCAGTCGGTGATAACTGAGACGTACAGCGCATCCGTGCCCAAGCGGCCGAGTGTGAGGAATTCAGCGGCAGCGCCGGAGGAATCTGCATCCGCCACCTGAATCTCCACCGTGTCCGAGAACGGCGCACCTTTCCGGACAGTCAGGCGAGTGCCAAGCACGATGCCGCTATCCGCGAAGAACTGCAGGAGCTCCGGATCCTGGTCAACGATTCGTTCCACGACCACGATCCGGCCACCGCGGCCCTTAGCAGGGAGCTCGGAGCCGGCAGTGTCGCCAGAACCGATTGCACCAGTGGGATCGACGTGGGTGAGGCGGACTGCGTCTAGGGAGATAACGGTGCCGTCCGCCGACGGAATGGGATCACCATGGGGATCGCGCGTGGGGTGGCCGAGGAACGCGTCGACACGATCAATCATGAAATCGGAGACTGCATGCTCAAGTGATTCGGCCTCATCATGCACTTGGTCCCAGGAGTAGTCGAGAGTTTGGACCAAGAAGGCTTCCAGAAGCCGGTGCCGACGGACCATGGCCAGCGCATAGGAACGGCCCTGATCGGTCAGTTCGATCGCCCCGTAGGGAGTCCGGTCGACGTAGCCCTGGGAATCGAGCTTTTTCATCGCGTCCGACACCGACGACAGTCGCAGTCCCACCCGGTCGGAGATACGGGTGGGAGTTACTGGCTCATCGGTCCATTCAGACAGGGCCCAGATCGCCTTGAGGTAGTTCTGGGTGCTGACGGAGAGATCGGTGACTGACATGGGTACAGACTACGTCGCGGTGGATGGCCGTTAGCGGCGATGGAAGATAAAGGGCTACTGCGAGTTCAGCAGGCGAAACAGGCGCGACTAAAGGGGCCCTTCCGGTTTTAGAGTGCATTGATCTTGGCCTGGAGTCCTCCGGAGTGAATTAAGGACCGCAAGATGTAGTGGGTCAGATTTCTGAAACCCAGTGCGATGCCGCGTAGATGTTCCAGGCGTCCGTTGATCGCTTCGACCGGCCCGTTGGACGCCCCGTGGTCGAAGTAGGCCAGGATCTCGTGTCGGCGTTTCCACGTCGTTCTACCCAACTGCCCCAGCTCTTGGACCCCTGTTGGTAGGCCGGTGCGGATCCGACACAGCACCTTGTA
>NZ_ATYV01000025.1 GCF_000427865.1 Corynebacterium sputi DSM 45148 | reverse complement strand
TCCAACAGCCGAATGCGCTTGCGCGCCTCCCGCAACTCAACCCCCTCGGCTCGGGTCTGCCCTGGCCGGTCACCGTCCTCCACCGCGGCGCGCTGCAACCATTTCTGCAGGGTCATCGGGTGAACGCCGAAATCTTTCGCAATCTGCTCGATCGTCACACCTGGTTCACGACTCCTCGCAACACGCACAACGTCGTCACGGAACTCTCGGGGATAGGGCTTCGGCACAATGACATCCTTCCAGCCCACCCTCCCGGGCAAGCCAACTCAGATGTCACCTACACGTGCAGCAGACCCCACCAGGCAGGAGGCGACGGAGTATTTCGATGACATGTACGCGGAGTTTTACGGCGTCGCCCCGCTGGTGGAGCGGAGGAGAAAAGGACTCTCTGAGTAGGACGATTGTGTTGTTGACTGGAGTTCGTACGTAACCGGTGCCGACGCTAATCCCAGAAAATGGGGTCTGTGAGGCATCGTTCCTTCTCGGTAGCATCCACCGGTATGTCGGTGGATGAGGGGAGTGGCTCCGGGAACGTCGTCGCAGTGGTGGCGTTCGCTGGCGATTCCAGGGAGCAAGCCACGGCGGAGGGCTAGCCCGATCGCATAGTGGTCGCGGAGGGCTCAGAGGACACAGGAGCCTCTGTGCTCAGCCCGCTCGACGACGATCCTCAGGCCCGCGTGGTGGTGAACACGAGTGGAGTCGAGTCGCACATCAATATTGCGAGTGTGAATAAATGGGCTGACGACGTCAACGCCCGCGAGGAAGTAGCCCTCGTTCGCAAATGTTGGACGTACCCGCCCAGCTATATCCGCGACCTTTATTTGGGCGATATCGGCCGATTGGCAAATCTGATGGGACAGACACCTGAGATGACCCAGGCTGGGCCGACCTGGAGGACGAACGCATTCGACGGAGACCAGGCGATGACCCCATGGGCTGAATCAGAGTCGAGTTACGTGTGCCCAGAGATCACCTATCCGGAGGACGGAGAATTCCGCGACGACCTGATACTGCATCGGGCGAAGCGCTACATTCTCCGTGAACAAGGCACTCCGATGAGCCCTAACGACATAGCGTCCGATTGCTGGTTGGAGTGCGAATTAGTGCGGGGAACCATCGCTAACAGCGATAAGGCTGACGCAAACGACATGGAAATCATGGCTTCGAGTGAGAACGAATGGACGGTGCGGGCTGGCAGCGTCACTATCGAGATGCATTACGAGCCCGGAATGACCTGTATCCATTCGGCTAACTGACCAGAAGGACTGCTTATCGGGAGTTGGCACCTGTAAGTGCCAACACGCTGCGAAGGGTCCGCCTGGAGCGGCTACACCACACCATTTTCGTACGCGTACACCACAGCCTGCGCCCGGTCACGCAAGACGAGTTTCTGCAGCACCCGCCGCACATGCGTCTTCACCGTCTCCTCAGAGATGAACAAAGCCTCAGCGATCTCTGCGTTGCTCCGTCCGGTGGCAATCTGTTCCAGCGTCTCCAGCTCTCGCGGAGTCAGAGACGCCAACTCCCTGGGAGCGCGCCTGGTTCGACGGTGCGAACGCTTGGACACTGCCTCCTGGATTAGCCGTTTGGTCACGGTTGGAGCCAGCAATGCCTCGCCCTCCACCGATTGCCGCACCGCACGGATTAGTTCCGTCGCCGGCGCATCTTTGAGAAGGAACCCCGAACATCCCAACCGGAGGGCCTCGTAGACGTAGTCATCCAGATCAAACGTTGTGAGCATGATGATCTTTGGAGCTGGGTCGAGTCCAAGCCTAAATATCTTTTCCGCAGCCTCAAGGCCGGTGAGTTCGGGCATGCGGACGTCCATGAAGACAACGTCGGGAAGCAAACGCGGAACGCGTTCTACCGCCTGGGCGCCATTCTCCGCGTCGCCGATGACGGTGATGTCCGGTTGCGCGTCCAGCAGCGCGGAGAAACCCTGGCGGACCATGGCCTGGTCGTCGGCGATGAAAACGGAGATGGTCATTGACTCAGATTAAACCCGTCCGCCGCGGCGAGGGCGCAAGGGGACCGACGCGGTAACGGAAAACCCGCCATCTGCTGCGGGAAGTGCGGTGAAGCTACCGCCAGCAGCCTGGGCCCGAGCAGACATTCCCTTGATTCCTGAGCCACCACCGACCTCAACGTGGGGGAGTGAACCGGCAACGGCAGGACCATTGTCGATCGACATGTCTGCAGTGTCGTTGCCAACGGTGATGGTGACCAGCACCGTTCCGCCAGGTGCGTGGCGCGCAGCATTGGACAGCGACTCCTGCAGGATGCGGTAGAGAACAACCCCTGCAGTTTCGTCGACGGCACTGAGGTCCCCGTCGATGGTCCATGTGATGTCGACGCCAGCAGACCGGGCAGCGGTGAGCGTCGGCTGGATTTGGTCCGCGCCGACGGGGGCCTCGGGCCTGGTCTCCGCGTCAGTGCGCAGAACCCCAAGAAGTCCGCGGACTTCGTCGAGGGCGGTTCGCGCGGTGTCCGCCAGCGAATCGAACTCCGCATGGATCGCAGGTGTCACGCCTTGCAGCCGGTACGGCGCGGACTGGGACTGCACCACGATCATGGACATCTGGTGCGCGACCACGTCGTGCAGGTCCCGAGCCAAACGGTTGCGCTCCTCCGCGAGCACTCGAAGCTGGTTTTCCTCCGAGGTCCGCGCAGACTCCTGTGCCAAACGCGAGTATGAGCTGGCCAATTGCTTACGCGAAGCCACCAACCATCGCACCAGCAGGAAGAACACCGAGAACCACACCACGCCGATGGCCCAGCCCACACCGACATGGGGGTTGAACAACTGCAGCACCACCGTTGCCGCACCGATGATGGCCGCAGTTCCGGAGGATTCCTTCAGCAGAACTGCCGCGTAGACCACAGCCATCGCCAGATGGAAGGTGACCGGCCAGTCGAGATCAAATCCATGGTGCGTATGAAACGGCACCATGAGAAGCGAGGCGAATGCCACGATCATCCACGCGTACCGCGGTGGCTTGAAATACAACAAGATTACCGGCAACGTTCCCATGCCAGCCAAGATCGGAGCGATCACTGCCGGCACAGAATGGGTGAGGAACATCGTCGGCCAGGCAATGGTGAAGAGCAGCAATCCCACGAATGCCAACAGAATCAGTAACCAGTACCGGGAGATGACTGCTCGCCGGAATTGACGGACCTCGCGTCGGTCGTTACGGCGCTCAGCGCGCCGGGCTCTGCGTTCTTGCCTAGTCGTTCCCATGACAGTGAACCGTAGCGGCTTCGACCCTCCGGCTTTATCCCTCGGAAGAGGGATATGCGCCCACCTCTGCCGGGGGATGTGGCCCCCGCTGTCACCGCAGCGCAGCGCTGGTAAACCACCTTTTAGCGTGACGACGCCCTCGTCCACACCCCCATACCTTTCCCACCATGATCAACAATGAGGGTGCGGGAGCGGTAACAACGGACGTCGCGGTACTGAGCCCGTCGACGACGATGACTGAACGTTTCCGCACGGGTGTAGCCAGGCTCGCAGTGCTCGTGATGGTGGGTGTGACCGCGATGTTCGCAGTGCAATTACCCGCCGGTGCATCGAACGTTGAAGTCGCGCCGGGTGGTGCCGTAGCGGCCGCCGAAGCATTGGTAGCAGGGGAGAGTGGGAACGCGTTTGTCTCTCGTGACGTGGTCAGGGATATCGGTTATCGCCCCGGCATCGAGGAGGACCGGGCCACGAACATGACCGGGGATTGTTCATCTCCCGTGCCGCTGCCAGGCTCTTTCGACGCGGCCTGCAGGACCCATGACCTGGGGTATGACCTGCTTCGCGCAGCCGATGATCGTGGTGAGCAGATTCCAGCTACCCTTCGACCGGGCTTGGACCGGGAGATGCGGGACCAGGTGCTGAAGTCATGCCCTGAGGCACGCGAGATTTCCGACGGTGGGGAAGGCTTCTCCGTTGAAAGGCTGCGCTGCCAGACCGCGGCGCACATTGCTTGGGCGGGCGTCGCGGTGAACACTATCCGCCAGGGAAACGGAGCACCGGTGGAGGAGCCGTGGCTCCCATGGTGACCGCGTCTGTGTACCGAGTCGTGACCACCTGGACGATGGCCTACCTGGGCCTTTGCCTGGTGTAGTGGTCGCTGGATAGTGGGCCATGGTCAATGACACCCCGGGATATTCTCACCGAAAAATCTCCATATGGTGCGGTGCGAGTATTTGGTGAGGATTCTTCTCTGAGCCAGCCTGCGTTGGCTGAACACTCCGTCAACGCCTTGGAAGAGGCCGGCGGTTTGGACGGGAGCATCATTGTCGTTGCACTGCCGACAGGCTCCGGTTGGGTGGACCCAGACCAAGTTGAGGCTTTAGAACAGTGGGCAGGCCGAGACATCGCTACGGTGTCGATGCGTTACTCACATGCCCCGTCGGCTGCTGTATTTTTGCTCAATCCTCAGATGGCGAAGAACTCAGCACATGAGTTGTTGCGCACTGTTGTGGAGCGAGTGGAAGATCTACCGGAGGGCCATCGCCCAAAGATCATTGTGCACGGACAGAGCCTGGGCGCTATGGCAGGTGCGGCGGCAATTTCGGCACAAAACGAGGTCGAATCGATCGCGGTGTCTTTGTGGCAAGGAATGCCGGGTGGTGATCGTGGAATCGATGATGGCGCCTGGTGCTCAATATCGGTGGTCAATTCTGATGACCCCGTGGCTCATCTGACCCCTGCGCTCTTGGGCGACCCCGTGAATCTGTGGAACACACTGTCAGCACTGCCGGGCGCCGCTTCGTCAGAGTCTGGGTCCGGACACAGCTATGCGCCGGTGTTTCCACCGGCGCATTGTGTGTCGAGCTCTGCGTGAAAAGTTCCGTGCGAAGGGAACTACCAGCGGGTGTGGTACGTCGCGACCACGTGATCAGCGAAGAACTTTGAACCGGTGTGGGTGAGGTGGTTCGGCATGTTGTACTCGCCAACATTGTCGTCGATGAATGCCGAGACCAGGCGGCCCTCATCGCCGCACATTCCAACGTTGACGTTGGCTAGTTCCTTCATATGCAGGAATTCGGTGCCGGTTTCCAAGGAGGCACGGTACTGACGGGACTCGAGATTGTCCTCGTATACCTTCACCGGTGCTGCACCGATGCGCGGGGCGAAGCCGCCGACGTTGATCGGGCAGGCGACGTGCGACGGATCGGCACTGATGAACTCGGGGTAGCCGACGAAGAGGATGCGCGCGTCCGGGGATACGGAGCGGACCTTGTCGACGGCGATCTTCGCGTTGTCGATGAAGAGTCGGTCCTGGATCTCGTTCGGAGCCCAGAAGGACTGCATTGCGTCATTGGCACCGAGGAAGAACGTGACGAATTCAGCGTTCTGCAGGTCGCCCTGGTTGATGGCGTGGTCGACCTGAGTGAGGAAGGTGCGCTCTGGGGTGTTCGGCATGTACGAGACCATGCCGTTGCAGGAATAATCCTTGAGGTTCAGCCCGAGCTGACCGGCGATGTGGTTGCCGACGTTCTGTCCCGACTGCGGGCATCCGCCACGGCCGATGCGCTCCAGGTCGTTCACTGCGTCAGTCGCGCCCGGGTTTGCGGGGAAGGAGTCGCCGAATGCGACGTAGTCTCCGGGAGTCGCGGTAGCGGAGCTGATGCCGAAGATGGTTGCGCCGACAGCCATGGTGGTGGCTGCGACGGCGGCCGCAGCGCGACGGAACACGGACTTCTTCATGAGTGTTGGATCTCCAGTGTGCAGGGTCGGTCGGAATGTTCATTCGCAACCGTTTCTTTACTTATTCGTTATGAAACCCCCTGTGGGGTCACTTCGTCAACTCTTAGTTCGTCGATTTCCCTTGGCGCTGCGTTGCGCTGCAGCTTTTGTCGAAAGATATGGTCAACAAACGTTCTTGGCCGACTAGCGGCGGTGTGAAACGTGGGCCTCGAGCTGAAAATCTCCCCGTCTCCAGGAAGTGGGGAGAGGGGGAGTGGGTGCTCAGATGTGGCTCCGCAGTGTCTGATTAGTCGCGGAAGCGCATTCCGGACTGGTCGACGATAGCCTGAGCGAACTCGATCGAACCTGCGTGGGTGAGGTGGTTGGTCATGTTGTACTCGTCGACATTGTCGTCGATGAACGCTGACACCAGGCGGTTCTCGTCGCCGCACATGCCGACGTTGACGTTGACCCGCTCCTTCATGTTGAGGAACGTAGCGCCGGATTCACTGGCTGCGCGCCATTGGCGGTGCTGGAGATTATCTTCGTAGACCTTCGCCGGAGCTGCGCCGATGCGCGGGGCGACGCCGCCAACGTTGATCGGACAGGCTACATGTGACGGATCAGCGCTGATGAACTCCGGATATCCCACGATCATGACCTGGGCCTGCGGAGATTCCGCCTTTACGCGGTCGATGGCAGCTCGTACGTTGTCGACATACAGCTGGTCCTGCATCTCACTCGGAGCCCAGAAGGATTGCATTGCATCATTGGCACCGAGGAAGAACGTCACCAACCGTGCTCCCTGGAGATGGCCCGACGCGCTTGCGTTGTCGATCTGGGTCAGAAGAGTTCGCTCCGGTGTGTTCGGCATGTACGACACAGTCCCGTTGCAGGACCAGTCGTGAAGTTCGAGACCGGTCTGCCAAGCGACGTGGTGGCCGACATTTTGAGCCGACTGCGGACAACCGCCGGCGCCGATGCGTTCCCATCCGTTCGCAGCGTCGGTCATGCCGGGGTTGGCAGGGAAGGAGTCGCCGAAGGCGACGTATTTTCCAAGTGCTGCCGAGGCGGTCGCAGCTCCCATGACGGAGGCTCCCACAGCCATGGCGCTTGCTGCGACCATAGCGAGTGTGCGGCGGACGGTGTTTTTCTTCATGGGAGGGCTCTCCTGCTGCGGCGTGACGAGGTCCAGGTTCTGCGCCAAAACTCTTTGTGTTTGGTATGGAACCTTGTCATTGCCTTTAAGTCAATACTCAGACTTGCTGTACCAGTGGGGATTAGGTCCAGCACGCCGCCGGCGACTGGGCCGGCGATGGTGAGAGAACCCCGTGCTTGCCTTAAGAGTTGTAGGCCTTCACAATCTCGTTCGCGAAGACGTCTGAGCCGGTGTGGGTCAGGTGAACCGGCATGTTGTACTCGCCGACATTGCTGTCAATGAAGGCGGAGACGTATCCACCCTCAGTGGCGCACAAGCCGGCTTCGACGTTTGCGACCTGCTTCATGTCGAGGAACTGGACTCCGTTGGCCTCGGCAACCGCTGCCTGGCGGTCCTGCAGGTTGTCCTCGAAGAACTTCACCGGACCAGCAGGGACGTGAGGGGCAAAACCGGCGACGTTGATCGGGCACGTGATCTGGTTCTCGGTGCCGATGAATTCCGGGTAGCCCACGATGACGATCTTGGCGTTGGGGGCCTCGGCGCGGACCGTCTCCACTGCCTGGTTCATGTTGTTGAGGTACAGATCCTGCTGGATCTGGCTCGGAAACGGGAAGGACTGCATTGCATCGTTGGCGCCGACGAAGAAGGTGACTAGGGAGGCGTCCTTCAGGTCGTTGTTGGCACGTGCTGCCTCGACCTGGGAAAGGAGGATCTTCTCCGGAGTATTCGGCATGTAGACCACGGTGCCGTTGCAGGAGTAGTCCTTGAGGTTCAAGGAAGTCTTCTCCCTGACTTTGTGCCCGACGTTCTGGTGGGAGACCGGGCACATCTTTCCTGCGACCGCGTCAGTCTGTCCCGGGTTCGCCGGGAAAGAGTCGCCGAAGGAGACGTAATCGTTCGTCGCGGCAGTTGCAGCAGTTACGCCGAAGATGGTGGCGCCTACTGCGGTTCCGGAAGCGATAACGATGGCTGCGGCACGACGGAGGAAGGACTTCTTCATGGGGGGGATCTCCTGCGGTGAGTTCACGGGGCTGGCCGGAAGGCGTACAGGGGCGCAGGACAACCATTTTCGTTTGTTATCGAACCGTGTCTTAACCGCTAAGTCAACTCTCAGGGGAGAATTTTCTCTTGCCCATGCGCCCCCAAAGCTAGTGGGCATGCGGTTTTTTGGCTGCTGAAGAAGCTGTGAAGCTTGGGATTAGAAGTCGTCAATATTCTCGAAAGTCGAACGCAGAGCGGCGATTACACCAGTGGCCAGACCGGTTCCGTCACGGAGTTCGATGTTGTCTTCAGCGAAGGGTCCACCCTCTGCAAGCTCCTGCTCAGTGGGTCGGGGCTGGATGAGGGTTAACTCCGGGCCGTCGTCAAGCACGCCTGTAATCAACCTGGCCTGGCGAGCCAGGCCGGACTTCGTGGAAGCGCGAACTTCTTCAAGGGCGAGGTTGTCCAGCGATCCCTCGTCTTCCGGAGCCACGACCAGGATCTCTTGGCTCAGAACTGCACCCACGACGCCGCGGGGCCAGCTAGTGCGGGAGATGAACTCCGCAAGTTCGGGCGAACCGCCGTCGATTCCATCAGGAAGTTCCTCCTGTGCAACAAGCGTCAGCGGCGAGCTGTCCAGCAAATCCGGGTCCAGGAAATCTGCCACCAATCGGGTGGGGACCAGTGCGAACAGTGCCGGACGCGACTCCCATCCTTCGCTGTGGACGTGGTCGACGACTTCTCGCACGGCCCGGTTCAGGGCCTGCGGGGTCAGTTCGTTGGAAAGGTCGCCTTCGAGGTTGTCGGCGTAGTCAGACATAAATAAGTTCGCTCCGGGTGAATCTGAGATTGAGGGGACCCGACATGACTCTGCGGGTCTTTTCCCTAGAATAGGGGATTAACCCCCTGTAAACCCGCTTCCTCTTAGGAGCTCTTAGGTGACACCAACTCCACCCTCAGCTGGCGGTAAAGCCCGAGTGAGGCCCGGAAGGCTTGCCATCGTCGTCACGATCATCGTCGCACTGGCGTTGTTCGTGCCTTTCTTCGTCAGTCTTTATTCAGACTTTAAGTGGTTCGGCGAAGTCGGCTTCAGGAACGTGCTTGGCACGACCTGGCTGATCCGAATCGCGATGTTTGTTGCAGTCGGCCTTGTCGTCGGCGGCCTGGTCTTTCTCTCTCTGTTCCTCGCATGGCGCAGCCGACCGCCGATGGACCCCACGCTGGATCCGCGCAGTCCGCTTGCCGCTTACCGTCAGATCGCCGAGGCCGGATCAAAGCCGGTCCTCATCGGTATCCCGATCCTGTTCGGTCTCTTCTCCGGCCTGATTGCCCAGACCAACTGGGAAATGGCCGCGATGTTCTTTAACTCGCAGTCCTTCGGTGAGTCAGATCCGCAGTTCGGCATTGACTACGGCTTCTACGCTTTCCAGCTCCCGTTCCTGCGCTACTTGCTGGACACCATGGTTCTCGCAGTCATCGTGGCGTTCCTCGCCGCACTGGTAACGCAGTACCTGCTCGGCGGCATTCGCGCCGGCAACCCGTCTACCGGAGAGCGCGTCGGAGTCTCTCGTGCAGCCCGTGCCCAGCTCGCATGCTGGGCCGGCGTGTTCATGCTGCTCAAGGCAGCTAGCTACTGGGTTGACCGCTACGACTTGCTGGGTAACCAGCAGGATACCTTCACCGGTGCTTCGTACACCGACATCAACGCACTGCTCCCGGCGAAAATCGTGCTGCTGGTCATTTCGATCATCGTCGCTATCGCTTTCTTCGCCGCAATTTTCCTGCGCAACCTGGCTATCCCCGCGATGGCTACCGTTCTGATGCTGGTCTCCGCCGGTGCTATCGGTGTGGCCTGGCCGATGGCCGTCGAGCAGTTCTCCGTGAACCCGAACCGTGCCGAGCGTGAGCGCGACTACATCGAGCGCAACATTGAGGCGACCCGGTACTTCTACGGGATCACCGACGACAATGTGACCATCGAGCGCAACTGGGGCGGCGAACCCGAGGAAGAAGCTGACGACGTTGCTGCGGCTGAGGAAGGCGCTGAGTCGATCGCCTCCGACGCCAGCACCCTGTCGAACATCCGCATCCTCGACCCGGAGGTCCTGCCCCCGACGTTCACCCAGCAGCGTCAGCTCAGGAACTTCTACGGCTTCCCGGACGTGCTCAGCGTCGATCGCTACGAGGTCGATGGCGACATGCGTGACTTCATCGTCGCGGCCCGTGAGCTGAACCCGAACAACCTCCAGGGCAACCAGTCCAACTGGGTCAACCGCCACACCGTGTACACCCACGGCAACGGCATCATCGCTGCCCCGGCTAACCGGGTCGACGAGGTCGCTACCGAGGCCGGTTCCGCTCGAGGCGGCTACCCGCTGTACACCGTGGCCGACTTGTTCGAGTCTGAGGACCCGAACGGCATGGATCTGAACTTGGAGCAGCCCCGTATCTACTACGGTCCGCTGATCTCTGACTCGGAGGCGGACTACGCCATCGTCGGTGGCAATGACTCCGACGAGAACTTCGAATACGACGCCGACGGCCGGAACTACACCTACACCGGTGAAGGCGGAGTCGGCATCGGCAACTACTTCGCTCGTGCGATGTACGCGCTGAACTACCAGGAAATGAACGTCCTGCTGACGGACCGCATCGGTTCGGAATCGAAGATCATCTACAACCGCGATCCGCGAGACCGTATCCAGCAGGTCGCACCGTGGCTGACCACCGACTCGCAGACCTACCCGGCTGTGGTCGACGGTCGCATCAAGTGGATCGTCGATGGCTACACCACGCTGGAGGACATGCCGTACTCCCAGCGCACCAGCCTGCAGGAGACGACCCAGGACTCCCTCAATCCGGACGGAACCCCGCGTCCGCTTCCGAACGAGGAAGTTAGCTACATCCGTAACTCCGTCAAGGCTGTCGTTGACGCCTACGACGGAACCGTTGACCTCTACGAGTTCGATGAAGAGGATCCGGTGCTGAAGGCGTGGGAGGGTGTCTTCCCGGACGTCGTCACGCCGAAGTCTGAGATCTCCGATGAACTGATGGAGCACCTGCGCTACCCAGAGGATCTGTTCAAGGTCCAGCGTGAGCTGATGGCTCGCTACCACGTCACCGATCCGGGCGTCTTCTTCACCAACGACGCCTTCTGGTCAGTCTCCTCCGACCCGACCTCCACCAGCGACGAGGATTTGCCGCAGCCGCCGTACTACGTTGTCGCAGCTGACCCGATCACCGGCGAGCCGAGCTTCCAGCTCATCTCCGCCTTCCGTGGTCTGGAGCGTGAGTTCCTCTCTGCCACGATGTCCGTGTCTTCTGACCCGGACACCTTCGGTGACATCTACATCCGCGCCCTGCCGACGAACACCCAGACTCTGGGACCGATGCAGGCGCAGGACACCATGATGTCTGCCGGAGCAGTCGCCCAGGAGCGCACGCTGCTTGAGGGCACCAACGTGGTGACCAACGGTAACCTGCTGACGTTGCCGGTCGGTGACGGAGAGATCCTCTACGTCGAGCCGATCTACACCCAGCGTCGTGATCAGGACACCGCCTTCCCGAAGCTTCTCCGTGTGCTCGTTGAGTACCGCGGTGAGGTCGGTTACGGCGCCACCGTCGCGGAGGCTCTGAACCAGGTCGGTATCGACTCTGACGCGGTTACCCGCATCGAAGGGGACCCCGTCGAGGAGCCAGACGACGAAGAGGCTCCGGACCAGGAAGCAGCTGGCAGCGACGATGACGACGCCAGCACCGGCGGCGGACAGGTCGACGAGGCTGCTCGTGATGCTGCAGTCGACCGAATCAACAGCGCACTTGACCGCCTGAACACTGCGCAGTCCAACGGTGACTTCGCGGCTCAGGGCCAGGCACTCGCCGATCTCGACCAGGCGGTCCAGGACTACCAGTCCGCGAACGGCCAGTAAGAAAGTACGACAGTGGTTTACAGGGAAGCGCAGGGAAGTAACGAGGTTTCAAAGACCTCTTTCTCTGCGTGACCTGCGGGTTGGCTCTGGCAGCGTGATGCTGTTAGAGTTTCCTCCTGTTGGTCATCACGACCGACAGGCGCTGTGGCAACACAGTTGACGCGGGGTGGAGCAGCTCGGTAGCTCGCTGGGCTCATAACCCAGAGGTCGCAGGTTCGAATCCTGTCCCCGCTACCACGAACGAAAACCGGCCGCAGATGAAAATCTGCGGCCGGTTTTCTCGTATTTTGAGTCCCTCGCTGGTCCACCGACGCCCTTTCCATGGGAGTCGGTGGCGCACCAGTGGAAGGTGGCGAACTAGCGGCTGGGCTCCTTCTCTGGGGAGTTCGCCGGCATGATGAACATCAGGGCCCAGATCACTGCAAAGGCGCCTGAGATAGTCCACAGGACACCAATGAACGCCTCCCGGTTAAGCGCTGCATCCGTCGTTCAAGAACACCAGCCCGGTCAAAGCCGTCCCGAGGGCCATTCCCAGGTGGATTGAGGTATTGAAGAGACCAGAGGCGGATCCTGCGTCTTCGTGGACGACGTCGTGCAGCGATAGGTCGGCGAGTGGTCCGCCGATCGCGCCAAAAGCGCTTCCGAGCATGATTAGCGGCAGCGCCATGAAAACCATCGTCAGATCTGCTTGCCAATGTGCGATCACAACGACGAACACGATCACTGCAGCCGCTGCGAGAAGCGCAGCCGCCTGCGGTAGTCGGCGCCCGAAACGTCCTGCGCTCTGGACCGCCACCGCCACGATCACTCCGATGAGTTCACCGGCGGTGAGGAGGACGAATGCGACGGATGCCTCGAGAGTAGTCATCCCCAGTCCGGTCTGAAGGAAGATCGTGAGCGTGATGAAGAACATTCCGGACAACACGCCAAACACCAGTTGTGCAGTGAGGCCTGCAGAGAATCCGCGGTGAGAGAACATCGACAACGAGATCGTCGGGGCATTGTCTTGGCGTCCCTTTTGCTGAATGACGAACTCCGCAATCGTGCCAATCCCTGCTAGAAGAAGTGCGAAGGTCCACAGCGGCCAGCCGTGCTGCGCGCCTTGGGTCAGCGGGAACACGATGAGCACGACAGCGAGGGCGGACAGGAACATGCCGAGGAAGTCCGGGCGCTCAGGGCTTTCCGACGTCGACTCCTCGATGAAAAGTCGGCCCAGCACTAACACTGCTATGCAGATGGGCAGGTTGATCAAGAAGATCGATCGCCAGCCCAAACCGAACAGGTCAGGCTCCAGCAGCGCTCCACTGAGCACCGGGCCAAGCACGGCCCCGATCGTGAGGATCGCTCCATAGAGGCCGAATGCCTTGCTCCGGGCCTCGCCGCTGAAGGTGACGTGAATAGTCGCGAGGACCTGCGGCAGCATGATCGCGGCACCTGCGCCCTGCAAGACGCGGGAGGCCACAAGGACCTCAGGATTAGGCGCGATTCCGCACAGTAGCGAGGCGACGGTGAAGATGGCGGTGCCAGTGAGGAATATCCGACGACGCCCGTAAGCGTCTCCGAGGCGACCCCCTGTGACAAGTCCAACGGCCAGTGCCAACGAGTAGCCGACGGTCAGCCACTGCACGGCTGCAGGTCCGGCTCCGAGGGTGTCCCGCAGAGTCGGGACGGCATTGAGCACGATTGAATGGTCAATCGAGTTCATCAACTCGGCGACGAGCACCACGGCTAGGACGATGCGGGCCACCAGTGGAGTGGAACGTAATGGGCCCAGGGTGCGGGAATCTACCTCGGGATGTGGGGATGACATTGAAAACTTTCCTGATTCATTGAATCGGGGAGTCCGCCGAAGAACGCCCGGGGGAGCTGCAGAAACACGAAAATCCCAGGGCAGTCGGCAGAGCTGCACCCGGGATTGAGAACGACAAAGCGGGGCGAGTGACAAGGCTCAGGCCAATGCAACATCCGCCCCTAGACATGGTCGGGTAGACTGATGTGGGGAAGGCGGACGGCTAGAAGGCCTGGGTCACAAAGGACACCTCGCTGAAAAGTGGGTTCATCGCTGGCGGCACCTACATTGCGATCGTGGCCCGCCAAAAATCATGGTGGACATTAGCCGCCCCAAGAGGTCCTAGGCTAATTAGCCTCATCAGTTTTCGGAGCCGGGGAATCCGTCAGCACCCGTTCCAGGGTGGCATGCGTCCGTTGCATGATCTCTTCCATGCTGAGGCCGCCATCCTTTGCAGACATTCCCATGAACCGCATCGCCCCGCCCAGCAACTGCGTGACCATCGCGGCCTCTGCGGCGCGGTCTTCCTCTGTTGATTCCGGTCGTTGGTGCTCAAGCCGTAACCCGATGATCTCTTTGAGTTCCGCCTCAAGGGCGCCGAATCGCTCGGTCTGTTTCCCGATGAGCGCGGGGGAGTGGGAGATCACCCGGATCCGCTCGTCGATAGGACGAGGGCCCGGTGAGGTGGCAGGCCAGTGGATGAGTGATAGGGCGTCGAGAAGCAAAGAGTCGTCCGAGAGGACGAAACGCCGAGAGGCTTGCTGGTCGATCTGAGGCAAGTCGCGGCCAAGGACCGCATCGTCCTTGGTGGGGAAGTAATTGAAGAACGTGCGTTGGCTGATCCCCACCTCACCGCAGATCATGTCGACGGTGACGTTGTCGTAGCCGTGCTTCAGCATCATGTCGAGCGTGGCCTTTTCAATGGCCGAGGCAGTGGCTTCGCGTCCGCGTGGAGGCAAGATTCATCAACTCCTGATCGATCGTTTCAGTATGTCATGCGCGACATTTTGCACTTTCAGCACCCTTAGGTGCATAGTATGTATCTCAAATTACAGTGACTGTAAACTAGGCTGCGGGAACAGAACTAACACCAGGAGTTCCTTTGTCCACCACCACTAACGGGCCGATGCTGCTGACCCAGCGTCGGATCTGGATCATCTTCTCGGCGCTCATCGCCGGCATGCTCTTGGCCAGCCTCGACCAGACCATCGTGTCCACCGCCATGCCGACGATCGTCGGTCAGCTAGGCGGCGTCGATCACCAAATGTGGATCACCACCGCATACCTGCTGGCCACGACGATCGTCATGCCGATCTACGGAAAGCTTGGCGACGTGGTCGGCCGACGCTGGCTGTTCATCACTGCAATCGGACTGTTCACCCTGGCGTCCGTGGGATGCGCATTTGCTGACGATTTTTGGACCTTCGTCATCTTCCGCGCCATGCAGGGTCTCGGTGGCGGCGGCATGATGATCCTTTCGCAGGCGATCATTGCCGACATCGTCCCGGCGTCTGAACGAGGCAAGTACATGGGCCCGCTTGGCGCGATTTTCGGTCTCTCTGCTGTTGCAGGCCCGCTCCTCGGTGGCTACTTCGTGGACCACCTAACCTGGCGCTGGGCGTTCTACATCAACATCCCGATCGGGATCATCGCACTGCTCATCGCGTTCTTCGCTCTGAGCCTCCCGACGAAAAAGGCCTCCAAGCCCATCGACATCCTCGGCATTCTCACGCTGTCTGTTGCCACGACCTGCCTCATCTTCTTCACGGACTTCGGTGGCGACGGAGAGCATGGCTGGTCTTCGATGCTCACCTGGGGCTTCGGTATTGGCTTGGTTGTCGCTGTCTGCCTGTTCATCCTGGTCGAATCCCGAGCCACTGACCCGATCATCCCGCTCTCCCTGTTCCACAACCGCATCTTCGTGATCACCGCCTCGATCGGCTTTGTTCTGGGTATCGCCATGTTCGCTGCCGTCGGATTCCTTCCGACATTCCTGCAGATGGCATCCGGAACCTCTGCCGCAACCTCAGGTCTGCTGATGATTCCGATGATGGTTGGCCTCATGGGTACATCCATCTGGTCCGGCATGGCGGTCAGTCGTACCGGGCGGTACAAGAAGTTCCCCATTGCGGGCATCATCATCGCCACGCTCGCAGTCTTCGCGCTCACGACGCTTGCCGCGACGACCCCGATCTGGCTGATCTGCGCCTACCTCTTCGTTTTTGGCGCAGGTCTTGGTTTGGTCATGCAGATCGTGGTCCTCGTCGCTCAGAACTGCGTTCCCTCGGACCAGCTAGGAACTGCGACCAGTACAAACAACTACTTCCGTGAGGTGGGCTCCGCACTTGGCGTTGCTGTGTTTGGAACTCTCTTCACGACTTGCCTGACCGAGCGGCTTTTTGAAGTGTTTTCCAGTTCGGGTCTCGACGCCTCCGACGCACCCGCCGCTACCTCCACTCTGGATCCGCAGGTCATGAACCAGCTTCCAGACACCGTCCGCGACGGCATCGTCAACGCCTACGCCGACTCCCTGGCCCCTGTGTTCTGGTACATCATCCCGTTCCTCCTCGTGGCTCTTCTTCTGGCTTTCTTCGTCAAGGAAATTCCGCTGCAGACCGATTCTGGTCTGGTTGACCGAGGTGAGGCTATTGGTGGTGAAGAGGCTGAGAGGTTGGAAGCAGAACGTCGGAAAGAAAAGCTGGAAAGCGCAGAGGTGCCGGTAAACGGCTCATGAACACCGATTAGCCAATCTGCCCGAGGCCCTGTTACAGTTACCTCTTGTTGGTCATCGAGACTGGCACGTGCTGCTGAATGCAGTTGGCGCGGGGTGGAGCAGCTCGGTAGCTCGCTGGGCTCATAACCCAGAGGTCGCAGGTTCGAATCCTGTCCCCGCTACTGATAGAAGAGGTCGGACACAGACGAAAGTCAGTGTCCGGCCTCTTTTCTTGTATTTGTTCTGGAATATGTTTCAGGGGCTAAGGTGTGCACCGTGACTGCCGCACCTTTGATTAACAAATAGCCACGCACCGGTCTCGGTTTCCGCCCTGGCTCCGGTATTCGCTTGCCGGAACCGACCAGTATTCGTGCTCTGGCGGCGCTGGCGGTCTGCCTCTCCCATGCGGCGTTCTGGACGGGCCACTACACCGATGACTGGATTGGACGGGTCGCAGCGCGCCTCGAAGTCGGTGTGACTCTGTTCTTCGTCCTCTCTGGATTTCTGTTGTTCCGCCCATGGGTGCGCACATTGCTGGACACCTCCGGCGCGGAGCCGACGGGCACTGGAGAGTTGCCCTCTTTGCGTCGTTACGCCTGGCATCGGGCGAGGCGCATTTTGCCGGGCTACTGGATCACCGTCATCGCGATTTACCTCCTCGACGTGTGGCCACTGCCAGGTCTTGAGCCGGACGCCCCCGACAACGCCACGGGCTGGGAGGGCTTCTTCCGGACCATGTTCTTCTTGCAGTCGGCGGAGCTCGGTTGGTTCCACGCGGGCACCACGCACTTTTGGTCCATGGTCGTGGAGGTGGGCTTTTACCTGGTGCTGCCGTTTGTCGGCCTGCTGATCTGGTGGCTGGCCCGTGGTGTGTGGAGGCCGTGATTGGTGCTCGGCCTTGTCGTCGGGTTTGGTGTGCTGTCTCCGCTGTGGGCGATTCTTTCGCACCAGTGGGATGCGATGCCGTACATGGCGCGCCTGTGGCTGGTGGGGTACTTCGACTGGTTCGCCGCCGGCATGGCACTGGCAGTCCTGGCCTGGATGGGTGCCAGAGTTTCTGTCGCGTTCGCGTGGCCCCTCGCTGCGGCGTTTTTCCTGTTTTCAACGACCACGCTCGCTGGCCCCGCGACTCTCGTCCCGGACCAGCTCAGCGAGGCGCTGTGGAAAAACGTGCTCTACCTCGCCACCGCAGCGGCGATCATGGCGCCGCTGGTACTGCGTGAAAAAGAACCGCTTCCCGACGTCCCCATCCCCGGCGCCCGCTGGCTTCGACACCCTGCCCTCAATTGGGTCGGCGAGATCTCGTACGAGTTCTTCCTCATCCACCTGATTGTCATGGAGCATGTGATGCCCATGCTGGACTACAACACGTTCCAAGGCTCAACCTTTGGTGTCTTTGTGGTGACTTCGGCGATCACGATCCCGTTGGCGTGGCTGTTGCGTCGCTTCACGGATGTGATCACTCGGAATCCGGCCCCGCCGTCACCGTGGGGGAAGCGACTTTAGATCGTCGGCAGGTCACCCTGGTTGGGTATCTGCATGCCACCCGGACCACTCATGCCGGATGCCTCTTCTTGGGTTGCGCTTCCGGCGTAGTCATTGGACGGGTCACGGTAGATGGTGTGGATATGGCCCCAGCCGCCGGTGACCACGCCTTCGACGTCCGCACCCGCAGAGCACTGCTGATTCGAGAATTCGATGTACACGTCCGGGCCGGAGATCTGGAAGTAGATGCCGTCGCCAGAGGTCATGTCGTAGTCGGTTGCTCCGGACCAGTTGATGTAGGTGTCGTCGAGGGTTTCCTCGATCTCGGCCAGGGTCTGTGCGGTGGTCTCTGAGTCCGCGAGGCCGATCCAGTTGGAGATGACGTCGAGAAGCAATGTCTTTTGGTTCTCGCTCAACTCCGATCCTGTGAGCCCGGTACCTGTGGGGTATTCGCATGTGTCGCCTGGGGCGCACTGCAAGTTGGAAACTTCCTCCCCTTGGTACAGGGCGTTGAGCTGCTCGTTGCTGAGGCTGCCGTAAAAGGCGAAGGCGGTCTCGTACATCCCAGCCAGCGGTTGGACCTCCTCACCGGAGGCATTGGTGTACACCGCCGGTTGGGAGCCGAGATGGGTTGGCGCGAAAGTGATCTCGTCGCTTGATCCATTAATCGTGGCGTTCAGTCCAAGATGGTGGCCACCGAACTGGAGCTGCCACGCTGCGGAATCAGACGGGACGCCGAAGAACGCGATGTAGTACTGGCCTAGCGAATCTTCGGTGGAGTCGCTGTTCTCCAGGAGGTATTGGTCGCCGTCCATGATCCCAGCGGCAGTCTCGTACCCGGATTCACTCAGCAGAGCTTCGAGGACAGCCATGGCGGCCTCGCGCTGGTCGTCGGTGAGGTCGGTGAGATTTAGGCCGGCGCGCTCGACGAAGGTGACAGGGAAGTTCGACCAGGAGGTCGTCTTGGTCTCGTCGCTGTAGTCGTAGAGAACGGCTTCGCGCTGCTCGTCCGTCAAAGTCTCCAGGAATGCCTGCGCTGCGGCCGCGGTATCCGAGATTGTCTCTGCGGTGGTTACGGCATCGCTTCCCGACGCCTCCATCTCCACAACCGTCGCCGAACTACCGGAGACAGCTTCGGTGGAACAGGCAGTGAGTGTGAGGGAACCGGCGACCAGAGCTGCGAGTGCGAGCCTGGCGGTCTTATGTGTTGTGCTCATGATGATCACGCTAAAACTGCGTGATCCCAGGCCCCTGGAAAGTCGCTGGGAGGTTCCTGTCAACGCTAAATCAGCAGATCAGCGCATTCGGGCGCGCTGCGCGATGCCCGTCAACGAGTCCAGATCGATGTCGCCGGAGTGGATGGCGCGCTGGAGCTTGTTGACCACAACCGGGCAGTTATTGCACCGGACGCGTTTCTGGCAGCACCGAGACTTCGGCGTCGCGGTGGCCATTCGGAGGCCAGCAAGCGGGGAGCGCGTCTCGGCGTCGTAACGGTCCAGGGGAGACCCATACCGTTCGATGCGTCGTGCGTGCCTGTGCTTGCTCATACAAGGTAGGTTAGCGCACCCTGCGCTCATGGCAAAGGTATTCCTTTAGAAAAGGTTCATGAATTATTCGCCAGCGCGTCGCCCGAGTTGGGTTGTTTAGCGCAGTCGGTTGAGGACTACGTCGTGAAGCGGTCCGTTCGTTGCTACAGCATCGCCCCCATGCGGTCCGTCTTCACCTGCGAACGAGGTGAATCGGCCGCCAGCCTCTTCGACCAGTACAGCCAGGGGAGCAAGATCCCACAGGGATACCTCCGGTTCAGCGGCCACGTCCACTGCGCCTTCGGCGACGAGGCAGTACGAGAAGAAATCACCATATCCGCGCAGCCGCCAAGCATCATCGGTCAGTGAGATGAGCTGCTCGCGCAAGCCACGGTCCTTCCATCCGGACAGAGAGGAAATCGCGATGGAGGCATCCGCCAGATCCGTTACTGCCGATACCGAGAGCTTCCGCTCGGAGCTGCGGCCATTCACGTTCGTTGACCGGAAGGCTCCCACGCCCGCAGACGCCCACCATCGGCGTCCCAAAGCCGGAGCCGACACCACACCGACGACCGGCTTGCCATCCTCAAGCAGTGCAATCAGCGTGGCCCACACCGGTACGCCGCGGACAAAGTTCTTCGTGCCGTCAATCGGATCAATAACCCACTGGCGCCCGCCGGGTACTGCGTCGCCGCCGAACTCCTCGCCGAAGACCTCATCGTCCGGGCGCTCATCGGCAAGAACCTCGCGCAGCTGCCTCTCGCACTCCAAGTCCGCGTCCGACACCGGGGTCAGGTCGGGCTTGGACTCAACTGTCAGATCGGAGGACTCGAAACGGGACATCGTGAGGGAATCAGCGACATCCGCGAGGCGGCGGGCGAGGGCGAGATTGTCTGCGTAAGAGGTCATGCGTGAAGCGTAGCGGTGGGCCGGGGCGTATTCTTGTCGACCATGCTGAGTGCCCTTGTTTTTGCGTTGATGGACTCCGTCAACCTCTTGTTGATCGGCGTCATCGTCGCACTTGGCGTGATGCTCCAGTTCGGCGTCTACCGCAGGGTCGTGTCGCTGCTGGTTTTCGGCTCGTGGTTCGGATTTCTCATCGCCGCGGTGCTGGTGTTCTTGCTTTTCGATGCCATCGGCGACCCCATCATCCGCCTCGTCGAATCCGCCCTTTTCGGCATTCTCCTCATCGCCACCGGTGTCGTCACCGGCATCCTCACGATCAGGGGCGGCGGCGGGGGAGAACCCTCTGCCCTGCAGCAACGACTGCTCGGTCCTTTGAAGACCGCATCACCGAAGACGGTCGGGATGGGTGTGGTGCTCGGCATCGCGCAGTCATTGACCTCGGTGCCGTTCCTAGGCGGTCTGGCTGTCCTGACCGTGCAGGTCCCGTCGGCCGGCATGCAAGCGCTCGGGTTGGTCCTCTATGCCTCGGTCGCGCTCAGCCTGTCATTCCTTGTCGCCGTGGCGGTGGGAGTGATCAGGCATCAGCCGAAATCGTTCCTCGGCCGGATGTTCACGAAGGCTCGCGAAAACCAAGCCACCGTCACTCGCGCGGCTAGTGGCCTGGTCTCGGTGATGCTGATCGTGATCGGCGTGATGAACCTCTGACTGTGGCCTTAGGGCTCGAGGACCTTCGCGACCTGAGCCACAGCCTCCGGGTGCCCGGCGATCCTCCAGCTGTCCACCAAGTCACCGGTTCCGCCAGCGCCGGCGACCAGTGCGTATCCCGGTAGCCAGTCCCACGGTGCGACGGTGCGCTGGAACCAGGCGCCGATCCGGCCGTCGGCGACACCGGCCATATCCAGCGACGCCGAACCGAGGGTCCGCCAGGTCGCGAAGATCCCGACTGCCTCAGCCCACCGCGACGTGATCGCCGCATCGACCGGCGAGTTTGGTGCATCACGGAAGTAGGTGCCATGGAGGTAGGTGCCCACGCTGATCTGCGAGGGGTCCGAACCGGAGAGAGGCTCCACCGCGACGGGCTGGCTCGGCCCAATGCCCAGCGTGTGGACCATCGTCGGCAACTCCGGCCCGCCGACCCAGGTCCGCCCGGACGAGGTCTGGTGCACCGCACCGAGAACAACCCGCTCCGGGTTGTTCACCGGTCCTTCAATAAGGGCAATGGCTGAGCACCAGTAGTCCGAACCGCTGGTGAAGTTGTAGGTGCCGTCGACCGGGTCGATGACCCACACCCGACCGGAGGTTCCGTCGGAGGATGAGCCTTCTTCGCCGAGGATGCCGTCGTCGGGACGCAGTTCTGCCAATGCGTTGACGACAAAATCTTCCGCCGCACGGTCCGCTTCGGTGACCACGTCAGAGACGGAGGTCTTGAACTCAGTACCGAGTCCTTCTTCGCGCATGTGCGCGGCCAGAGAAGCGGCGCGGGTCACCAGGAAGACGGCGACCTCCACGTCGGTGAGGTCCGGCGATTCAAGGTCGAAGTCGAGGTCGAAAACGCTGGCCGGGATGCTCGAGTCGTTGGTCATGCGTCCCATTGTGCACGGCGGCACGGGGCCTCCGCGCGGTGACGGTACGATGTTCACTGTGAATCCCGACGCAAGTGCAGACCTCAAGGACCTCGACGCCACCCTCGGCACCATTGAGAAGGTGGTCGATCTCGACGAACTCTCGGCGCGAGCCCGTGAGCTTGAGGCGCAGGCTGCGGACCCGGGCCTGTGGGATGACCCCGACCATGCTCAGGGTGTCACCTCTGAGCTGTCCTCGGTGCAGGCAAAACTGCGAAAGATTACGGCACTTCGTGCCAGGCTTACCGACGTCCCCGTCATGTACGAACTCGCCGACGACGAGGGCGACGCGGATGCAATCGAGCTGGCCGATGAAGAGCGTCGTGAGCTGCGCGAGGAGATCAAGGCGCTAGAGGTGCAGACCATGCTCTCCGGCGAATACGACCAGCGTGAGGCAGTGGTGAATATCCGCTCGGGAGCCGGCGGCGTTGATGCCGCGGACTTCGCAGAGATGCTTATGCGCATGTACATCCGTTGGGCGGAGAAGTCCGGGTACAAGGTCGACGTCTACGACACCTCCTACGCCGAAGAAGCAGGCCTGAAGTCCGCGACTTTCGTCGTGCACGGCGAGTACACCTACGGCACTCTTTCGGTCGAACAGGGCACGCACCGCTTAGTGCGCATCAGCCCGTTCGATAACCAGGGTCGACGTCAGACCTCATTCGCTGCGGTCGAAGTTCTTCCTGTCGTTGAGCAGACCGACTCGATCGACATTCCCGAGAGCGAACTGAAGGTCGACGTCTACCGATCCTCCGGCCCAGGCGGCCAGTCGGTGAACACCACCGACTCCGCCGTGCGCTTAACTCACGTGCCCACCGGCATCGTGGTGACCTGTCAGAACGAAAAGTCCCAGCACCAGAACAAGGCTTCGGCCATGCGCGTGCTGCAGGCAAAGCTTCTGGAGCGCAAGCGTCTTGAGGAACGTGCCGAAATGGACGCGCTCAAGGGCGACTCAGACAATTCCTGGGGCAATCAGATGCGCTCGTACGTGCTGCACCCGTACCAGATGGTCAAAGACCTGCGCACCAACTACGAGGTCAACAATCCGACCGCTGTCCTCGACGGCGACCTGGAGGGATTCCTCGAGGCAGGCATCCGCTGGCGCATGAGCGAGGAAAACGCTTAACTCCAGCTTAATGGCTTAAAACACGCGCTTGAATCCGTTAAGGTGGCACAAATGATCACCTTTGACCGTGTGACGAAGACGTACGACCCAACCGTCAGACCGGCACTGGATTCAGTGTCGGTGCAGATCGACAAGGGAGAGTTTGTCTTCCTCATCGGTCCGTCCGGATCCGGCAAGTCCACCTTCCTCGGGCTGATCGTCCGAGAGGAGGGCATCGGTAAGGATGACTCGGGGACGGTGACGGTTGCGGGGGAGGACGTCGGGACGCTCAAGGCACGGGACGTGCCGAAGCTCCGACGCAAGATCGGCTACGTGTTCCAGGACTTCCGCCTGCTGCCGAAGAAGGATGTGTACGCGAACGTCGCTTTCGCAATGCAGGTCATCGGCAAGAAGAAGGATGTGATTGATAAGGCTGTCCGTGAGGCTCTCGACCTCGTCGGACTGTCCGATCGCGCTGAGCGGATGCCCAATGAGCTCTCCGGTGGTGAGCAGCAGCGCGTCGCAATTGCCCGCGCGATCGTGAACCGTCCACTAATCCTTTTAGCCGACGAGCCGACCGGCAACCTCGACCCGGAGACCGCCGCCGACATTATGAAGCTGCTCGAGCGCATCAACCGCATGGGCACCACTGTCGTCATGTCTACCCATGACAATGACGCGGTCGACGTGATGCAAAAGCGTGTGATCGAGTTGTCCCTGGGGCAACTCGTGCGTGACGACGCTGACGGTTCCTACGACCTCAGCCCCACACCCGACGTCGACCTGCCGGCAGAGAACTAGAGGAGAGCCACCCATGAACACGAAGTTCATTTTCGGCGAAGCCTTCGCTGGTCTGCGCCGCAACATCACCATGACCGTGGCGATGATCATCACCACAGCCATTTCGCTGGCGTTGCTGGCTTCGGGTTTGCTGGTGACGGACATGACCAACCGGACCAAGGACATGTATCTGGACCGCGTGGAGATGATGGTCGAGCTCGATGAGTTCATCTCTGCCGAAGACGCGACCTGTTCCACGGACGCCTGTACCGAGGTCACCTCCGCACTAGAGGGCGCAGACGGCATCGAGTCGATCACCTACCGCAACCGCGACCAGAACTACGCCCGGTTCGTCGAGCTTTTTGAGGACACCGACCCGGCGCTGGTTTCCAACACAACAGCGGAGTCGCTGCCAGCGGTCATTCTAGTGCGTCTTGAAGACCCCACCGACCCCTCGCCCCTCGACGCGATCCGCGATCTTCCCCAGGTCACCTACGTCGCAGACCAAGCCGATGACATCTCTGAGGCGGTGAACAACCTCGACTCAGTCCGCAATGCCACCTTTGTCATTGCCGCGATCCAGGCGATTGCTGCGATCTTCCTCATTGCAAACATGGTGCAGATCGCCGCTTACTCGCGGCGCCGTGAGGTCGACATCATGCTCATGGTCGGTGCCTCCCGCGGATTTACTCAGGCTCCGTTCGTCCTGGAGGCTGTCATCGCATCCTTCATCGGTGGCGTGCTGGGAATCGCTGGTCTGTTCCTGGGTAAGTCCCTGGTGCTGGACGGCGCCCTGCAAGGAATCTACGACGCCCAACTCATCGCCCCAGTCGACAACACACACCTATGGACGGTGGCTCCAATTGTCCTCGTGGTGGGGATGATCTTCTCCGCGGTGACCGCTCAAATCACACTTCGGATGTACACCCGAAAGTGACTGAGCCGTAACTCAGCCAGCCTCGGCGGGTCTACGATCAAATACATGAGCAATGACGGCACCGGCACCCCGGCGAAACTGAACAAGAAGGCCTACAAGAAGGAGCTCAAGCGCCTGCAAGCCGAGCTTGTGGACATGCAGCAGTGGGTCGTTGAGACCGGGGCCCGTGTCGTCATCGTCATGGAAGGCCGCGACGCCGCGGGCAAGGGCTCTGCCATCAAGCGCATCACCCAGTACCTCAACCCTCGTACCTGCCGCATCGAGGCGCTGCCGGCGCCCAGCGACCGGGAAAAGGGTCAGTGGTACTTCCAGCGGTACGTGGAGAAGCTCCCCGCAGCCGGTGAGATCGTCATCTTCGACCGCTCCTGGTACAACCGTGCCGGTGTCGAGCGCGTCATGGGCTTCTGCACCACCCAGGAATACCGCCGCTTCCTGCATCAGGCCCCGATCTTCGAGCGTCTCCTTGTCGAAGACGGCATCCTGCTGCACAAGTACTGGTTCTCCGTCTCTGATGAAGAGCAGGTCGCCCGCTTCGAGTCCCGCCGTGAGGATCCGCTGCGCCGCTGGAAGCTCTCGCCGATGGACTTGGAGTCGATCACCCGCTGGGAGGACTACTCCCGCGCCAAGGACGAGATGTTCATCCACACAGACATTCCGTCTGCGCCGTGGTTCACCGTAGAGTCCGAGGACAAGAAGCGCTCGCGCATCAACGTGATCAACCACCTGCTCAACTCCGTACCCTACGAGAAGATTGAGCGCCCCTTGCCGGAGGTTCCCGAGCGCCCGGAGTCTGAGACCTCCTACGAGCGTCCTCCCCGCACCGAGTTCCGCTACGTGCCGGACGTCGCCGCTGAACTGACTGAGTCGAAGAAAAAGAAGTCCTCCAGCAAGGGCAAGTCCTCCAAAAAGAAGTAGCCGCTACCCCGAGATGTGACTGGGCGCACATCTTCCGAAGGGGTCGTGACACAATGAGCGCATGACTGAAACGGTGCTTGTGAATGTGTCCGGAGCGTCGGGAAGCCTGGTCCTTAACCGGCCCAAGGCCCTCAACTCCCTGAACCAAGAGATGGTCGAATTGGTGCGGGAGGCCCTCAAAGGATGGGCCGACGACGATTCGGTCGCCCAGGTAGTCATCACCTCCGAGCACCCAAAGGCATTCTGTGCCGGCGGTGATGTCCGCGCCGTTCGTCAGGAACAACTCGACGGCAACTTCGAGTCCGGCGACACCTTCTTCGTCGACGAGTACGCGATGAACCACGAGATCGCCCAGTTCCCGAAGCCCTATGTTGCAGTGATTGACGGCATCGCGATGGGCGGTGGCCTCGGCGTATCACTGCATGGTTCGCACCGGATCGTCACTGAAAACGCCTCCGCCGCGATGCCCGAGATGGCTATTGGATTCATCCCCGATGTTGGCATTACTCACATGTCCCAGCGTGCCGTCACTGCTGATGGTGATGCGTCGCCCGCAGTCGCACGATTCCTCGGTCTCACCGGCTACCGCCTGTCTGCGGCGGACCTGCTGTGGGCAGGATGGGCGACGCACTTCGTGCCGTCGAGTGACCTAGAAGCATTTCTTTCGCTTATCGACGCCTCCGACCTCGACACCGCCCTCAGCCGCTACTCAGTCGATCCCTCACAAGCGGGGGAGTCAGAGCTCAAGTCACTGCGGCCGGTCATTGAGCAGGTATTCTCCCACGACACCTGGGAAGCGATCGAAGATGAACTGGACGATCTTCGTGAGACCGAAAAGCACTGCGATCCGTTGAAGATCATCGATGATTTGCTGACGTCCGCCTCGCCCTCGTCCCTCGTTGCCGGAACCGAGCTGTACCGTGCGAATGCGCAGGATGTCTCACTCGAAGAGGGCCTAGGTAATGAGTTCCGCCTTGGCAGTTTCATCCGCCGGACTCCAGACTTTTCCGAGGGCGTTCGGGCAGTTCTGGTCGACAAGGACCGCAATGCGAAGTTCGTCCCTGCCACCACCACAGAGGTCGATTCGGCTCCGTTCCGTGAGCAGCTGCAGCCCTAACTACAGCACCGCATGCCGGCCGCTGGGTCGAACAAAATCGTCAGCCAGCAGTGCCGCAAGTTCCAGGTAGGCGCGGCGGGTGGCGGGTTTGAGCTGCTCGATGTCTAGGTCCGCGCCGCGGGCGATGTGCGGATCGAAGGGAATGACCTGGACTGCTCGGCAGCGTCGGCTGAAGAGGTCGGTGAGGGAGTCATCGTCGGAGCCGTATTCTGTCAGTCGATTGACCACCACCACTGTGGATGAGACCAGTTCCGAATACCCGTGGGCCGAAAGCCAATCGAGGGTGGCCCAGGCAGAGGACGCACCATCGAGCGCTGGTGTCGCCACGAGCACGAGACAATCGGTAGTCGACAGAATCGCACCCATCGCCGATCCGACTAGTCCCGTACCGCAGTCGGTGAAGATCACTGTGTAGTGCCGGCGGAGAATGTCGAGGGCCCGGGAGTAGTCGTTCGCAGAGAAAGCCTCGCTGACCTGGGGATCGCGTTCACTTCCGACCACTTCCAATCGCGAGGGCGCTTGCGAAGTGCACGCCCTGACCTCGGTGTAGCGCTCTGTCGAGGGTGCTCGCAACAGATCCCGGACGGTGGCGGGATTGCGATCCGGTACGCGGTCGGCCAATGTACCGAGATCCGGATTAGCGTCCACGGCGACAACGCGGTCACCACGGTGTGTGGCGAAGGTCGAGCCCAACGCGATGGTCGTCGAGGTTTTGCCCACCCCACCTTTCACGCTGAGCACAGCGATCCGCCGGTCGGAATCCAGGGGAGTGCGTACCCGGTCGATCAGTTCCCGAGTATGTCGCTGCTCCGCCGATTCCCCCAAATCGACCACGCCACCGGTGGCATTGCGCAGTACCCGCCGCCATCCCGCAGCCGGCCGATCGGGCATCTGCATTTTCCGCGCCAGGTCGGCAACGGTCAGCGGTGTGTCATGCATGAGTGTGTCCCCTTTGTCCCCTGTAACCCCACTGGGACAACACCGTAGACCGACCCGCCTGATTTCGCCGGGTAACTAGGCCTGCACCAAAGCCGCGATAACCACCAGGACAGTCACTACGCCCTCGATCAACCCAACAGTCTTCGGGGTCCATGGTCGCTGTCTCCGTTGGCCGGAGAAGGGCATGGTGAAGGCTCGGAGCGTCGTAAAGCAAAAAACGAGTGGCACCAGCCACGAGACCACGCCGCTGAAAGCGGCGGCCACGGCGATCAACGTCACTGCGACGTGGAACCCGACGGAGAACCACAACCAGCGTGCGTCTCCGCGTTCGCGGATGAGGGTCTTGACGTAGGGAACGGTGCCGAGGAAATACGCGGTGAGTACCGCGGTGACTGCCCATACCCGCAGATCTAGATCATGACCTCCGGCCCACGCGCCCAGCGGCGTCATGAGACAAGCGGCGATCACCGTCGACCAGCCAGAGGCCAGCGATCGTGGGCGGCGTTTCCATAGCTCCCATATCGCGATGAGAACCCATGGTGCAAAAGCGGGGATCCAGTAGAGGAACCGCCAGTTCACTGCCAAGCAGATGAGACCGGCTGCGATGGTGATGGCGCCATAGACGTACACCGGCGGACGGTTGATTTCACGGAATCGGGAGCGGACGAGAATGCCTGCTGCGAAGAACGCGAAATACCCTGCCCACCATGTGATGAGAAGGGGAATATCGACCCCGGCCGGGGCCAGGCCGACTCCGACCAGAGCCGGAACGACGACCATGACCCACGCGCCATGTTGATCAGGAACCCAGCCCTTGGATCGCTTCGTGCGACGGCGGGCAGTGGCACTCACACCAGATCTCCGAATCCAGCGGCGACGCGGGCGAAGGCCTCGTCCATCCGGGCTTCAGTAGCGGCGGTGACTTCTGGGGAATCTTCACCGAACTCGGCGATGCTGAACCGCAGGGCACTGGCGATAGCAGCGAAGACGGTGTCCAAAAAGAGCGACACTTCGAAGGGCGACAGGTGCGGACACCGCTCAGCGATCGCTCCTTCCAGAGGACTGAGCAGGCAAAAAGCCTGGCTGCGGTCGGCCGGGGCCCGAACCATCGCGACGTGCTGAGCCACCATCATCAGGCTGTGCGGTGAATCCTCGGCATCGTTCGGGCGTCCGATGACGTCAACGTAGACGTTCTTCATCACCTCCAGCAGCGGAATCTCTGCAGGAGCGGCCCGAACTGCGTCGGCCCAGTCGTCGATGACCTCGTGGAGAAACTCCATAAATGCGTCTTCGCGACGAGCGAAGTAGTTGTGAAACGTGCGGGTGGAGACATCAGCGAGATTGGCGATCGCGGCGACTGTCGTGGCTTCGTCACCCTGGGTCAGCAGCAAATTCACTGCCGCTGACGCCAGGCGTGACCTGGTCATCGCCTTCTTTTGTTCTCTCCACCCGGACATGTCAGTCAACCTCAGACTGGGCGGCCGCGTTGGCCAGAGCCTTGTCTTCGTTTTCACCACCGGGGGAGATATCCGCCAGGGTGGTTCCTTCCACGTCTACGTGCGGCAGGATCTTATCCAGCCACTTCGGCAGGTACCAGGTTTTCTCTCCGAGCATGAACATGACGGCGGGGACGATGGTCATACGGACGATGAAGGCATCGAACAGCACTGCGGCGGCCAGGGCGAAGCCCATGGACTTGATGAACTGCTCGTCCATCAGCATGAACGCTGCGAAGACGCTGATCATGATGAGTGCTGCGGCAGTGACCACGCGGGCACCGTGCTTGAAGCCGTTCGACACCGCATTGGCTGCGGTCTTTCCGTGCGCCCAGCCCTCTCTCATTCGAGATACCAGGAAGACCTGGTAATCCATTGCCAGGCCGAAGACTAGACCGATGAGGATGATCGGGAGGAAAGAAATGATCGGCTGCGGGTCGGAGACGATGCCGCCCCAACCCTCCTGCCACAGAGCGACGGTCAGACCGAACGTCGCGGCGACGGATAGCGCGAATCCCAGTGCAGCGATCAGCGGCACCCAGATGGAGCGGAACACCAGCATCAGGAGCAGGAACGCTAGGACCACAACGATGGCGACGTACGGGATGAGCACGTCAGAGAGACGCTCCGAGATGTCCTCGTAGATCGGGGTGACACCGGTGATGGAGAAGGTTGCACCGGTATCGGGCTGGAAGGTGGCGCCTTGGTCTCGGATGTCGTGGAGGACGTCGCCAGCGCGCTCGTCGGTCGCGCCGTACTCCGGGGTGACCAGGAGCTGGGCGGCGTCACCGGCTTCGTTGACCGCGATGACCTGGGCGTTAACGACCCCGTCCACGGACTGGATTTCCTGGACGGCGGTGCCCAGGGCCATGGCGTTGTCTTCAGGGGAGAGGCCCTGCGTATCGATCAGGGCAACCATCGGAGCATTGCGACCTGGGCCGAAGGCATCTTCGGTGATGTCGTAGGCGACGCGGTTGGGGCTGTCTGGAGACATGGTGCCGTCAGATGGCATTGCGAGGTGAAGCTGAGCGGCCGGAATGGCGAGCACAGCAAGCAGGATGACGCCGGCGCCAGCGAAGAGACCCGGGCGCTTGCGTACCTGGCGGACCCAGCGCAGACCCATCGTCGGGGCCTCGCACTCCGGATCCGGAGCCTTGATGAACGGCAGCTTTCCGGAGAACACCGCGCTGCCGAAGAGGCTCAGCAGAGCAGGCAGCAAGGTCAGTGCGACAAGAACAGCGATGATGACGGTCGCGGCTGCGGCGACGGCCATTGCGGTGAGGAACGGAATTCCGATGATGGACAGCGCTGCGAGCGCGATGACCACGGTCATGCCCGCGAAGACAACAGCCGTACCAGCCTTCCCGACGGCCAGTCCTGCCAGATGCGCTCGATCCGAAAACGGAATGTCCTTGAACTTGGGTCCGAGTTCTCTCGGCGTTAGTTCCTCGCCCTTCACAAAGGCGACCACTTCATTCCTGAAACGGGAAACGATGAACAGCGAGTAGTCGATGCCGACGGCCAGGCCGATCATCGAAGCAAGCATCGGGGTGGTGTCGTTGACCGAGTCGGTGAATGCGGTGGCAGCGTAGACGCCTGCGACACCGATACCAACACCAACGACACCGGTGATCAGCGGCATGCCTGACGCGACGAGGGAACCGAAGGTGATGATGAGAATCAAGGCGGCGACGGCAATACCGATCAGCTCGGCGGCACCCATGAAGTCAGTGGTCTGGAAGGCGTTGCCGGAGTAGGCAATGGTCAGGTCGTCCTGGTTCGCCTCGACGGCATCGATGACGGCGTCCTTGTCGGCCTCATTGATGTCCATGAAGGACGGTGCGTCGAATTCGACGTTGATGAGGCCGGTGCGACCGTCCTCAGACAGCGGGCTCAGTGCCGCGATGTCGGAGGCGATCTGCTCCGGGGGCATGCCCTCGGCGGTCTTGGCTTCGGTGAGCTGCTGCTCCATGCCGGCTGCTGCCATAACCGGGTTAACCAGAGTATCCTGGTCAGCTAGGCCATCGATGCCGCGCAGTTCTTCCAGGAACGACTCAACGTCAGCGGCGACATCCGGATCCGCGAGAGTCGAGCCCTCTGGAGCCTGGATCACGATGCTGCCAGTGGCGGCGTTCAGTTCGTCCTCTGAGGAGTCGAACCTCTCTTGAATCTGCTCCTGAGCGTCGACGGATTCGAGACCGGGAATGGTGAAGTTGGTGGCGGTCTGCTCAGAGAGCGTGAACGCGGCGACACCCATGCCGATCACGACCAGTAGCCAGGCGGCCAGGAACTTCAGTCTGTTCAGGTACGCGGATCGTCCGAGCCGGTACAGAAGCTTTGCCATGGAGGCAGCCTTTCTTCCATCTGAAAATAGTTATAGAGCGACGGGCAAAGTATTGCAGTCACCGTGCAAAACTTCAATCGGCGTGCAAGTTGCGTCTGCCAACACTGGAATTCATTCGGCTCAGTCGAAACTCTTTCCGGTTAGATCCGGCGGTGCTACAGTCAGATTCAGTTCTCAGGGCGGGGCGAAATTCCCCACCGGCGGTAATGCACGACAGTGCTGAGCCCGCGAGCGCCCTCACCGCAAGGAGAGGGGACAAGCAGACCAGGTGTGATTCCTGGGCCGACGGTCATAGTCCGGAGTGAAGAGAACCCCGCGTTATGCGCGGTAGCGTGGCCGAACCCTTTTGGGGTCCGGTCGTCGTTGTCGCATATGCCACGGGCTGCCCGGAGGACCACGAAGAATCTTCCGAACCAAGGAGCCACCGTGGACCTTCTCATCAAACTTTTGGACGCTCAATGGGACATCAATGGCGTCCCCATTCTCTGGCGTGAAATTATCGGCAACGGCTTTGGCCTTGTCTTCGCGTACGCCGGACTCAAACGTGTCGTGTGGGCCTGGCCCGTCGGCATCGCCGGCAACATACTCCTGTTCACCGTGTTTCTCGGTGGCGTATTCAATACCCCGCAAGACCTTGACCTGTATGGACAGGCCGGCCGGCAGGTGATGTTCCTGTCCATCAGCGTCTATGGCTGGTGGCGGTGGGCACGACTGCGCGCCACCGCTGGTGAAGGCGAAGCGGCCTTCCAGCCTCGCTGGGCCACTGGCAAGGAACGACTCCTGCTACTGGCACTGGCAGTCGGCGGCACGGTTCTCTTTGCGTGGATCTTCACGGCACTCGGCTCGTGGGGCCCGTGGGCTGACGCATGGATCTTCGTCGGCTCTGCACTGGCGACCTGGGGCATGGCCCGCGGCTGGACCGAGTTCTGGCTGATCTGGATCGCCGTCGACATCGTCGGCGTGCCGCTGCTGTGGGCCGGCGGGTACTACCCGTCAGCGGTGTTGTACCTGGTCTACGGCGTCTTTGTGACCTACGGCTTCATCACGTGGGCCCGGATGCAGAAAAATGACGATGCTCCGGTACCCACTTCCGAAGTGCGGGAACCGGAGCACGTGAGCGCCTGATCGAGGCTATTCGCTAATCAGTCGCTTCGTCGTGGTGACGACACCATTTTCGGTGTTCGCCGGCGCGACGTAGTCGGCTGCGGCGATGATGTCACCGTGCCCATTCGCCATCGCGAAGGACAAGCCGCCGGCTTCGATCATCTGCAGGTCATTGAGGTAGTCGCCAAATACAACGACACCATCCATGTTGATTCCGCGGTGCTCAGCGAGCTTGCGTAGCGACTTGCCCTTGTCGACCGACGGCATCATGACATCGACCCAATGCGCACCGGACAGCGCTGGGCGCAGCTCCGGCTTCGCAGCCTCGCGCAGCACCGGCCAGGTGGAGGTCTCTGCGTCGTCGACGTCAAAGATCGCAAGCTTTACGACGTCCCCCTCCACACCATGCAGATCCTCCACCACCGTGTGCTCGTGGTAGTACTTGCCGACCTCCTTGAGGAACGCCTCATCGGAACGCTCGACGTATGCGCGGTCCGGGTGGCAGACCACCAGTCCGTTGTCCAGGCCTGAATCGCGAACCGTATCGATGATGCGATCCACCACCGCCTGGTCCATGGAGTCAGCGACAATCGTCGAGTCACCGTCGGCGATGACGGCGCCATTCTCCGCGAGGAATGTGTCCGGCGTCGGATCGAGGCCTGCGAACAGATTGCGCAGCGTAGCGAGCTGACGGCCGCTGGCAGGAACGAAGGACGTGCCATTATCGCGCAGCTGCTCCAGCAGGTCCTGAAGTCCCGAGGGGAGGTTGCCATCTCCGTCGAGAAGCGTGCCGTCCATGTCCACGACCACCAGGTCAATGTGCTCCGGTAAGTCCGCGGAATCGGGGAAGGTGGGTTCGGACAGGTGTGTGTCAGTCAAGCTGGTTCTCGCTTAGTCTTCCGGTAGTGGCGGTTCTTTGCGCAGGTCACGGGCTTCGGCCTTGCGGACTTCCCGTGGGTGGTCATCGCCCTTGCGCGGCAGGTCGCGCAGGCTTGGCATCTTGTCTAGGGCGTCACGACCCACATCGATGGACCGCCGCAGGACCCCACCGCCGACCTCACGGGTGCGGTCGATGGTGTCAGAGGCGATGTTCTCCACTTTCCTCTGGAAGTCGCGTCGGCGCTGTTCGCGCTTCTCATCGCGGATACGGCGTGCCTCCTCTGCGTCGTTTTGTGTGCGTCGCTCGCGCTCGAAGGCGTCGGCGTCGCGGGCTTCGGCGTCGGAAAGCCTCTTTGAGGACGCCGCAGCGGCGTCCCACGATTCCTCGAGAGATTCGGCCATCAGAAGGATGGCATCAATTCGCTTCTCGACGTCCCGGAGCTTTTCCCGATACCCCGACTGAATGGAATACCGGCGAATGAGCCGACTGGCTCGCACTGCTTCATGGCGCCAGTCTGCGATCGGACCGCGGGTGATCGTTTCGTCGATGATGTAGCGCATCTCCCACGGATCGACGTACTCCGACGCGATGTTGTTGCGGACCTGCTCTTCGCGCGCGAGGACACCGCGGACCAGTTCCGAAGCCTTGCGCTCGGCTTCGGAGGCGCGGCTCGATCGATTGTTGTCGGATTGGAAAATCACATCTTCATCCTACTGACCGTACGTATGTACGTCCGATTACTGTGGGGTCGATGATCACGGAAACACTGTTGCGGGGCGACGTCGATCCAGAGGCGCCGCTGCTTGTCGTCGCCACGGCTGAGGAAGCCGAACACTTGCAGACCGATTTGCCAATTCTGCTGACCGGAATTGGCCGGTTGCGCACTGCAGAAGCGCTCACTGCGACCCTCGCATCCGGGCCCGCTCCCGAGCGGATCGTGAACCTTGGCACCGCCGGCGCTTTGGTCGACGGCGTCAATGGAGTCCACCGCGTCACCTCAGTGGAGCTCCACGATTTCTCGCATTCGGACGTGAAGAAACTCACCGGAGAAACTGCCTATCCAACCATCCCACTTCACGACGCCCCCGGCCTTCGCCTCGCCACCGGCGACATCTTCGTCAATGACCCAGTCACTAGGGCTCGACTAGCTGCCTCCGCAGAACTAGTCGACATGGAGGGTTACGCCATCGCGTGGATTGCCACCCGCCGCGGGATCCCGGTGGATCTGGTGAAACTCGTCTCCGACTCAGCCGGCGACGGCGCCGGGAAACTATGGGTCTCCGGAGTGGAGGAATGCTCCCGGATCCTGGGACAGTGGCTCGTGGAGAGCAGGTAGAGGAGAACACCATGACAGACACACACGCTGACGCACAGATAGACATCACCGCCACACTGGTCGAGGCACTCCGTGAAGAGAGCCCGCTCGTCCAGTGCTTGACCAACACCGTCACGCAGAACTTCACCGCGAACGTAGTTTTGGCCTCCGGTGCCACCGTCGCAATGGTCGACGTGGAGGGCGAGGCCGGGCTTTTCTCCGGTATTGCCGATGCCACCCTCGTGAACTTGGGGACGATTAATGGGGATCAGATCGTCGGTATGCGAGAGGTAGTGTCGGCTCTCACCGAATCCGGTGGCATCTGGGTACTCGACCCCATTGGGGTCGGTGGCCTGCCCGTACGAAGTGCCCTGGCTTTCGAGTTCCTCGATCGTGCCCCCACGGTCATCCGCGGCAATGCCTCGGAGATCATCGGACTGGCCGGAGGCACTGGTGGAAAAGGGGTCGACTCCGCGCAGAGTGTCGACGCTGCTGCAGAATCCGCACGATCCCTCGCGGCCAAGACCGGCGGCGTAGTCGCAGTCTCTGGCGAAGTTGATCTGATCGTCGATGCCGAAAGCACGATCCGAGCCGCTAACGGTTCGGACCTTTTGACCAAGGTCACCGGTGGTGGCTGTGCACTGGGCGCGTATCTCGGTGCGTTCGTGTCGGTGGGAGTTGATCGGGGCGTCGGGATGCTTGAATCAGTTGCTGCGGGAGCTTCCGCCTACACCGTCGCCGCAGACCTCGCGGCGGAGAATTCCCACGGCCCAGGCACGTTTAGTCCGCAGTTCCTCGATGCGCTGTACTCCATGACCGCCGACGACATCCGAAAGCGGGCTCAGTTCCGGTGACCTCACGCACCGCCGACGTACGCGGCATCTACTTCGTCACCGATCCTGACCAGACGGTCTCCGTGACCAGAGCTGACCCTATCGACGCCACTGCCAGATACGTCCGCGCCGCCGTCGACGCCGGCGTAACGATGGTTCAGGTGCGCTGGAAGAACGCTGATGCAGGACCCGTCCTCGATCTCGTCGCTAAGTGTGCCGAAGAGATCGCCGCTTCGCCTGGTTCTGCGCTCCTCGTCGTCAATGATCGCATCGATGTGTTCCTCGCGGCCCGTGACCTCGGCACAGTCGTCGATGGCGTCCATGTTGGCCAGACCGATCTTCCGGTCGAGACCGTCCGCCGACTCATCGGCAATGACGCCGTCCTCGGCCTCTCCGCCACCACCCAAGCTGATCTCGACGCCCTTCTCGCCCTTCCCACCGGAACCGTCGACCAGATCGGCGTGCAGTTCCGAGAGACTGCCACCAAGTCCGGGACACCCGGCGGTCTCGGTGTTGACGGCATGGCTGATTACGTGAGGCTTTCTCCGGTGCCGGTGGTTGCCATCGGCGGGATCACGACGGCCGATCTTGCTCCACTTGCTGCCGCCGGAGTCCACCAGGCGGCGGTGGTGTCAGCCATCGCGTCTGCAAAGGATCCCGCCGATGCGGCAGCCAAACTGGTTCGGTGTTTCCACTGACCGCGGCTGTCTGAATTGGGCGTGGGATGAGACGTCGTTAGTCTTGGTATGAATTTATTCATTCTATGAGCGGTGTTGGGCCAGCAACTCGGCCTGCCGCCGAGGAGCCTGCATGAACCTGTACCTGCGCCTGCTGCAGTTGAAACTGCGAAACCGCACGAAAGACCGCATCACTTTGTGGGACACCGCGGTCACACAGTTCCGCGTTCTCCCGAATGACTGCGACATCTTCCGCCACATGACCAATAGCCGCTACCTCGCGGTCATGGACCTTGGTCGCCTGGACCTCCTTGGACGTTCCGGATTCTGGGACCAGCTCCAAGCCAAGGGCTGGTACCCGGTGGTGGCCGGTCAGACGATCAATTATCGACGCTCTCTCAAACCCCTCCAGAAATACGAGGTCCGCTCCCGTGTCGTTGGCGTCGACGATCGCTGGATTTACGCCGAGCAGACATTCACCTCCAAAGATGAGGTATATGCCCGTGCCTTTATCCGCATTCGCTTCCTGAAGAAGGAGGGCGGCTCGGTGTCGGTCGAAGAGTTGGACAACCTCGTCGGTGGATTCCCTGACGACCTCGTAGTCCCGGAGTGGATCAAGGACTGGACCTCCGGTTCTCGTGACGACGCAAAAATGGGCAACTCCTAACCCACCGGGGCATGGGTGATCGGTGCACCTGCTTGGTGGTCCAATCACTCACGCCCCCTCGTTCTGGTCTGGGTCAGGCGGACCGGCGGACTTGCCCGGAGGCAGTGCCTTGCGGTCCTGCTGTGGTGGCTCCTCCCATGGCGGCGGTCCCTCCTCCTTCGGCGGGTCCGCCCCGCCCATGCGCTGTTCGTTGTAGTCACGCACCCGAGCAGATCGACGACGAAGCCGCGCCGACACACTCACCCGACCCGGACCATTGGCAGGTCCGGCCGGATATGTCGTCGCCGAGGTTCCATCAGCGCCAGAGGACCACACGGTGCGGCCATCGGAATACCGGATGACATCGAAGAGCTTGTCGGTCTTGAGGTTGTGGTGCCGCTGGCACAAGGCCTGCAGATTCTCGGTATCGGTGGGCCCGCCGGCGGCGGGGTTGG
>NZ_ATYV01000024.1 GCF_000427865.1 Corynebacterium sputi DSM 45148 | reverse complement strand
TACGCCACCGGGCAACCTTCTCCCGCAACGACGCAGCATCAGCGAACCCGCGCTGCCACACATCGAACTGATCCAACTCCACCCGCTTGAGCAATGGACCCACCGCAGCCAGCGCNCCCATCGGATCACGCTCNCACAGATACACCTGCATCATCNCNACCACCGGATCCGGCGGNGCAANACTGGGCGGATCTGGATCCTTGACCGGCTCCAACGAGCGCACCTGCCCTTGGTACCGGCGGGCCTTGAACTTCTGATGCGCATCTCGAGCCTCAGCTCGCCGCGCGGCAGCGGCAACAGCTTTGCTCGCCTCGTGCTCNCTAATCGCGGAGATAATCTGCTCGGGGCCCTCGTCCGGTGCCATGATCCGCAGGCTCTGCAGCATCCGCACAATCGGCTGGGCCCGGCGGGCCCGCGCAACCAGATTGCGCCACTGNGCTCTNGCCGCATCGCGATACTCGTTATGCTCGGCGCGCAGTTTCGCCGCAGCTCGGATGCTCGCGGCAAAAGGCACCGCACCAGGATGCGATAGCGGCCCTGCCGGCTCGGTCGCCACCTGCGCCCCACCGATGCTGGTCCAATACTCCGTTCCCTCCAGCGAGCGAGTCACATCCCACAGGCCTTTGGTTTTCTCATTGTGGTGGCGCCGGCACAAGCTGTGCAGGTTGTCGGTGCTGGTGGGCCCGCCTTCTGCGTGGTTGGTGATGTGGTCCATGTCCGCCGCAGCAGCGCTGCGGGTACATCCGGGGAAGCGGCAGGTGCCATCGCGGCCGATGATCAATGCCCGCTGGGACTCGGTGGCGGCATATNCACCGGAGGTGGAGGGGTGCANNNNGTCCACGGAGGTCACCATCGANANNTACTCCTNNGTNANNGCTTCAGNGAGCATCCCCACTCCAGGCATCCATACCGGGCCACCNTCNACACTGCGGTATAGGTGCAGGTTGATCGATGCGGTGGAGGTGCCGCGGATCAGGTGCATGAAAGCTGNGGTGTTATCGCAGTTGTCGGTGGCGGCGATGGTGCTGATGACTCGGTGGGCTTCCTCGGCGTGGGCGCGGGAGAGTGTGACGGTGATGCGGTCGGGACTGTGTCGGTAGGACTCGTGGATGTCCTCGGGGATGGGTGCTCCGGCGAGGTCGGTGGGCCGGGCGGNGTGCTCGACGGTGTCGATGGCGCGTTGGATGGCGCCGAAAATCTCTCGCCAGGGAGGCAGGGCAAGTTTGTCGACCCGTGGGGTCAGTGCGGCCANTAGCAGTGGTTCGAGACTCTCGTGGTGGGCCTGGTCGATGGGGAAGGTGGCGGTGGCGAGTTTTTTCAGCAGGTGCAGTGGTGCGAAACCGCGGGTGGTGAGCACTGTGGCGAGTTTGGGCATGCGGTGCAGCAGCAGGCCGATTTTGCGGTAGTCGCAGGCGGCGGTGGTGCTTTGGCCAAGGTCTGCGGTGAGGCAGGTGGTGTGGTGGCGCACGTCGTCNTCNGGGNNGCANAGGCANANNGCGGCGAGGGTGAGTTCGCTGCGGTTGCGGTTCAGCGCTGCTTCGGCGCGGGCGGAGGTGTTCTCGTGTGCCCATTGTGGTGCGGTCTCGGCGAGGGCTGCGGTGAAGGGGCAGTTGGTGGTGCCGTGGGTGTTGTCCATGGTGGTGCCCCCCTTTGTTCTTGATGTCGAACTGTTTCGCTGGTGTGTTCGACTATTGCAGGTTGTTTCTGCGGTTTCAAGAGGCCAGGGGGTTGTTTCGATAGTGTTATCGAATGTTCACCTGCTGGTATGTGTTGCCTAGGCGAGCTGCTCCTCGATCGCCGCAGTCACCTTCGCGTCTTCCGGCTCGGTCTGCGGATCGAAGCGATCCACGACTTCACCCTCCGGGGAGATAAGGAACTTTTCAAAGTTCCAGCGAATGTCTCCAGTGTGGCCGGTGGAGTCGGGTGTGGAGATGAGGGCGTCGTAAAGCGGGTGGCGGTTGTCGCCATTCACATCGACCTTCTCCGTCATCGGGAAGGTGACGCCGTACGTCGCGGAGCAGAACTCTGCGATTTCCTCGGGGCTGCCGGGCTCCTGGCCCATGAACTGGTTGCAGGGCACACCCAGAACGGTGAAACCCTTGTCGCCGTAGGCTTTCTGGAGATTCTCCAGGCCGGTGTACTGGGGCGTGAGACCACACTTGGAAGCCACATTCACCACCAGAACAGTCTGGCCCTGGTACTGGCTGAGGTTTGCCGGCTCGCCGTCGAGGGAATTGATGTCAATGTCGAAGATGCTCATGCGGCCCAGTGTGCCGCAATGATCAGTTGCGCGAAGTAACGGCTGCCAGCGCCCAACTGACTACGGACAGCACAATCGCGCCGAAGATGGCCTGCCACCAGAACGGATCAACCGTCAGGCCCCACCCGAGGACCTTTGTGAACTGAGACGTCAGCCAGAGAAGGAAAGCATTGATAACGATGCTGAAGAGACCAAGCGTGAGAATCAGCAGGGGAAGCGAGAGGATCTGCAGGATCGGCTTGATCGCGTTGACCAGACCAAACAGAGCCGCGACGACGAAGATAACGCCGAGCTGGCTGGCGGTGTCATTGCCTCCGACGAAGTTGGCGCCGGGAACGACCAAGGTCATCACCCACAGGGCGAAGCCGTTGAGGGCAGTGCGGAACAGGTAGCTCATCATGCGCTTATTCTCGCATGTCGGCCCCGGTGAAGGGCCCTGATCTAGCCTTCGACTTTTCCCGTAGCGGGACTGAGTCGGTTACCCTTGACCAGTTTAAAGGGAGAGAATTCACCGGTGATCACCTCCGGACGACGTTGAGTCAGGACTGAGTCAGATTTGTTGAGCAAGATTTTCGCGGGATTGCGGCGCGAGCCGGAACCGGCGGCGCTGCCCCGGACTGGATACCGGCAGGACATCAACGGCCTGCGTGGTCTGGCGATCGCGCTTGTCGTGTTCTTCCACGTGTTCGACGGGCGAGTGTCGGCCGGTGTCGACATCTTCCTGCTGATCGGCGGCTACTTCTTCTTCAAGTCCCAGATCAATAACGCGGCGAGGTCCTATGGGATCCGGCTGTGGCAATCCGTCGTGAGGCTAATCAGGCGCCTGGCGCCGGCGCTGTTGGTGGTCGTCGGCTTGTGTACCGGGTGGATGCTGCTGGCCAATGGTCGGTGGATGTGGTCGGACATTCTCTCCGATGTGCCGCCTGCGGTCGGTTATTACATGAATATCGCGCTGGTAGACGCGGAATCTGAGTACGCCCAGGCGGGCACCGGAGTCTCCCCGTTCCAGCACCTGTGGTCGATGTCCGTGCAGATGCAGATCTACCTCGTCGCGATGGTGGCGTTCGCGTTCGGAGCCGTGCTGGTCAATCTCGCGCTGAAGCGTTCTGAGTCGCTGCGAGTGCGCCAACGGACCATCTGGCTGGTGGCTGTGTCGGTGTTGTCTGTCTGCACCCTGCTGTCCTTCCTGCAGGCGATGGACATGAGCGCTTCCGACCAGATGGCGAACTACTACTCGACGGGCTCCCGTTTCTGGGAGGTCGGCCTGGGTGGCCTGGCTGGTCTGCTGCTGATCCGTATCCCGGTGCCGCACTACTTCGGCCGCATCCTGGGGTACATCGGCATGGCGATGATCATGGCCACGCCGTTCTTCCTTAATGGTGTGGAACTGTTCCCGGGACCGTGGACGCTGTTCCCGCTCACCGGCGCACTTCTGGTGATCCTGGCCGGTCAGGAAGAAGGACGACTCCGCGGAGTGAACCGACTCCTGGCCACGCAGCCGTTCCAGTTCCTTGGTCGAATCTCGTACGCCCTGTACCTCTGGCACTGGCCGCTGCTGATCATTCTGATGGTGACATTCGGTGTTGAGACGCATTCGGTTCCGCTCGGCATTGTTGTCATTATCGCCTCGGTACTGCTGGCCATGGCGACGCACCGGTGGATCGAGATTCCGCTCGGAGAAGAAGGCCGACCGGAGCGCGGATGGCCGAGCTTCTCCAAGGCGTACCAGGCAATGACGTCCCACAAGTACAAGGCTTTGGCCGGTGCGGGGCTGTCGGTTCTGGCCGTCGTGTTGCTGTTTAGTCACTCAGTATTTGAGCGGACCCTGACCTACCGCGCCACGAACACTTTGGAAGCGGCTATCGACGCCGACTACCCAGGTGCGAAGGCTGCCCTAGAGGATCGCGGCTACCCGGACAATAAGCCGGTGCTGCCGCTGACAACCACGTCTTCCTTCATGCAGCCGCAGACGCAGGAAGATGGGTGCTATCTCGGATGGGGTGGCACGGACCTGATCTTCACGCAGGACCAGGGCAACTCGGATATCCCTTGTGTCTACGGAGATATCGGTTCGGAGGACACGCTGTACCTGATCGGCGCGTCCCACTCGGAGCATTACCTGCCTGCCCTGGACGCGATCGGTAAGAAGCGCGGCTTCGCCGTGATCCCGATGCTGAAGATGGGTTGCCCGTTCAACCACTCCTACGCCGCCGGTAGCGGCCGGAACTTCCCGGAGTGCGCGGAGTGGTCTGCGAATGTCATCAACTGGGTGAAGGAACACCCGCCGACAGAGGGCGTCTTTATGACCACCACGCGGCCGGCGCACCCAGATTCGGACGGCACTGAGTACGTGCCCACTGAGTACTACGACGCCGTCAGCCAGTTCTCCGCCGCCGGCATCACCACCTTCGGCGTCCGTGACAACCCGTGGCCGGCGTACATCAAGGACGGCGAGCGCAATATGCGTATCTGCGTCGCCGCCGGTAACTCGGACTGTTCCTTTCCGGACACTCTCGGCCCGATCGACCCGTCGCGTGGCGGTTACGCAGGCCTGGACGTGGTGTACATCAACCTCCAAGAGGCTTTCTGCCAGAACGGTCGTTGCCCCGGCGTCGTGGGCAATGTGCTGGTCTATCGCGATATGGACCATCTGACGAACCTATTCGTGGAGACTCTCACCGACGAGATCGATCGCCAGATGTTCGAGCAGGAGACTCCTGGGAACAGGTGATCGACTCGTGTTAGTCTTTGCCCGGCCTGAATCGCAGGTCATGACGATAGGAACATAATGGACGAGATCCCCCGTGTGGTCGATGACTCGAGATTCACATGGTCGGAGGTGGAGCCGGGTTTCTACGTAGGCAGCTTCGCCGGAAACTTCATCGGTTACGTGGACCATACGTCCGGCGAAGGTTTCCATGCCTACGACATGAAGTCGCAGTCGGTGGGAGAGTTCGACGCACTAGATGTCGCCATGGTGCGTCTGACCGATAGTTTTCTGCCCTCGTCGGAAGTAGTGGTGTACCCATGACGGTTCTGAAGTATCTCGTCTACACCAGTCAGGCCACCTTTGAGCCCAATGACGAGGATCTGCAGAACATCCTCACGAGCTCTCGTCGCAACAACGCTGAGGCCGATATCACCGGGATCCTTCTTTTCCGCGGTAACCGTTTTATTCAGTTCTTGGAGGGCTCGCCGGAGCGCATTGATGCGCTCATGACAGTGCTTAACGACGACCCCAGACACCGCGACGTTCGGGTCCTCATTGAGGAATCAGCCGCACATCGGCGATTCACCGACTGGCGGATGGGATACCGGAAGCTCGGAGCAGGTCGGCCCTACGGAGGCGCGGGTATCCGCGATAGTTTCAGTGACCTGACCCAAGAGACTGACTATTCCATCCTCAGCCGCGCAGCCACCGAGTTCTCGTTGTGGTTCAAGGTGAAAGAGGGCGCGGGGATTTAGTTCGCTGGGCGTTCCCCGAAGATTGCCTGGCCCACGCGGATCGTGGTGGCGCCCTCGGCAATTGCCAGTTCGAAATCGCCGGACATTCCCATCGACAATTCGCTGAGGAAGTCCCCGTGTGCGACCTCGTTGCGGAGCTCGCGGGTGCGGGAGAAGCAGCGGCGGATGGCGTCGTCGTCCGTTGAGAGCATCGCCATCGTCATGAAGCCGCGCGGGATCAACCGCGGGTACGGCCCCTCGGGGCCGAGTTCGGCAGCGAATTCTCGCGCCTCGTCGATGGTGAAGCCAGCCTTCTGCGGTTCATCTGAGGAGTTGACCTGGATGAACACCTCCAGCGTCCGGTCCGCCTCTTCGAGTTTGCGCTGCAGCGCACCGGCCACCTTCGGTCGGTCCAGGGCATGGAATTCCGACGCGAAAGCCACCAGCTGACTGGCTTTGTTCGTTTGGAGGGGGCCGATGACGGCCCAGCGGGGGCCGTCGAGAAGCGATGCTTTTTCCGAGGCCTCTTGGACTCGATTCTCCGCGAACGTGTCGCACCCAAAGTCCTGCAGTTCCGACCACGCCTCGGCGACGGTGGCCGCCGGGAATGTCTTGCTCACGGGAAGAATCCGGACGTCGGAGGGGTTTCGACCGGCCTCGCGGGCAGCGGCGTCGACTCGGTCGCGGATCTGCGTGAACCTCTCGGTGAAACTCATGGTCCAAAAGCCTAACGGGAATTGTTCTTCGTCCGCTTTGTCGCCTGAGCGCTCCACGGATCCTCTGGCCACGGGTGTTTGGGGTAGCGGCCGCGCATTTCGGCTCTGACCTGCAAGTAAGGTCCGGCCCAAAAGCTACGAAGGTCTTTGGTGACAGCCAATGGACGCCCTGCTGGCGATAGCATGTGCAGCACCACGGGAATCCCGAGAATCGTTGGGGTGTCGGCCATTCCGAAGCATTCCTGGAGTTTCACGGCGAGGACCGGTTCCTCGCCCGAGTAGTCGATTCGGATGTTCGAACCGGAAGGGACAGGCAGCCGTTCGGGTACCAGGGATTCCAGTTCAGAAGCCTCTGGCCAGGGCAGCAGCCGCCGCAGTTGGTCGACGCCGATCGGCCCTGGGGTCGGCGAATCTGCCTCGTTGGCCAGCAGCGTCTCGAGCTGCTCGGCTAGGCCTGCGTCGCTGACATCTGGCCATGGCGCCCCGCGCTGTGCATGCAGCAGCGCGAGCCGAGCCCTGAAGGTCTCGGCGCTTGACGTGAGCTTCACGACGTCCACGCCCGCCCCAAATATCGCCTCTCTGCACTGAGCGGGTGTGGGCCGCACTGGATGGGAAGCCAATTCGATCGCACCGAGGCAGGTCTTTTCCCGTGCGCGGACCGAGGTGTCCATCGTGACCTCAGTGGTTCTGGTGAGCAGGGCAGCGGCAGCCCATTCGGCCAGTTCGCGAGTTGCCGGCTCGGCCGAACGGACCCGGGCACCGCTACCGGTTCGGGACACGTCCGTGATTGCCAGCCATTCCATGCCACCGAAGGAGGCCGGTGCGGTGGCCGCGGTGCCGCCGATGGTGAGGAATTCGTCCGAGTCAGGGGAGCGTCGTCGGGCGATGCGGTCGGGGCGGGCGAGGGCGGCGACGAGGGAGATGTCTGGAACCTTCGGTGCAGATTCCTTCGCAAAAGGCGTCTCACCTGTGAGTTTCTGGAGTCGCTTGGGATCATCATCGGACAATGCGGCGGTGGCGTCGGCGGCACGCTTGGCACCAATGACGGACATCGCGGTGAGCAGTGCCCGACCCATCCGCGGATCCAGCGGAAGTTTCGCCAGAGTCTGGCCCAATTCGGTGATCTGGCCATCTTCCATAGCGCCGATGGAATGAAGGGCTTGGTGGGCGGCGTGGACGTGGGTGGGTGGGGGAGCGTCGGGAAGCGGGAGTCCTTCACCACCGGGCGTGCCCCATGCGGCAAGATCAAGCATCGCTTGGGTCAGGTCCGCGACGGTGATCTCCGGGGCGGGCCAGGCATCCAAGTTCCGCCATTCGGCTTCACTGATGCAGCGGATCGCGACGCCCGGACCCAGACGCGCCGCACGACCAGAACGCTGCTGTGCAGAGGACTTCGCACACGAGGTGGTGACCAGGCCAGACATCCCCCGCGCTAGATCAATGCGGGGGCCGCGAGCGAGGCAGGCATCCACGACACCACGCACTCCCGGCACGGTGAGTGAGGACTCCGCGACGACGGTCGACACAATGATCCGCTGCTCGATTGAACCGGCCAGCACCCGGTCTTGCTCAGCAGAGCTCAGCCGCCCGTGGAGTGGCAGGACCGTGATGCTGGACCGATCCTTGATGGTCGCGATGACCCGATCGACCTCCCGGACGCCTGGAACGAAGGTGAGGATGTCGCCGCTGAGGGCGTCGGAAAGCGAAAGAGCTTGAGCCGCAACATGGTCGAGGAAGTCGAACTCCACCCCGCGCGGGCCCAAACGAGGCCCCGATGAGGGGGCGTACCGGATATCCAGTTCGTGCAGGACGGCGGGGGAATCGACAATGGGGGCGCCAAGGAGCTCGGCGAATCGGGCAGCATCGACCGTGGCGGACATTGCCACGACGGTGAGATCCTCCCGGAGTTCGCGCAGTTCACACAGCATCGCCAGGACCAGGTCGGTGTCCAAGCCACGCTCGTGGACCTCATCGAGAACGACGGCGCTGATGCCTGGCAGCTCCGGATCGGACAGCAGCCGGCGCAACAGAACACCGGGCGTGCAGAACTCCACCTGCGTTCGCGCGCTGCGCTTGGAGTCCCCACGAACGGTGTACCCGACCTCCTCGCCGAGTCTGGTGCCGCTGAGCTGCGCCAAACGCCGGGCAGCCGCACGCACCGACACGCGCCGAGGAGCGGTGACCACGACCCGACCGTCCACCGTGTTCGCGACAACTGGCGGCACGACCGTCGTTTTGCCGGTGCCGGGAGGAGCCTGGACGACCGCGACGCCCGCGGTGCGAAGGGCCTCCGTGAGCGTTTCGACTGCCCCCGAGAACGGCAGATCGTCCCCTATGCGGGTGATATCGAAACTCATGCACTCAGCTTGCCATTAGGATGAGCGGTGATGGACATCATCGACAGTCACTTTCACATCATTGGCGCAAGGGACATGGAGCCCTCGCTGCCTTTTGCGCCCCCTCCGTTTACGGTCGACACGTACCTGCAGGTCACAGACCGGATCGTTGGGGGTCGGATTACCGGCGGAGTGGTCGTTGGCGGCAGTAAGAACGAACGGGCGGAGACGCTTCGCGAGTCGCTGGAGCAATTGGAGTTGGAAGCGCGCTCTCGTGGATTCGCGCGGGCCGATGGTCGCAACTTCATCGGGATGATCACTGGCACCTCGGATCTGGGGGCGGAGCGGGTACTCACACTGCACGCGGAAGGCATTCGCGGCATTAGGTTCAACTTGCTGCGGGGCCAGCCGATCGCTGAGGGGGATTTGCTGGCGGTGGCGGAGAAGGTTCACGACATCGCAGGGTGGACCACAGACATTGCGGTCGACATTGCGGAGCGGCCGGAACTGGCTGATGAGTTAGCGGATCTACCCGCGGTCTGTATTAATCACTTGGGGGTAAGCGGCGTTGGGGTGCCGAAGCTGGTGGAGCTGGCCTCGTGCGGGGTGCGGGTGAAGGCCACGGGATTTGGGCGCATCGATTTTGCAGCTGCTGATGCTCTCGACAAGATTCACCGCGCGAATCCTGAGGCGCTGATGTTCGGCACCGATCTGCCGGGAACCCGCGCTCAAAGGCGTTTCGAGCAGGGTGATGTGGACCTTCTCGTCGACGTTCTCGGCGAATGGGAAATGCGACGGATCATGCACGACAACGCAGCGGACTTCTACGACTTTTCGGCGTAAGTTCTTCTGCATGCAACGTGATTTGAGCAGGTTCGCGTGGCTGTCCATCGGGGCGGCTCTAGTGACGATCTTCCTGAAGGCAAGTGCCTTCGTGATGACCGGGTCGGTCGGTCTGCTGTCCGACGCCGCAGAGTCCTCAGTGAATCTGGTGGCGGCAGTCCTCGCTCTCTTCGTGCTGAAGATCATTGCTCGGCCAGCCGACCGGGACCACGAGTTCGGGCATTCGAAAGCTGAGTACTTCTCCTCCGGAGTCGAAGGCGCGATGATCTTGGTGGCGGCGGTGTTCATCATCGTCACTGCCACCGAGCGCCTAATTAATCCGGCGGAGGTCTCTGACCTTGGCATCGGTTTGATCCTCATGTTCATCGCCGCGGTGATTAACGGTGTGGTCGGCCTGATCCTTATCCGGGCGGGCAAGGAACACCGGTCGATCACCCTGACCGCTGATGGAAAGCACCTGCTTACCGACGTCTGGACCTCCGTCGGCGTCATCATCGGCATCGGCTTGGTCTGGATCACCGGCTGGCAGATCCTGGACCCGATTGTGGCTCTTCTCGTCGCGCTGAACATCTTGGTTACCGGCTGGAACCTCATGCGCGAGTCCGTCGGCGGACTCATGGACAAGGCAATGGACGGCGATGACCGCGGCGATGTCGACGCGATCCTCGACGCCTACCGCTCCGAGGATGACGATATTGACGTCCACGAGATCCGCACCCGCGTCTCCGGCCGCCAAGAGTTCATCGAATTCCACCTCCTAGTCCCAGGAGAATGGACAGTGGACCAAGGCCATGACCTGGTGGAGTCGATGGAAGAGGACCTGCGCGAGAGATTCCCTGGAGTGCATATCGCCTCCCACCTGGAACCGGTGGAAGATGAGCGGGCCTACGACGACGTGGACCTGTGATGACCGGCGGACAACTCCTCCGCCGCAGTCTCCTCCGGCAGAAGAAGCGTGTCCTCATCGGTGGTTTTTTCCTCGGGCTCTGGCAACTCTGTGAAGCGATGGTGCCCGTTGCGATCGGTGTGATCGTTGACCGCGCGGTGCTGCCATTGGACACCCGTCTCATCATTATCGGGCTCGTCGGCTTCGCGCTGCTCTTCGTGGCACTGAGCTACTCGTACCGTTTTGGCTCGCGCTCGCTTAACGCCGCTGTGAACCACGAAGGTCACCGGTTGCGTATGGAGGTCGTCCGCAAGGCCCTAGTGGAGGCGAACCCGGAGACCCTTGTTCCTGGGGAGGTGATGTCGCGCTCGACTGCTGATTCGGATGCCTCCACTCGCATCTTCGGCCAGGTTGGTGCGGGAACCTCTGCGATTACTGGATTCCTTGGCGCTGCTGGCTATTTGCTCTACACTGACTGGCTCGTCGGGCTGCTCGTGCTCATCGTCGTGCCGCTCATTTCCGTGCTGGTCATGCGCCTGGGTAAGGGGATTTCTCATCGCAGCCGCGCCCAACAAGAAGCTGTTGCGGAGGCAGGCGCTCGGGTTGGCGACATCATGGCCGGGCTGCCGGTACTCAAGGCCGTGCGCGGTCATCGTTGGGCCCAACAGTCCTACACCGAGGCCTCGCGCCACTCCGCTGAGGCCGGCAAGCGCACCGCTAGCGTGTCTGGTCAGGTCGCCGGAATCGGTGAGTTTGCCGTTGCGGCGACGCTTGCCGCGGTTGTTCTTCTCTCCGGGTTCCGGCTTATTGATGGTCAGCTCGCTGCAGGTCAGCTCGTCGCGATCGTCGGCGTCGCGGTGTATCTCTCTGAGCCGATCCGGCTGGTGGGCATCGCCGTCACTGACGCTGCCGTCGCCCATGGCGCTGCCGGTCGCATCGCGGAGTTCCTCGCGGAACCCGCGGTGGAACCGCGTCAAGAACGGCTTCCCGACGTCTCCAACCCCTCATTCATCCTCATCCCCACCACAGACCGCGAGCGGGGCTCTGCAGACATCTTCGAGGGAACGGTGCGCTCTAACATCGCGATGAGCCATGAGGACGGTGTGGTGATTCCAGACGACGTCGTACACGCGGCAATGCTCGATCTGCCTCTGGACCTGGAGATCCGCGAAGCCGGCGACAACCTCTCTGGCGGGCAACGACAGCGGCTCGCTCTTGCGCGGGCTTTGTACGCGGACCGGGAAGTGCTCGTACTCGAGGACCCGACCAGCGCCGTCGACTCGGTCACTGAAGCGGCCATCGCATTGAGAGTCCATGAACTCAGGCGGGGGCGCACGACGGTCGTCTACAGTTCCTCGCCTGCGTTCCGTGCGGTCGCTGACGTAGTGATGGAGGAGTCGCGGTGAAGTTCCGTATTGCTGGAGTGATCGTCGTTGGGCTGATCACTGCCACCGCAGGTCTGGTCGGCCCCTGGTCCGTGGGCCAGTTGGTCGACATCATGCTGGAAGACCCGAACTACGCCACAGTGGTGCGCTACGCGCTGATCATCCTGCTGGCCGGCGCAATCGCTGGGCTGGGCACCTGGGCAGGAGCAGTCCTGCTTGCCGGAGTCCTCGAGCCGTGGATCGCGAAGCTCCGCGAGGACGTCCTAGCCGCGTCCTTGAAGCTCGACTCCCAGTTCCGCCGGGGTGATCTAGTCTCTCGAGTCGCCGACGATTCCCGGGAGATCTCCACTGCCGCAACATCAGTCATCCCGACCGTTGTCTCCTCCATGTTCACCATCGTCGTCTCTGCGATCGGTATGACTGCCGTGGATTGGCGCCTGGGTCTGATTGGCCTCATCGCAATCCCGATGTACTGGACTACTTTGCGCGTCTACCTGCCTCGTTCAGGCCCGATGTACCGAAGCGAGCGCGAGGCGTTCGGGCTACGTGCGCGTCGCCTGCTTGGTGGTGTCGAAGGTGTGAAGACCCTTCGTGCCTTTGACGCCACCGACATCGAACTCCGCCGCATCGACTCCGCTTCTTCCCGGGCTCGCGACATTGCGATCGAGGTCTTCCGCTTCCTCACCTGGGCGTTCTCCCGGAACAACCGAGCCGAGGCCGTTGTGCTCATCTGCATCCTCGGAGCCGGATTCCTCCTGGTCAGAGGCGACTACACTACCGTTGGTGCGGTCTCTGCGGCAGCGCTGATCTTCCATCGCCTCTTCGGACCAGTCGGCACGATCGTGGGAATGTTCGACCGCATCCAGTCCGCCGGAGCCTCACTGACTCGCATGCGTGAAGTGCTCGCCGCGGCCGACGGCATCGAGGTCGCAGGACCAGGCCCCTTGGCTCCAGGTGAGCTCCGACTGTCCGGCGTGGAGTACGCCTACGGAGATGGAGGACCGGTGCTTCACGACGTCTCCCTATCCATCCCACCCGGCCACCACATCGCCATCGTCGGTGCCACTGGAGCGGGAAAGAGCACCGTGGCGAAGATCGTCTCTGGGCAGCTGACCGCCAACTCTGGTGAGGTTGAGACCGGGGGAGTGGTGTCCATGGTCAGCCAGGAAGTCCACAACTTCCGCGGCACCATCCTTGACAACCTTCGAGTCGCAGACCCCGACGCCACCGACGAACACATCCTCCACGTCCTTTCCCAGGTCGGCGCCGACTCGTGGATTTCCCGACTTCCCGGCGGCCCCTCAACTCTCATCGGCGACGGCAGCCGCACCCTCACCGGAGTCCAGTCCCAGTTGCTGGCGCTGGCGCGCCTGCAGTTGGCGAATCCGGACCTGGTGATCCTCGATGAAGCCACCGCTGAGGCCGGATCCAGCGGAGCCGGCGCACTCGATCGCGCCGTGGATGTGGTCCTCACCGGGCGTAGCGCCCTGATGATCGCGCACCGCTTGGATCAGGCCGTGAATGCCGACCGAGTGATCGTCATGGAGGCCGGTGCCATCATCGAATCCGGCACGCATGCCGACCTCGTCGCCGCCGGCGGCCGGTACGCGCAGTTGTGGTCCGTCTGGTCAGAGGGCCGCTAGAGCGAACCCCGCTATGGTCAGCCCGAGCTTCTTCAGATAAATTCCATGAACTGTCTTGCAGATTGGTAAGCGCTTGGCTGGTGGCCAAGAGATCGCAGTTTCAATTCCTGCTAGCCGGCCGAGAGTCGTGGAAATCCAAAGGCTTCGGCGACAGGCGGAACGGACAAATACTGATGAGATCAGGTCTTCGTTATCTCATGAGGGGCGAAAGAAGGTAATACTTTGCCGGCTGACTTGCTTGATTAAGTCAACCTCATTCGGGGAGTCAATTTTCCAAAGGGTGGTATTGGCAATGAACCCCAGATAATCTAAGAAGAGAATTTTCAGAATGGGTGACTTCTCCACTAGTTGCTGAGGTGCGAGAGGTCGCGCCTACACTCTGTTGACTTCGACACTCAGGCATTCGCGAAGCAGTGAAGCGGTTCTCAAGCCGCCGATAATTTCACCGATGGAGTGTCAATCAAGGAGTCGTGTCCCTTATGTCACTCATTTACCTTTGAACTCAGTTAGCCTTCTTGCATGAATGAATCTTTGGTCTTGTCCGCCGACCTGTTCAAGTACTGGCACGTCGATTTCGAGCGTGGGAAGATCCGCATCGAGTGTCAGGACGGTCAGATTTTTGAGGAGAGGCTTGAGCCTAGGCACCAGCAGGAGAATTCTTTAGTCGCTTCCTCAACGTTCGATTGGGAGAGGTGGTGGATCATCTCGACAACGAGTAAGAACGACGTAATCATTACGGAGGGTTTTAACCCAGCGTCCCCTCCTCCTCTAAATGGCCGGCCATCGGTCTACCTCGACCAAAATCACTGGAGGACCGTTGCCGATGCCGTGCGAAACCCGGATCGTGTTGAAGACCCTGATGAACGACTCGCGGCCCAGGACTTGATCCGGCTCGCCACCGACGCGGGGATAGTGCTCCCTCTCTCGGCGGGGCACCTCATCGAGACCGCGGGTCTGAACGGTCACCGCCGCTACGAGATTGGCGTCGTAATGGCGCAATTGGCCGGTGGGTGGCAATTCCGCAACCCGCTCGATCTTTGGAAATATGATTGCGAAGTGTCAATCCGTGAGCATTTGGGCCTGACCGAGGAAGCGCCGGTCTTGCATCCAATCGTCACCGAACCCGGAGCACTTTTCAGGAGAGATACCTCCCTCGGTATCACTGAAAAATCCTCCGAACAAGACAAATTTATGGCGATGCTTACCATGCCAAGCGTCGTCCTCGATATACTCACAGACCCAGATCGGATACCGAAAGACCCCCTCTCGAAGTGGGTTACTCATCATGCCTCTATCACCGAACAAATCCATGGCGAAGGGTTGCCAAAAGAACAGCGCCGGCGCCTCGCGAGACGTCGCTACTGGAACGAAAACATTTCCTTTTATAAGGCCGCGTACAGGAGGCTCACGCGCACGGCCGATTTTCCGACGTTCAGCGACAGCGAGCTTTCTCGCCTGTTCTCAACCCAACCGATGGTCGGGTTGGTATCTGAACTATTCATTCGTAGGTTCACTGACCACATGACCAAATGGAGGCGCAATGACCTAGTCGATATGTTCCACCTTTCCAGCGCTGCTGGATACGCTAACTATGTTTGTGCTGAGGGCCACACTGGTACACAACTCCGAGACGCGCAGCGTGCCCTCGGGCGTCCCGAGACTGTCTTCACAAACCTGAACGATATGGTCACTGCCATTCGCCGTGATGGCGTCCGAACCGAGTCCGAGCGAACCGAGGCCGGTTAGATCGTCACTCTCTGAATTCCGTCGTCTGAATCACCCGCAGGCTAGTTAGCGGACCGGCGAATACTCATTGGGGTGCAGCCATATTTCAAGCTGACCAGAGACACCGTTTTCTCCGTCCCGGATGCCGTTGGCGCTAGCCGAAAAGAGAATCGATTAGGAACCCATAAAAATTGAGGTTCATGAATAAATCTGATTTGGAATGCCTGTTCAGCTTGAGTCGGATTTAGAGCGATGCCAGACTTGGCAAGTCTTTCCGCTGTTTCGATGAGACCTTCATCTGAAAACCAATCACGCTGCGCCCCGTATGCGCCGATGCGGTCGGTCTGGTCCGAGGGCCGCACAGGTGACTGATTCCGATCACATGCAGGAATGCCGACCTGGGGAAATGCAATTGTCGGTGATCGGTTTCAGTCACCTGTGAGGGAAGATCCCCGAGCACCCTCGTCGCCACGAGCCGACCACATGCGTGTCGACGATTCCGATCGCCTCCATCAGCGCATACGCCGTCGTTGGGCCGACGAAGGAGAAGCCGTTCTTCTTGAGGGTTTTGGCGAGATCGCGAGAGGCGTCACTGGTCGTCGGGACTTGATCGAGGGCCTCCGGGACGGGAGTCTCGTCGGTGAGGAATGACCAGATCAGTGCCGGAAGCCCAGGTTCGGTGGTGCCGACGGGAGTGCTGATTGGGGCGAACTGGTCGGAGTCGCGAAGTGCGATCGTCGCCCGAGCATTCTTTACGGTGGCGAGGATTTTGGCGCGGTTGCGGATGATGGAGGCGTCGTGAAGCAACGCGTTTTGCTCGCCGTCCGACATAGCGGCGATGGCATCGACGTCGAAGCCGTGGAAGACGCGGCGGAAATCCTCCCGCTTGCGGAGGATGATGTCCCAGCTCAGGCCGGACTGGAAAGCCTCCAGAGTGACTCGCTCGAATAGACCTTGTTCGGTGAGAACTGGCATGCCCCACTCGGTGTCGTAGTAATTGAGCATGCGGGAGTTGGTGTAGGCCCAAGGGGTGCGGAGGAGACCGTCAGGGCCTTCGATGGGGCCATTGTTTTCCGGCATGGTCAGCATCGTAACTGTGGAATGGCCGTACCCTCGGGGCATGAGCGAACATACGGAGTCCACGGCCGTCATGGACACGCCGATCGGAAAGCTGACCGTGACCGCCGACGAGCGCGGCCTTACCGAGATCCGTTTCGGTGACTGGCTGGACGGGCGAGAATCCACCGGTAACAGCGAGATTCTCGACCGTGCTGTGCAGCAATTGCGCGAGTATTTCGAGAGAACGCGCCGCGAATTCGATCTGCCCCTGGTCCTGCCAGAGGGAGACAAATTCTCCGAGCGAGGCGTGCGGGCCATGGCGACGATCCCGTACGGGGAGGTGTGGACTTATGGCGAACTCGCGGCGGCGGCAGGTTCGCCGAAGGCCTCGCGAGCTGCGGGGCAGGTGTGCGCGACGAACCCATTGCCGATCATCGTGCCGTGTCACCGCGTGAAGCCGGCGACCGGTGGAGTGGGGGACTTTGGGCCCGGCCCGGAACTGAAGAAGTGGCTGCTCCGGCACGAAAGCGTGGCGTGACTACCTACGTCACCGTAGGATAATTGTATGACTTCATTGGTATTTGATCGCGGCCCCAGGCCGATCCTCCGTGGCTGGCTGCACGTCGGCGCAGCGGTGGCTGCCGCGGTCGCGGGCATCTTGCTAGTCGTCGTGGCCTCAATGCGTGCGGAGAGCACCGCTACGGTCACCGCGACAGCGATTTACGCGGCGTGCCTCACCGCGACGATGGCGGTCTCGGGGATCTACCACCGCTGGCGTTTCCGGAGCTTGAAGTCAGTGACAGCTTGGAGACGAGCAGATCACGCGATGATTGCCGTCTTCATCGCTGGTACCTATGGCCCGATCGCAACGAGCGTCTTGCCTCCGGACACGGCGATTCGACTGCTTATCATGTGCTGGGCTGGTGCGTTGGCGGCAGTGATCGTGAACGTCGCGTGGATCGGTCATCCGCGGTGGGTGGATGTCGTGATCTATCTGTTCCTCGGTTGGCTGATCATTTGGGAGGTGCCGGCGTTGGTCGCCGGAGCTGGCTGGACGGTCACAATTCTTCTGGCCGTTGGCGGCATCATCTACTCCATTGGTGCACTGTTCTACGGTCTGAAGTGGCCGAATCCGTCGCCTCGCTGGTTCGGTTTCCACGAGGTGTTCCACGCAGGAACGATCATCGCGGCGATCTTGCACTACATCGCTATTTGGCTCGTGGTGTGGTGAATTGGCGGCCCTCGGGGGCCGTCTGAGTACCATTACCGGCATGACTTTCCGTGATGATTTCGCCCAGATGCTCAAGAACCGCCGCGCGACGCGCAGGTACAAGGACAGCGAGCTCGACCCGACGGAGGTCCGCGAGTTTCTTGAGCTGATCCAGCAGGCGCCGACGGCGTTTAACCTGCAGGATTACTCGATTGTCGTCGTTCAGGACGCAGAGGTCCGCGAGCGGGTCTACGAGGCCGCGAACAAGCAACCGCAGGTTGCTTCGGCACCGTTGCTCCTGGCATTCGTCGCTGAGCCCGACGGCTGGGAGCGCACCTTGCCGAAGGTCGCCGAGCAGAACCTCAGCACTGGATTCTGGGATGACAATGACGCTAAGACCCGTAGCGAGCGCATCGCCTCATTCCAGGAGATCCGCCGCACCGCAGGTCTGACCCGCGAGTTCGCCCTCCGCAACGCAATGATCGCGGCGACGTACGGGATTGTGACGGCGGAGGCGTTTGGTTGGGCATCCTCGCCGATGACCGGGTTCGACGACGCCAAGGTCAAAGACATCCTCGGGGTCCCGGAAGAATGCACCGTGGCCTTGCTGCTGGCCGTCGGTGAGTCTGACGAAAGCCCGAAGGCGCCGGGCCGCCTGCCGCTGAACGCGCGAGTATTCGTCGACCAGTGGGCTTAGCCCAGCAAGTCGGCACTGGCGATTCGGACCGCGTCCGCGAATGAGCCGGTGACGTTAACCGCCGGCACTGCCATCATCAGGTTCACGGCGTAGCCGAAGTTCTCGACGAAGTTGCCGTCCTTGTCGGTCGGGCGCTCACCGGGCTCTTCAGAGACGGGTCCGTGGAACTGGCGCACGCGGTCGAGGGCCGTGGCTCCGTCATCGGAGTAGATGTACAGCTTCTTGCCCAGGGCATGGGCAAAGCCGATCTCGAAGCAGGTGCCGGAATCCGGCTCTGCACCGCGGAAGTGGTTGACGTTCGCGATGACGGCGTCCGACTCCTGAATGCGGGAGATGTTCTTGTCGAAGATTCGGACCGGATCCGGATCAGCGGGTTCATCGTCGACGCCGGCATCCAGCGGCGCGATCGGGATGAGGCCGTGATTGCGGCACTCCTGTCGCATCTCCTCGACGACTGGGGCAGCGTCCGGAAGGAACACCTCCGGACCAGCCAAGTAGACCTTGATATCCGTGTTGTCGCTCATGTATTCACCTTCATGTTTTTAGGTCCCCCAGCGTTTCCGGGCGACGTTCTCCAGCAATGCAGCCAGACCGTACAGAATCAGTGCGGTCACCGTCACCACGGTCACCGAAGCCCACACCATGTCGGTATCAGCCCTGCCCACCGCAGTGATGACAGTTGAGCCGATTCCTTGACCAGTTGCCAGCCACTCAGCCAGTAGGGCACCGGACAGCGCGCCGGGCACGGCGATACGGATCGCGGCGAAGATCGCCGGCAGACAGGCGGGAATTCGCACCTTGACCAGTTCGGTGGCACGTCCGGAGCCGTAGGTCCGCACCAGGTCGATCAATGCCGGCGGCACGTTCTTCAGCGCAGAGCCGATGTTCACCAGTGCGGGGAAGAAGACGATGATTGCGCCCATCATGGCGACGGTGAACTGACCTCGTCCGAAGATGATGATCAGTACTGGGGCGATCGCGACTAGAGGTACCGACTGGAAGAACAGGGCCATCGGCATGAGAGCGCGCTCGAAAGTCGGGAACACCAGGAACACCGATGCCACGACAATCGCGGCGGCAAGTCCCAAGAGGAATCCCATGCCGGTGTCCATGAGTGTTCGGCCGAGATCTGGCAACAGTGCCACGAAATGGTTCTGACCATCCGGACTGTCGCTGTTGTCGGCGAGATAGCTCAGGACCTCCGCAGGAGTACGACCGACAAACGGGGAGATGCCGAACAGTCGAAGTCCGAAGGTCCACACCGCACCGATGATGGTCAGGGACCCCACAACATCAATCGCGACTGAGAGCGGGGAGCGCGTCTGACGCACCGGAGCGGTGGTGGCGATCTCGGCGGATCCCCAGCCAAGGCGCGGGATGACCGTCGACAGTAGTGCCATCACGGCGAACCAACCACCGGCCAGGACTGCGGCGGCTAGGGCGAGTGCCCAGGTACGAGAGACGTCTCCGGTCTGCTGAGCGTTCAGCAGTGCTGGGCCAAGGCCACGGTCGACGCCACCGACGTACTCACCGAGGATCGCGCCGAGCACCGACAGTGGTGCAGCGACCTTCAGCGCAGTCAGGATGGACGGCACCGCCGCGATGAGCTGCACCTTCATCAATCGGGTGATGCGGGTACCGCCGTAGACGTCCACCAGATCCAGCGAGCGCTGATCCGCCGCGTCCAGACCCAGCAGGGTTCCGACGACGGTGGTGAAGAAGATGGCCAACGCCGACAAGAGGACCGCGGTGGCGGAGGGGTCGCCACTGGAGGGAGCGCCAACCATCAGGTAGATAACGGGGCCCACGGCAATGATCGGCAGCGAGTACGTGATCACGGCGAACTGCATGACGATCCCGCGCAGGCGTGGAAACAGCAGAGCCACGATTGATACCGCGATCGCTAGGCCAACACCGAGCAGATAGCCTTGACCGGCTTCCATTGCAGTGACCTTGAGGTTCACCCAGTAGAAGTTCAGTCCGTCCGAAGCAATCCGGGAGACGATGTCGCCGGGGGTCGGGATCGAGCCGAGCGGGCGGAGGACCGTGGCTGCCAGCAGCCACCACAGCGCAAGCGCTCCGGCGAGAACGAGGATGACGTTAAGTGCGCCGCGGTAGGAGGTCCTCATCACACGTCCTGCGAGTCGTCGCTGTTCTCGAAGGAGAACAACAGGTCGGAGATATGGTCCACGATCGCGTGGAACTCAGGGGTGCGCATCATCTCCGGGGTGCGCGGGCGAGGCGGGTTCACCTCGACGAGCTCTTGGACGGTGCCGGGCCGAGCGCTCATCACCGCGATGGTGTCGGCCAGGAACACCGCCTCGGAAATTCCGTGGGTGACCAGCAGCGTGGTTGCGGGGCTCTCCGTCCAGATGCGCTGGAGCTCCAGGTTCATCCGCTGACGGGTCATGTCGTCGAGTGCGCCGAAGGGCTCGTCGAGAAGCAACACCGATGGGTCTGCAGACAGTGCGCGCGCGATGGAGACACGCTGCCTCATACCGCCGGAGAGCTCGCCCGGTTTTGAATCCTCGAAGCCGGTCAGGCGGACGAGGCTGATGAGGTCGGCGAGGGTGGCGTCCGGAAGCGGGTCTTTAGCGATTTCCCGGGGCAATTTGATGTTGGAGGCGACTGAGCGCCACGGCAGCAGGGCAGCGTCCTGGAAGGCGATGCCGAGCTCGTGGCGGCTGCGCAGTTCCTTCGGAGTGAGGTCATGCACGGTGGCCGATCCTTCGGTCGGCTCTTCCATGCCAGCGAGAATCCTCAAGATGGTGGACTTACCGCAGCCGGAGGGGCCGACGAGAGCGAGGAAACTTCCGCGGGGGATATCCAGGTTCACCCCGTCCAGGGCGGTCGTTCCTCCCGGGAACCTCTTGGTCAGGTTGTCGAGCCTGATGCCGACGGTGGGTTCAGAGGTGGTCATGACGCATCCTTCGCGGTAATCGGTTCCTTGAGCTCGGGGTTTTCCTCGTAGACCTCGTCGAGCAGGCTCATGTCGAACAGTTCGTCTTTGGTGACGTTGATGCCTGCGAGTCGGAGGGACTCGACGTTGGCGTCCATGGCCTCGTCGGTAAGCCGGAATAGCTCATCGGGGTTGGTGTAGTCATTCTCGATGAAGGAGATCTGGGCCTCGGCCTGCAGGAGTTCCTTCTCAGGGTCCAGGCCCAGATCAACTCCGTAGACGTCGGTGGCCAGGTCCGCGCCGTACGCAGGATCAGCGATCGCCGCACGCCAGCCCCGGATAGAGGCCACCAAGAACTTCTTGAGGTAGTCGCGATTCTCCTCCAGACTCTCCTGCGATACCGCGTAAGATGCGCCAGCGAAGGGCATGCCATGGTCGGACAATTGCAGAGAGACCACGTCATGACCAGCGCGTTCCAGATCGATGAGCTGATTGGCGGTCAGGCCGTGGAAGCCGTCGACCTCGCCGGTGGTCAGCACTGCGGTCTCGCCGGCCGGAACGAACGTGATGGTGGACGGGTCGATGTCATTGGCCCGAGCGAGGCCTTCGACCATGGACTGCGCGGTGCCCGGGGTGACCGCGATCCGGGCTCCCTCCAGGTCAGCGGGGGTACGGATGGCGTTAGGGCCTTCCATCGATAAGATGGTGAAGGCATTCACCGCATAGATCGCGCCGATAATCTTGATCGGCATGCCCTCTGAGTCGATCGCGTTGGCGGTTCCCAGTGCGGTTGACCCGGCGACGGTGGCGTGACCGGTGGCTGCGGACTGCTCCACGGCGGTGGGCCCAGCGATCAGGTCGACCTTGGTGAAACCTTCGTCCTCGTAATACCCGTCGTGGTCGGCGATGTACTCGCCAACGTTCTGGGAATTCTTCACGAAGGACAGCTGGATCCGCAGTGCGGCATCGTCGAGTCCCCGTAGTGCACAGCCACTGAGAGCGAGGGCAGTAATCGCCAGGATGGCTGTGAGAACGGTGCCGGAGTGTCGGTGTCTCCGAGTTAGCTTAATGCAACCTGAGATTACGGAACGGATGATTCCAGCTCATCACAGGTGGTTATCAGCTGTGTATGTACGGTACGGGCATGGTCGGATCCCCCTTGGCACGCGCGCAGGTCCAGTTGGGCTTGGTTGCCGCCATCCAGGTGTTCGGCCTGTCCGTCTGGTTCACAACCACTGCAGTGGCACCATCGCTTCAAGAGGAGATGGGGCTCTCCACCAGCGAAGTCGGGTGGATGACGGTGGTGGTGCAGGGCGGATTCGTTGTGGGTGCGGTTTTGTCTGCCCTGTTCAGGCTCGCGGACCGAGTGGCGCCCCGGTATCTCATCGCGATCAGTGGACTCGGGGCCGCAGCGTGCACGCTAGGCACCGCGGTCACCGATACGTACTCCGCGTTCCTGCTACTTCGGTTTCTCACTGGTGTCTTTCTTGCGGGGATCTACCCCGTCGGGATGAAAGTCGTCGCGGAGTGGGCATCACCCACAACGAAGGCGCGAGCATTTGGCGTTCTTATCGCCTGCCTGACCATCGGGTCGGCAATGCCGCTGCTCATCCGTGCGACGCTGCCGTTGCCGTGGCGGTGGGTGATGGTGACGGCGGCGTCGTTCGCGCTGGTGGCTGCGCTGGTCGCTGTCCTCTTCGTCCGGGACGGCCCGAATGCGCCAGCCTCGACGGGAAAGCTGCGGTTGGCTGACGCGTTCACTGGATTCCGGCTGCGGCGCCCCAGGCTCATCAACTTTGGCTACATCGGACACATGTGGGAGCTGTACGCCTTCTGGGCCTGGCTGCCTCTGTTCTTAGCCGCGGTGCCCGTGGTCAATGCGGAGCTGACCTCATTCATCGCCATCGGTCTCTTCGGCGCACTGGGTGCGTACCTGGGTGGCAAGGCCGCAGACCGGTCTGGACGCGAGCGCAGCGCAGGCATCGTGCTCGCCGTCAGTTGTGTCTTGTGTGCGGTCTCGCCAGCGATGTTCCTTATGCCCGGGCCGCTGGTCGTAGCCCTGTGCTGCCTGTGGGGCGCGGTGGTCATCGCGGATTCGGGGATGTTCTCCACGGCCTTGAGCGACAACGTGCCCGCCTCCGGTGTGGGGACGGCCCTGACCCTGCAGACGGCCGCAGGGTTTCTGGCGACGGTCATCTCTATTCAGGCAGTGTCACTTCTGGCGGAAGCCACCTCCTGGCAGTGGGCGTTTTTGCTCCTCCTGCCAGGGCCGCTGATCGGGATGGTGGCGATGCTAAGGGCTGCTACACCACCAGTGCATCCTCCACGGACTGACGGATAGCGCGCTTGGCATCGAGCTCTGCGGCAACGTCCGCGCCACCGACCACGCTGATGCGCGGATGATCGCGGGGGACATCGCCCAGTGAGGTGAGGTTCGACTCCTGGCCGGTGCACACCACGATGGTGTCCACGTCCAGGATCTTCTCCACTCCGTCCTCCGTGATGTGCAGGCCAGCGTCGTCGATCTTCCGGTAGGTCACACCGATGTGCTTAATCACGCCGGCCTTCTTCAGCTCCGCGCGGTGCACCCAGCCGGTGGTCTTGCCAAGACCCTTGCCGATTGGGGTGTCCTTGCGCTGCAGCAGGTGCACTTCACGGCCGGAGTCTTCGTCGACCGGGTCGGTCAGACCGCCGCGGTGCTCGGCCGGATCGCCGATGCCCCATACTTTCTTCCACTCCTCGATCGACATGTTCGGCTCGCGAGTGAGGAACTCGGAGACATCCACTCCGATTCCGCCGGCACCCATCACAGCCACGCGCTCGCCGGCGGTGCGGGCGCCGGAGAGCAGTTCGTCGTACAGCACGACCTTAGGGTGGTTGATTCCTTCGATCTCCGGAATACGCGGAGTCACACCGGAGGCGACCTCCACGTGGTCAAAGGATTCCAGCAGCTTCCCGACGTCTGCATCCACACCCAGATGCACCTTCACCCCGAGAACCTCCATGCGGCGCTGGAAGTAGCGCAGTGTCTCTGCGTAGTCCTCCTTGCCTGGGACTTTCGCGGCCAGCAGGAACTGACCGCCAATGGCGTCCTTGGATTCGAAGATCTCGACATTGTGTCCGCGCTCGGCGGCGGTTTCCGCGTAGGACAGGCCAGCGACTCCTGCACCGACGACGGCAATGGAGCGGGAGCCGGTGATCCAGCGGGGCGTCGGGAGCAGCTCGGTTTCGTAGGCGGCCTTCGGGTTGACCAGGCAGGTGGCGCGCTTGTTCTTGAAGGTGTGGTCTAGGCAGGCCTGGTTGCAGCCGATGCAGGTGTTGATTTCGTCAGAGCGGCCGGCGGCAGACTTGTTGAGGAAGTCCGGGTCGGCCAGCAGCGGACGGGCCATTGAGACCAGATCCGCGCTGCCATTGGCCAGGAGGTCCTCCGCGGTGTTCGGGTCGTTGATGCGGTTGGAGGCACACACCGGGATGTCGACCTCCTGCTTGAGGCGCTTGGACAGGTCTGCGAACGCTGCCCGCGGGACGGAGGTCACGATGGTGGGAACCCGCGCCTCGTGCCAGCCGATGCCAGTGTTGAAGATATCGACACCGGCGTCGACGAGGCGGTGTGCCAGGTCAGTGGTCTCTGACCAGGTCTGGCCGCCCTCGACCAGGTCAATGAGGGAGATGCGGTACTGCAACAGGAAGTCCGGGCCGACTGCTTCGCGGATGCGACGGACAACCTCGACGGGCAGAGTCATCCGCTTTTCAGCAGAGCCGCCCCAGTTGTCAGAGCGGTGGTTAGTGCGCTCAGCGAGGAACTGGTTGAGGAGGTAGCCCTCCGAGCCCATGATTTCGATGCCGTCGTAGCCGGCGCGCTTGGCCAGTTTCGCGGCACGGACGTAGGCGCCGATCGTGCGCTTGATGTCCCATCCGGCCATGCGACGGGCCTTGAACGGGCTGATCGGAGACTTTGACGAGTCCGCCGAACGGACCAACGGGTGATACCCGTAGCGACCTGAGTGCAGCAACTGCAGCACGATGTGTGATCCGTGTTCGTGAACCGCATCAGTGACGGCGCGGTGATTGTCGGCGGTGCGGGCGGTGGCCATCGTTGAGCCGGCCGGAAGCAACCAGCCTTCGATGTTGGGGGCATATCCGCCGGTGACCAGGAGTCCGGTGCCGCCCTCGGCGCGACGGCCGAGATACGCTGCGAGCTTGGGGATGTCCTTCGCGTGGTCTTCCAGGCCCGAGTGCATCGAACCCATGACAAGACGGTTCCGGAGGGTGAGCGGACCCACGTCAAGGGGAGAGGTGAGGTGGGGGAATGGGCGGGGCTGTTTCATGTGATGATTATCTCAACTAATAACCGTCGTGTCCGAATTTTGCCCAGGTCTCTGGTGTGTAGCTGAAGTGAACTAAGCCCGCGAATTGAGGGTTCGCGTCGAATGAGTACGGTTTCTGTCATGACTAATCGCATCGCAGTTGTCACCGGAGCCTCCTCAGGGATCGGCGCAGCCACCGCACGTCACCTCGCCGCAGCGGGATTCGAGGTGTATCTGGGTGCTCGCCGCGTCGACCGCCTAGAGGCCGTTGCTGCGGAGATCCGTAACGCTGGCGGTGTCGCCACCGTCGTGCAGCTGGACGTCACGTCCCAGGCGGATGTGGACGCGCTTGCAGCCCAGCTCGGAGACAACCCGGTGGACGTGCTGGTGAACAACGCTGGCGGCGCCAAAGGCATGGAGTCCATTGAGGGCGCGGTGGAGGACAACTGGCGCTGGATGTACGAGGTCAACGTGCTCGGCGCCCTGCGGGTCACCCGAGCATTGCTTCCCGACGTTAAGGGCGCCAAAGGCGCCGTCATCAACATCGGCTCCATCGCGGCCCGTCAGGTCTACACCGGCGGTGCCGGTTACAACGCTGCGAAGCATGCTGAGCGAGCGATGACCGAGGTCTTGCGCCAGGAAGTCGCCGCAGAAGGCGTCCGCGTTACCGAGATTGACCCGGGTCGCGTCTCCACGGAGTTCTCCCTGGTCCGCCTGGGCGACGAGGCTGCCGCCGCAGCAGTCTACGAAGGCGTGGAGTCCCTCTCCGCCGATGACATTGCCGAGATCGTCACCTTCGTGGCAACCCGTCCGCCGCACGTGAACCTGGATTTCCTCCAGGTCACCCCGATTGACCAGGCCGGCGGCGCAAAGCCGAATTGCGGCAGGTAGTCACTCATGAAGACCGCACTCGTCACCGGAGCCTCCCGAGGGATCGGGAAGGCGATCGCGGATGATCTGGCCCGCGACCACCACGTCATCCGATGGTCATCGGCGGCTTGTGATCTGGCAGATGAGGGGGCTGTGGATGAGGCCGTCGGCAAGCTGGGTTTGGAGCGCTTAGACGTACTGGTCCACAACGCCGGGCTGTACGACGCAGCGCCAGTTGACAGCGCCGGGCGAGACCGGTGGCGCGAGATCTTTGAGATCAACGTCTTTGCTGTCGCGGACCTAACCCGCCTGCTGCTGCCTGCGCTGCGGTCAGCATCCGGGCAGATCGTGATGATCAACTCCGGATCCGGATATACCTCCGGGCCCGGGCAGTCGATGTACTCCGGCACGAAATTCGCTCTGCGCGCGCTAACCATGGCGCTGCGCGAGGAAGAACGCGGCAAGGTGCGGGTGTCCGCCGTGCACCCGGGCAAGGTCGACACGGAGATGCAGGAGCAGATCCAAGCGAACCCGCAGTACGACGGTTCCCTTTACGTCCGCCCCGAATCCATCGCGGCGGCTGTGCGCACCGTGGTCGACGCGACCGCAGAATGCACGGTCGAGGAGATTACGGTGCGGCCAGTGGTCTCTTAGACCTGCTCGCCGCGGAGTTTCGCGTCGAGGTAACGCGGCACAACCTTGCCGGCGGCGTTGCGCGGGAGCTCATCGACGAAGATGACCTCGTCCGGCACTGACCAGGAGGCCAGGGAGCCGGCGACGGCTTCCTTGAGAGACTCATCAGTCAGGGCCTGGCCGGCTTCGTTGTCCGTGCGGACGACATAAAGGTGCAGTCCTGCGATGACCTCGTCAGTGTCGACGCCGCGTGCAAACACGTCGTAGACACCCTCCAGCGGGCTGACGAACTCCTCAACCTCTCGGGGGAAGACGTTCTCGCCACCACGAATAATCATGTCGTCAGAGCGGCCGCAGATGTACAGGTAGCCGTCCTCGTCGATGCGCCCGAGATCCCCGATCTCGTACCTGCCCTCGACAGTGCGGAACTTGTCCTTCTCCGACAGATATCCGTTGAACGAGAGCTCCTGAACCGTGTGGATACGGCCGATCTGGCCGGCCGGTACCGGATTGTTGTTGTCATCGAGAATGACCACCTGCGCACCGATGACAGGGCGGCCGGCAGTTTCGGGGTTGCGGGCCATTTCCGGGCCGGTAGCGATGGTCGTCGCGCCAGCTTCGGTGGAACCGTAGAAGTTGCACACGACCGGACCGAACTTGCGGGTCAGGTACTGCACGAGCCACGGCGGGGTGGCATTTCCGGAGGTCACGATGAAGTTGAACGGGCCAACCTTCGCATCGGGGCGCTTGTCCAGGCCGTCCTTGAACTTCTGCAGCCACACAGCGGCAGACACCAGTCCGTTGACGCGGTAGCGCTCGCACAGCTCCACAAAACGGTCGCTGTCGTTGTGGCGCTGGGTGACCAGCGTGGCTCCGGTGACCATGGCAATGATGACGTTCGCCCAACCCCAGGCGTGGAACATCGACGCGGACTGGTGCACAACCATATTGCGACGCCACGGGATGCGATCCGCGATGGCACCAAGGGTCGACGGGGTCTTCGGCTCATCACGAAGGATGCCCTTGGGTAGGCCAGTCGTGCCCGAAGACATGATGATGATCCGCCCCTGCTTCGGACGCCGCGGGAGCTTCGTCTCCGAGCGCAGGCCCTCTTCGACCAGGTCAGACATAACCAGCGCACCCTCCGGCAGACCCGAGCGGTCGTCCGGGTTCTCCAAGTGGGACACGACGATCTTGCAGTCACCCTGGTTCTCTGGGAGCTGCGGGAGGAACTCCTCGTCGATGAACAGGTACTTGACGTCGTTCTGCTCGATGAGGCCTTCGATCTGCTCCGGTGAAGAACCGATGTTCATCAGCATGATCTCGGCGCCGACGTACCCCTTCATCGCCATCGGGAGGATAATTCCGCGGCCATTGCGGGCGATGACGCCGAATGCGGACTGCTCGGTCATGCCGCGATCCATCATCGACCGGGACAGCGCGAAGGCACGGTCACGCAGTTCGGTGTAGGTCAGTTCACCCTCGTCATCGACCAACGCGAGTCGGTTGGGATAGCGCACCGCACTGAACCAGATCAGGCCCGCAACAGCGAACTTCCACCGTGCCATCAGTTCCGCGAACTTCGGAGCGTGCTTCGGCGCCATCCAGAGAGCCCCAGATTCAATTAGCGGCTTGGCTGTTTGCTTAATTGCCTTTAGCTGATCGGGAAGCGGGATGTACGGGGCGACGTTCACTTCGGACTTCACTTGACGGTTCCTCCAGGGTTGGTTTCCTACGTCAACGTATCTAACCGCCTTGGGGGGTGAAAATGTTACGGTTTTATCGGAAAATAGTGTTAGCCACCTGCGGAACGTCAATAGCGCCACCCCAGAGAGGCTCTGGAGCGGCGCATATTGATTAGAGAACGCTAAAAACAGTCAGCGATTACTTTTTCGGGTCCACCCCCGCGTCGTTGAGCATGGGGACATCCACCAGCGCATCAGGGATGGCGAAGGAGTCGACCAGGACGTTGGCCCACGGCCCCAGGGAATCAACCAGGTCGTTGACCGCGGCACGGGTCGTCTTCGACCGGGTAGCGGTGAGCAGGTTCTGCTCCTGGTACCAGTCAGAGTTAGCTCCGATGGTCGTCATCGCGAACAGGTTTCGGACCTGGTTGAAGACGGTGCGGGCGGTGCCCTCCGGCATCTTCTCCTCGGCCTCGATAAGGGCGGCAAGCAGCAGCGCATCGATGCGGCACCATGCCACAGCGATGAGGTGGTCCTGGGCGCCATCGACGACCTTGACGGCGTCTTCAATCTCCATCTTCCGAGCCGGGCGAAGTCGACGGCCGAGCGAACGCATCAGGTTCTCCTGGCGCTCTTCCAGCAAGTAGAGCTGGTACGCCGGGTCGAACATTGACTCCTCGTCGCGGTCGACGACGCGGTCTCGCAGAGACTGCACTGCCGTGGCGACCGGGGTGCGGCTACGCAGCAAGTCGGTGACGTTGTCGAAGCCGAACCGGACCATGTCCATCGGGTTCAGATCCTGCATGTCACGGGCGTAGGCGGTCATGACCTCTTTGCCGACCATCTGGATCAGCACGGTGTTGTCACCTTCGAAGGTGGTGAAGATGTCCGAGTCTGCTTTGTGCACGCAGATCAGGTTCTCGGACATGTATCCGGCGCCACCGCAGGCCTCTCGACATTCCTGAATGGTGTCGGTGGCATGGGCGGAGGAGGCGACCTTCACGGCGGCGGCGCGGGATTCCATCTCGCGCTGGCGCCACTGCTGATCCTCAGTCGGCGTCGCGATGTCCCATCCACCTGCAACCATCTGTTCATTCTGATCAGACAGTTCCTCAATGACTTTGTTCTGCAGGAGAGCAAGTGCGTAGGAGCGGGCGATGCGAGGAATCAGGCGGAGACGGTGCTGGCGGTGCTGCATCAGATGCTTCTCATCGCCCGGTGCGCCTTCGAACTGACGACGGCGCATCGCGTACCTGGTGGCGATCGTCAGTGAGGATCGGGTTGCGGCTCCGGAGGCTGCACCGACGGAAATGCGGCCGCGGATTAGGGTGCCGAGCATCGTGAAGAAGCGTCGGTTCTTCGAGTCGATGGGGGAGGAGTACTCGCCGTCCTCGCTGACGTCGCCAAAGCGGTTCAGCAGAGCGGTGCGGGGGACGCGGACGTTGTCGAAGAGCAGGGTTCCGTTGTCCACTCCCAGCAGGCCGGCCTTGAGGCCGTGGTCGCCGATGGTGACGCCGGGTGCGGGATTGCCGTCTTCATCTCGGATCGGGACGATCAGGCAGTGAACGCCATGGGATTCGCCGGGCTCGCCGTTCTCGTCAGGGGTGTGGAGCTGGGCGAACACCGCAGCCATCCGGCCGTGCTTGGCGGCGTTGCCGATGTAGCATTTCTGCGCGGATTCGACGGGGGAGTGGACGATGAATTCCTGGGTGTCCTTGTCGTAGGTGGCAGTGGTTTCCAGGCTCTGCACGTCCGAACCGTGGCCGCGCTCAGTCATGGCGAAGCAACCGAGGAGGTCGAGGTTGATGATCTGTTCCACGTACTTGCCGTGGCGTTCGGTACCCAGCGCGTCAACGGCGCCTCCCCACAAGCCCCACTGGACCCCGGCCTTGACCATCGTAGAGAGGTCAGCGTGGCCAACCATCTCCATGCCGGTGAGGGTTGCTCCGATGTCTCCGCTGCCACCGTGCTCCTTGGAGAACACACCTTGCGGAAGGCCGGTGTCGCGAATGCGTTCCAGGCGCTCCACCATGAGCTCGCGAGCTTCCTCGAGCGGCAGATCGTATGCCGGTCGGTAGCTCGGGTCGTTTAGTTCTTCACGGAGCCTGTTGCGGGTCTCCCACCAGCGCCCGTCGAGGACTTTCTGGATGTCTTTCGCGGCTGCGGGCTCCGGCGTCGACGGCAGAGTCTGCGGGCGGCTGGCACTGATCTGGTCGTTGCTTTCCATGATCACACTCTACCCGCGGTGTTATGTGCGCCACACGTGCAATTTCTAATAGTTTCATTAGTGTTCGGCGGTGGCGGCGCTGCCAGGATTACGCGCGCCCAGCCTCGCGCCCCTCAACCAGTCGTGCCAGCGACGGAAGGTCTGCATCCTGGCACGTATTCAGGGACTGCCACAGCGCCCCGTGCTCTTCTGGCGTGGCCCACAGTTGGTATCGGTGCTTCACTGCCACCTGACGAGCAGCGAACTGGCAATGGAATGCCTCGTTCGCCGGGAGCCACTCTGCGGCATCCTTATCGCTCTTGCCCATGTTGGCTGGTCCGTCGGAGGCAAGCAGATTGAGCGGATCATTGGACAGGGCGCGTCGATCATCCTCGCTGAGGTACCGGGCGCCTGTCTTCCATGCATTAGACAGTGACACCACATGGTCGATCTGAACTGCATGCGAGGTCGCCGCGCCACGGGTGAACTCGATGACTCGGCCGGTGTACGGGTCGTCGAGGACTCCGGTTGCCACGGTGCAGCCAGGATCGTCGTCACGGAAGGTGATGTCGGTGAGATCTCTGATCAGGATGTCATTTCGGGTATCGCACCCATTGCCGCCAAACACGGTGTCCGTTGTGTCTGCCCAGGCGGGGCCGAAGAGATCCCGGTCATAACCGTCTTGGGATCCCTGGGGTGCAATGTCCATCTGTTCGTGCCACGCGAAGATCTCGTCCAGCGCCTCGTCTTCTGGAGCCGCAGAAGGCCAGTTCGCCGGGAAACCATCTTCCCCATCCCGGTATGCCACATATGCGCCGACGACCACCGCGACGATGATGGCGATGCTCAAGATCACTTTCAGGTACGTCACATATTTGGGCTGATTCCGCCCTTTGCGGTTGTGTCCCCGTGGACTGTGGTGGTTCGGGACTGTGCTCTGGAACCGGGTCGACGTCCGGTTGGGCGGGTAAGGCATGCCCATGACCATATTGAGGCTAACGACATAAGCCTCCACCGCATCGAACAACTGGTGTGTTTCAGGTGCGTTTCGTAACGTTTTCGCACCCGTGCATTAGTCTCTCGCCACTGTGTCATAAAACACAGCGCCCCTCTCACCTGCAGTTTTCCGGATTCAATTATTCGCTGTTCCAAGTGGTTTCGTTGATTGTTGAAAAGTCACACCCGAGAGAAAGGGAGGGCTCACCCATGTTGACCACCGGCCTGTACGACCCCGCACAGGAACACGACGCCTGCGGCGTCGCATTCGTAGCCGACATCCACGGTCGCCCCAGCCGCGCGATCGTGGACCATGCCATTCGTGCACTCGTTAACCTCGACCATCGAGGTGCAGCGGGTGCGGAGGATTCCACCGGCGACGGTGCCGGCATTCTCCTGCAGATTCCGGATACGTTCTACCGCACTGAACTGTCGCGCGAGGGAGTCCTTCTCCCTGACGCCGGCGAGTATGCCACCGGTATCGCATTCCTGCCACAAAGCCGAATGGCTGTCCTGGACGCGATCCGCGCGGTCGAAGATATCTGCGCTGAAGAAGGCGTGGAAATCCTCGCTTGGCGCGACGTTCCGATCGACGCATCGTCGCTCGGTTCCATGGCCAAGGACGCCATGCCGCAGTTCCGCCAGGTATTCATGTCTGCGAAGGATCGCAAGGGCAAGGCACTGTCCGGCATCGATCTGGATCGGAAGGTCTGGTTTGTCCGTAAGCGCTGCGAGCGTGAGCTCGGCGCTCGCGGTGCAGGTGAAGGCATCGGTGGCGATACCGTCTACTTCCCGTCGCTGTCTGCACGGACGATCGTCTACAAGGGCATGCTGACTACGCCGCAGCTCGGTAAGTTCTACGAGGATCTGCAGCGTCCGGAGATGGTCTCGGCACTGGCCGTGGTGCACTCCCGCTTCTCGACGAATACGTTCCCGTCATGGCCCCTCGCACACCCGTACCGCATGGTCGCTCACAACGGTGAGTTCAATACCGTCCGTGGCAACGAGAACTGGATGCGTGCCCGTGAGGCACTGATTCGCTCTGAGGTGCTTGGATCTATCGACCGAGTTCTGCCCGTCTGCGATCCGGCAGGTTCGGACACCGCTCGTTTCGACGAGGCCCTGGAGCTTCTGCACCTTGGCGGTCGTTCGCTGCCGCACTCGGTCCTCATGATGGTCCCCCAGGCATGGGAGCATGACGACACCCTGTCGCAGGAGGTCAAGGCCTTCTACGAGTACCACGCGTGCCTGATGGAGCCGTGGGACGGACCGGCTGCAGTCGTGTTCACTGACGGCACCAAGATCGGTGCGGTGTTGGACCGAAATGGTCTGCGTCCGGGCCGCATCTGGGTCACCGACGAAGGTCTGGTCGTCATGGCTTCTGAGGCTGGTGTCTTGGACATCGCCCCGGAGCAGATCGTGCAGCGAACCCGCGTCGAGCCGGGTCGCATGTTCATGGTCGACACCGAGGCCGGTCGCATCGTCGAGGACGAAGAGATCAAGGCTGAGTTGGCCGTCACCGGTCCTTACGAGGAGTGGGTGCGCGATGGACTGATCGAGATGAAGGATCTTCCGGAGCGCCGCTACTCCTACATGCCGCACCGTCGTGCGGTCCTGCGTCAGCGTGTCTTCGGTATCACCGAGGAAGACGTGGACCTCATCATCCGTCCGATGGCGCTGACCGGCGCTGAGGGCATCGGTTCGATGGGTTCGGACACCCCGATCGCGGCGCTGTCCAACCGCCCGCGGATGCTGTTCGACTACTTCTCACAGCGTTTCGCGCAGGTCACCAACCCGCCGCTGGACTCCATCCGTGAGAAGTCCGTCACCAGCATGTTCACTCTGCTCGGTGCAGAGGCAGACGTGCTGAACCCGTCGGCTGAGGCAGCCCGCAAGATCCGACTGAAGCACCCGATTCTGGACAACCACGATCTGGTGACCCTCATCGGCCTTCGTGAAGAGGACGAATTCCGTCCGGACTTCAAGGCAGTGCCGATCTCCGGTCTGTACCCGGTCGCTCAGGGTGGCCGCGGTCTGCGCAATGCGATCAACCGCGTCAACCGTGAGGTCCAGGAGGCTATCGGTCGCGGCGCCAAGATGATCGTGCTGTCTGACCGAGAGTCGGACGAGTACCAGGCACCGATTCCGTCGCTGCTGCTGGTCTCCGCGGTGCACCACCACCTGGTGGAGACCCGCAATCGCTCGCGCGTTTCGCTGATCGTCGAGTCCGGTGATGCCCGCGAGGTGCACCACATGGCAATGCTCATCAGCTTTGGTGCAGACGCCATCAACCCGTACATGGCCTTTGAGACCATCGACGAGCTGCGCATGAAGCAGCAGCTCGGCGACCTGACCCTCGATGAGGCCTGCGACAACTACTGCAACGCCGCCGCTACCGGCGTGTTGAAGGTGATGTCGAAGATGGGTATCGCTGCAGTGCAGTCGTACCGCGGTGCTCAGCTGGCAGACGTCCTGGGCCTGTCCCAGGAACTGCTGGACCACTACTTCACCGGTGCGGTTTCCCCGCTCGGTGGTGTCGGACTGGAAGAGATCGCCGAAGCGGTCGAGTCTCGTCACCGCAGCGCCTTCCTGCCCCGGCCGGAGGAGCAGGCGCACCGCGACCTGGACCTCGGCGGCGAGTACAAGTGGCGCCGTGAAGGTGAGTACCACCTGTTCAACCCGGAGACGATCTTCCGACTCCAGCACGCCACCCGTACCGGCAGCTACGAGATCTTCAAGGACTACGCCAATAAGGTCGATGACCAGACCAAGCGTCTGGCAACCCTGCGTGGCCTGATGGAGATCTCCAACGACTGCCCGTCGATCTCCTTGGATGAGGTTGAGCCGGTCGAGTCCATCGTGAAGAGGTTCTCTACCGGCGCGATGAGCTACGGCTCCATCTCTGCTGAGGCCCACGAAACACTCGCTATCGCCATGAACCGCCTCGGCGGCATGTCGAACTCCGGTGAGGGCGGCGAGGACCCGGCACGCTTCGATGCGGACCCCAATGGCGATTGGCGTCGCTCGGCGATCAAGCAGGTCGCCTCCGGTCGCTTCGGTGTGAGCAGCCACTACCTGGCTAACTGCACGGACATCCAGATCAAGATGGCACAGGGTGCCAAGCCCGGTGAGGGCGGCCAGCTCCCGCCGAACAAGGTCTACCCGTGGATCGCTGAAGTGCGAGTCACGACCCCCGGCGTGGGCCTGATCTCCCCGCCGCCGCACCACGACATCTACTCCATCGAGGACCTGGCGCAGCTGATCTTCGACCTGAAGAACGCTAACCCCAAGGCCCGCATCCACGTGAAGCTGGTCTCGGAACTGGGCGTCGGCACCGTCGCTGCGGGTGTCTCTAAGGCACACGCTGACGTCGTGCTGATCTCCGGCCACGACGGCGGAACTGGTGCATCGCCGCTGACTTCCCTCAAGCACGCCGGCGGACCCTGGGAGCTCGGCCTCGCTGAGACCCAGCAGACGCTGATGATGAACGGTCTGCGCGACCGCATTCGCGTGCAGTGTGATGGTCAGATGAAGACCGGCCGCGACGTCATGGTTGCTGCTCTGCTCGGCGCAGAGGAGTTCGGCTTCGCGACGGCTCCGCTGGTTGTCGAAGGCTGCATCATGATGCGCGTCTGCCACCTGGACACCTGCCCGGTCGGCATCGCGACCCAGAACCCGGAGCTGCGCGCCCGCTACCAGGGCCAGGCTGACCACGTAGTGAACTTCTTCGTGTTCATCGCCGAGCAGGTCCGCGAGTACCTCGCTGACCTCGGTTTCCGCACCCTCGACGAGGCCATCGGCCAGGTCGACTGCCTCCAGCAGCGTGCAGACTCCCACCTGGACCTGTCCCGCATTCTGGCTCAGCCGGAGACCCCGTTCTTCCCGGAACAGGACCCGCGCTGCACCACGACGCAGGACCACGGTTTGGATGGCATCCTCGATCAGCAGCTCATCCAGGAGGCAAAGCGCTACTCCGGTGAGCCGGTCACGCTGGAGCACACGATTACGAACGTGGACCGGTCCGTCGGGACGCAGCTTGGTTACGAAGTCACCCAACTGTCCGGCGCTGAAGGACTGCCGGATGGCTCCCTGGACCTGAGGTTCACCGGTTCTGCCGGTAACTCCATGGGTGCATTCTTGCCGAAGGGTCTGCAGATCACCCTGGAAGGTGACGCGAACGACTTTGTGGGTAAGGGACTGTCCGGTGGTCGGATCATCGTCAAGCCTTCCCGTTCGGCACCGCCGACCGCTGACGCCGCGAGCGACGTCATCGCCGGCAACGTGATCGGCTTCGGCGCCACCGAGGGCGAAATCTTCCTCCGCGGCACCGTTGGCGAGCGTTTCCTCGTCCGTAACTCCGGCTGTACCGCCGTTGTCGAAGGCATCGGCAACCACGGCTGTGAGTACATGACCGGCGGCTACGCCATCGTCCTGGGCAAGGTCGGCCGCAACTTCGCCGCCGGTATGTCCGGTGGCATCGCCTACCTGCTTAACGACGGCACCCTCGAGGCCAAGGTCAACCCCGAACTGGTCGACCTCCAGGACCTCACCGAGGAAGAGACCGAGTGGCTCGATGCGACCATCGCACGCCACAAGGAGTTCACCGGTTCCGAGACCACCGTCACCGCCGCCGACATGCGCAAGGTCATGCCGCGCGACTACGCCCGCATTCTCAAGGTCATCGAGCGGGCCGAAGAAGAGAACACCGATGTAGACACCGCGATCATGGAGGCTGTGAACAATGGCTGATCCAAGAGGATTCCTGAAGCACCGCCGCGAAGAGCCGGCACACCGTCCCATCCCGCTGCGACTGATGGACTTCCGTGAAGTCCACGAGCATGATTCGGCAGCGACCGTCGAGAAGCAGGCGTCCCGCTGCATGGACTGCGGCGTGCCGTTCTGCCACGCAGCATGCCCGCTGGCGAACATCATCCCGGAGTGGAACGACTTGGTCCGCATGGACCGGTGGAAGGAGGCGTTCGACCGCCTCCACGCCACCAACAACTTCCCCGAATGGACCGGACGTATCTGCCCGGCACCTTGTGAGGGTGGTTGCGTGCTTGCCATCGACGATGACGCAGTGACGATCAAGAACATCGAGCTCGCCATCGCCGAGCGCGGTTTCGAAGAGGGCTGGGTTCAGCCGATCCCGGCCAGCTTCGACACCGGTCAGTCCATCGCGGTGGTTGGCTCCGGTCCGGCAGGTCTGGCAGCTGCCCAGCAGCTCACCCGTGCCGGCCACAGCGTCACTGTCTTCGAGCGTGATGACAAGCTCGGTGGTCTGATGCGCTACGGCGTGCCGGACTACAAGCTCGAGGCGCAGTACATCGACCGTCGCCTGGAGCAGATGCGTGCCGAGGGCACTGAATTCATCGTCGGTGTCTCGCCGACGGTGAAGGACCTGTCCGGCTTTGACGCCGTGGTCCTGGCCACTGGCGCTACCCTCGCTCGCGACCTGCCGGCCCCGGGCCGCAAGCACAGCGGCATCTACCAGGCAATGGAGTACCTGCCCTGGGCGAACCGTCAGGCTGCTGGCGAAAGCCACGAGGACACGATCGATGCCAAGGGCAAGAACGTCGTCGTCATCGGTGGCGGTGACACCGGTATCGACTGCTTCGGTACCGCACTGCGCCAGGGTGCCAAGAGTGTCACCCAGTTGGACATCCACGTTCCGGCTCCGGAGAAGCGCTCACCGGTCACCCCGTGGCCGATGTTCCCGCTGATCAAGAGCAGCGCCTCTGCCCACGAAGAAGGCGACTACGTGGTCACCGGCGAAGAGCCGGAGGAGCTCGCTGAGCGCCTCGGCCTGGCTCACCGCAAGACCGGCTCCTCGCTCGCAGACCGACTCTTCTCGGCCAACACCGTGGAGTTCCACGGCGAGGACGGCAAGGTCACCGGACTGACGGTGAACGAGGTCGAGGTCGTCGACGGACAGCGCGTTCCCGTCGCCGGCACCGAGTACCACCTCGACGCTGACCTGGTTCTGCTGGCACTGGGCTTCACCGGCCCCGAGCGCGGCGGGCTTGTCCACGACCTGGGTCTGCAGGCCGACAAGCGTGGCCGTCTGGTCCGTGACGAGGACTACCAGGCTGAACGTGCCGAAACCGCCTCCGCCTTCGGAGGCTTCGACGGTCCGGTCTTCATCGCCGGCGATAACGGTCGAGGTGCATCGCTCATTGTGTGGGCGATCTCCGAGGGCCGCGCCTGCGCTGAAGCCGTTGACCGCGTGCTGATGGGCGAAACGAACCTGCCTCGTGCAGTCAATCCGTCGGACATGCCCATCGGTGTCTAGTCCGGCGCGTCCGGGGGCGGAGCCCTTCAGATTGAGCCCTCCAGGGCGGAGCTTCCGGACGTGATGGGGAAGAGCCTGCGAACTTCGGTTCGCAGGCTCTTTTTCTATGTGCGGAGGTCGAGCAAAAGGTATCGCCAGCACTACCGCCGCCTGGCGCTTCCGGTCGTATTCTGGGACCCATGATCATCATGACCACCACCCCGACAGTTGAGGGCCGCGAAATCGCCGCGTACATCCGAATCGTCTCCTCGGAAGCGGTCGCCGGCGTCAACATGTTCAAAGACTTCGGTGCGAGCATTCGCAATATGGTAGGCGGCCGCGCACAGGCCTACGAGAATGAATTGCAGAACACCCGCGAGACCGCATTGGCCGAGTTGTACGACCGTGCCCAGCAGGTCGGCGCGGATGCAGTCGTCGGAATCGACATCGACTACGAAGTTCTGGGAGCAGACAACGGCATGTTGATGGTGACAGCAACGGGAACTGCAGTACGACTCGCATAACGACGTCCCCTTCCTGCCCCTTTCACCACCAATACGCGGGGTAGGGGACTTGACGGACCCGGTGGATAAACCAGCACACCAGGGTGACCAGGACAGCGCACAGGAGGATCTCGATTGAGGTCAGCCAAATCGTGGAGGTCGGCAGCATCACGAGCATGATTGCGGTCGCGACTCCAGGGGAGTGCGCTGAGCGCATGAGCAGCATCATCAAGAATGCGAGTGCTCCGGCGATACCGCCGGCTGCGAGTGAACCCGGGGCCAACAGCCCGCCGATAATCCCTGTGACGATGCCGGCGAAGTGCCCGAGGATGACGTTCCTGGGCTGAGACAACGGTAACTCGGGCGCACCGATGACCAGAGCCGCGGAGGCTCCAATCGGCGGGACGAGAAGCACAAGTCCACTGAGGTCCGACATCAGTCCGATCAGCACCAATGGGATTCCTAGGAGCACCGTTGCGCCCACCGCGCTCTTGAACGGCGGGCGCTTAGGGGCGTGAGATCGGTACCTGTCGAACCGGTGTGATCGGGAACTGGAATCGGACATACTGCACGACTCTACGACTGTGGGACACTAGATGGCATGGAGCCCTATGATGTCGCGATCAGCGATGAGTCAATCCGTCTCGGTCAGTTCGTGAAGCTGGCGAACCTTGTCGACACCGGCGGTCTGGGTAAGTCCCTCATCGCCGAGGGTGAGGTCAAGGTCAACGGCGAGGTCGACACCCGCCGCGGCCGCCAGCTGCGCAATGGCGATGTTGTCGAGGTCGCAGGGGTCGCAGCCCGTGTCGCCAAGCCGGAAGATGTCGAAGGCGACGACGACTTCTTCGACGAAGCCACCGCCGATGACGATTTCGATCCGGAGAAGTGGCGCAACCTGGAGCTCTAACGGACGGGCGGTGTCCCTAGTCGGACTACGCCCGATTTGTGGGGCGCTACTTCCCGTCGTGCCTGTTTCTCTTCCTCAGCTCCAGATATATGCCGAGCAAGATCGCGGGTATGACAAGAACTAACGCGATTGCCCCGACTATGACCACGATCTGGAAAATGCCGATGCCCATGGATTCCTCATTTCGATTCTGGATACCCGTTTACTACGACCGTACATACCGGTGGAAACGGTTATCCGGAGTGTCTTAGGATTCCGTGCCGTCACTCGGACGTAGTCAACGCAACTGGGTACCCACATTGACCGTTTCCGCCCCGAACTCATCGCAGAGCACCACGGAGCCGCTGCGAACGGTCACAAGACGCACGCAGCTCTATGCGCTTGTGCCTATGGTTTGGGCGGCTGTGACGGTTCGACCGGCTATGGTAGGTAGCAGGTGACTTCTGCTGCTCATCGCACCACCTTCGCCGATATTGTTTTAACCCTGATACCCGGAATTCGGCTGGTTGAGCTTGAGTGTAGCGGTGATGGATGCTTTCACTTCTTCGGAGCGTTTGGCGTCGGTAGCAAGTGCCGTACCCAGCGAAGGGATGTAGTCGCGCAGTAGTCCGCTCGTCCACGTATCGATCTTGCTTGGGAAGCTCCGGCCGAGTATATCGAGAGCTATCGGCACTGCTGTGGATGCTCCTGGTGAAGCTCCCAAAACGCCTGCGAGTGTGCCTTCGGCTGAGGAAATCACCTCGGTGCCGAACTGGAGCACGCCGCGGCCTTTGGCGTTAGGTTTCACGATCTGCGCGCGCTGACCCGCCACGGTGGTGTGCCAGTCGGTATCGCGTACCGAGGGCGCGAAGGCTCGGAGTGCTTCGACTTTTCCGGCGTGAGATGTCATTAGGTCTCGTACCAAAAGCGAGACCAAGCTGAGGTTCTTGACGCTCATCGTAGCCAGGGACCAGAGATTGTCTGGGCGCAACGATTTGGGGAGGTCGAGCATCGACCCGTTCTTTAGGTATTTCGGTACCGCACCTGCGAACGGGCCGAACAGCACCGAGGGTTTGCCGTCAATAACCCGCGCATCAAGGTGGGGCATCGACATCGGTGGGGCACCTGTGGGCGCTTTACCGTAGACCTTGACCGGATGCTGCTCCACAATTTCCGAGGCGGTAGTACTCAGAAACGTGCCGCTGACCGGCAAAAGCCCGTAACCGCGCACCTCTGGAGCGTGAGCTGACCGCAACAGTTTCAGCGTCCAGCCTCCCGCACCAATGAGCACTGTGCGGGCATGAAGTGTCGACACCGCTCCGGAGTTTCGGTCGCGTGTGTCCACTTCCCACAGGCCGTTGGTCTCACGGTGCAAGTCAATTACTTCGGTGCCCCTGCTGATGTTTCCGCCACGCTGGGTGAAATCCTCGAAGAGCTGGCGGGTCACACTTCCGAAATCCACATCAGTGCCCTCGGCGGCGTAGGTAGCGGCGATCGGCTCAGTGGCGTCTCGTTCCCGCACAAGCAACGGCGCCCACGTGTTGATGGGGTCTGCTGCACGGATAGGTGACAGGTTCTAGTCACGCAGCCAGTGCGGCTGGCGTGTTCATGATGGCCTCGAACTCGATCGGGGTCAAACGTCCGAGGCGGGGTTGGCGACGGCGCCGATGGTAGGTCCGTTCGATCCAGATCACGATCGCGATGCGCAGCTCTTCTCGGCGGGTCCAAGTGCGGCGGTCGAGGACGTTCTTCTGGAGCAGGCTGAAGAACGATTCCATGGCCGCGTTATCGCCGGCAGCGCCGACTTTGCCCATCGATCCGACCATGCGGTGACGGGTGA
>NZ_ATYV01000023.1 GCF_000427865.1 Corynebacterium sputi DSM 45148 | reverse complement strand
AGCACACCCCCACCCGACGGGGTATAAATGGGATGCGCAAAAAATACGGTTAATGTTTAAGCAGCCACCGCTAGGCGCTGCCGGCATCATTAAACCGAAGTAAATAATAAGTACATCGGCACACTATCGAGTTCTCAAAAAACATTCGCACACCCTGCTCATCAGATCATGTCCGACTCGCCCAGGCAGCAAGAGAAAAACTTAGTTCCTCACCTTCTCGGTGTCAAACCGAGCAGAGAAGAAATTATCTCAGTCGCATGCTGTGCACCTCTCAGAACCAGCATCCTCACCCGATTGGGAGTCTCTGCGTGGCCTGCGCTGTGCGCTGCTTGCCCGGTAAACATTAGCCCTATGTGTCCACTCAACACAAAACACGAGGTAACAACCGGTTTTTCCGGAGTTAACCTCGTGTTTAAGTGACTCGAAGGGTGACAACCACCCTCCCGATGTCGATTTCTAGCCGATCTGCACGCCTGCGAAGTTCTTCTTGCCTCGGCGCAGAACCAACCAGGAACCGTGGAGCAGATCCTCGGAGGCCGGCGTCCACTCTTCTTCGGAGATACGGACATTGTTCGCGTAAGCGCCGCCTTCCTTAATGGTGCGACGCGCTTCGCCCTTCGACTTGGCCAGGCCCGTGGCAACCAAGATATCGACGATGGTGTTCTGCTCCCCTGCCGGAAGCTGCACAACCTGTCCGCCGGAGACCTCGGTGATCGCGCCTGCGAGAGTCTCCTCATCCAGGTCGGCGAGTTCTGCCTTTCCGAACAGAGCCTGTGCCGCGAGTTCCACACCTTCGCGTGCATCCCTGCCGTGGACCAGGCCGGTCATCTCCTGTGCCAGGCGACGCTGAGCCTCACGCTTGAACGGACGCTCCGCAACAGCGACCTCGTACTCGGCGATTTCTGCACGAGTAAGGAAGGTGAACCAACGCAGGTAGTCAATGACGACGGAATCGCCAGCATTAACGAAGTACTGGTACCAGGCGTACGGGCTCGTCTGCTCCGGGTCGAGCCAGAGCTTGCCGCCACCGGTGGACTTGCCGAACTTCTGCCCATCCGCATCAGTTACCAGCGGCACGGTCAGAGCGTGCACCTTTTCCTGGTCCAGGCGACGGTTCAGATCGACACCGGAAATGATGTTGCCCCACTGGTCGGATCCACCGATCTGCAGTCGGCACTCGTAGTTGCGGCGTAGGTGCACGAAGTCATTGGCCTGCAGCAGCATGTAGGAGAACTCGGTGTAGGAGATTCCGTCTGACTCCAGGCGACGCTTGACCGTCTCGCGGTCGAGCATCGTGTTGACGGAGAAGTTCTTGCCCAGGTCGCGCAGGAACTCGATGACGTTCATCTGCAGAGTCCAGTCTGCGTTGTTCAGCAGCAGGCCTCGGCCCTCACTGAAGTCAATGAACCGTGCCAGCTGCCCCTTGATTGCAGCGACGTTTGCCTCTGCCTGCTCATTGGTGAGCATGGACCGCTCCCCCACGTCGCGCGGGTCACCGATCATGCCTGTTGCACCGCCGGCCATGGCGATCGGCCGGTGACCTGCCTCTTGCAGGCGCTTGAGAATGATCAACGGAACAAGGTGGCCTGCGTGCAGGGAGTCACCGGTCGGGTCGAAACCGACATAGGCGGTGATCGGCCCCTTGTCCGCTTCTTCCCGGAGTGCGTCCAGGTCGGTCGACTGCGCGATCAGGCCGCGCCACTGCAGCTCGTCAATGATGTTCTCGTTACTCACGGCAATCATCGTAACCCGCAGGTGTCACTGGATTCAGGTCAGCCCGTCCGCTTTGCGGTGGGCCCGGTAGGCAGAGACTGTTTCACCGGCTAAGTGGAAACGCCATTCGCGTGACGACGCCGCCCTCAATCCCACTCGCGGACCGGCAACAATCACATCGTCATGGTCGGCCGGACAAAGTCGGACACGAGAGGATTGGGAAAGAAGGTTCAGCCCGTAGTCATCCATAGTGATCCCGAGTGCCTGAGCGACATTACCGGGACCTGCAGAGAGTCGGGTCGATTGTTGGGTGTGGCCGCGGTTGGACAGGGACGTCGTCAAGCCGGTTGTGATCCGTACCGACCTGATGAGAACTCCCCCGCCGATGCCATCCGCACCACAGGTGATGTTCGCACAATGGTGGATGCCGTACGAGCGATACACGTACAGGTGACCGGGCGGACCGAACATAACGCGATTGCGAGGAGTTAATCCGGGCCAGGTGTGAGCACCAGGATCAGGCCACGGCGACTCGGCCGGACCGCCGTATGCCTCGACCTCGGTAATAACCGAAGAAATGGCCGACGGCCCCTCACCGACATGCAGTTCCGCACCGAGAAGGGCGCGGGCCGCGTCAGGAGGGGCCGCCGAAATGGTGTCGAGCGGGAAAATCACTTCCAGTCGACTGCCTCATCAGAGAGGAGCACCGGGATGCCCTTCTCGATCTTGTAGGCAATGTTGAGGCGCGGGTTTACCAGAACCTCGTCAGCCTCTACGTAGTCCAGCGGGCCGCGATCACGCGGGCAGGCCAGGATCTCCACGAGCTTCGGATCAAGAGTCATACGGGACACCGTAATCCCTTATCCACGGACCGGGGTGGTCGCCCACGCCCGGTCGTCGGCCGAAGCTTCACGGACACGCTGGAGCTGCTCGGCGACGCGGTCACCGGAAGTTCCACCACGGGTGTCGCGAGATGCCACTGCGCCCTCGACGGTGAGGACCTCGCGGACGCCCGGAGTCAGAGACTCGTGGACGCTCTGGAGCTCCTCGTCGGTCAGCTCGTCGAGGCCGACACCACGGGACTCTGCGATCCGGACGCACTGGCCCGATGCCTCATGTGCAATTCGGAACGGCACGCCCTGGCGGACCATCCACTCGGCAAGATCGGTAGCCAGGGTGTAGCCAGCCGGTGCGATCTCGCGCATGCGCTCTTCGTGGAAGGTCAGGGTTGCGACCAGACCAGTCATCGCGGGCAGCAGGAGGTTGAGCTGCTCGACCGAATCGACGATCGGCTCCTTGTCCTCCTGGAGATCGCGGTTGTAAGCCAGGGGCTGCGCCTTCAGCGTCGCCAGCAAGCCAGCAACGTTGCCGATCAGACGACCGGTCTTGCCACGGGTCAGTTCGGCGACATCCGGGTTCTTCTTCTGCGGCATGATGGACGATCCGGTGGACCACTCATCAGAAAGCGTGACGTAACCGAATTCCGGGGTGCACCACGCGATGATTTCTTCGGCCAATCGCGACATGTCCACGGCAGTCTGCGCGAGGACGAATGCGGTCTCGGAGGCGAAGTCACGCGAGCTGGTGGCATCGATCGAGTTATCTGCGGCGGAGTCGAAACCGAGCTCTGCGGCGATGGCCTCCGGATCCAGGTGCAGCGAAGAACCTGCCAGAGCACCGGAGCCGTAGGGGCTCACTGCCAGACGGCGGTCGAGGTCGCGGATGCGGTCGACGTCGCGAAGCAGCGGCTGGGCGTGTGCCAGCAACTGGTGCCCAAGGAGCACCGGCTGCGCGGCCTGGAAATGGGTCTTGCCCGGCATGATCGCACTCGGGTGCGCTGCGGACTGATCCGCCAACGCGTCGACGAGGTCAAGGACACCCTGCGCGATATCGCGAACAGCGTCACGGACCCACATGCGGAACAGCGTGGCGACCTGGTCGTTGCGGGAGCGGCCAGCGCGCAGGCGCCCACCGACCTCAGGACCAACTCGGTCAATCAGACCGCGCTCCATTGCACCGTGCACGTCCTCGTCAGAGACCTCAGGACCGAAAGCCCCGGAAAGGACATCTGCGCCGAGGTTGTCCAGGCCGTCGAGCATGGTGGCCAAGTCAGCGTCGGAAAGCAATCCGCGAGCGTTGAGCACGCGGGCGTGCGCCTTCGACGCGAGAGTGTCATACGGGGCAAGAACCCAGTCGAAATGAGTTGACTTGCTCAGGGCTGCCATCGCGTCCGCCGGGCCGCCGGCGAACCGACCGCCCCACAACGAACCTTCGTTGGTGCCGTGCTGCTCCACTGCCATGTGTGTCCGGTCCCCTCTTACAGGTTGAAGTCGCGCTTAGCGGCGATCTTGGAGGACAGGCCGTGCAGCTCGACGAAACCACGTGCGTGGGTCTGGTCGAAGGTGTCGTGCTCGTCGTAGGTAGCCAGGTTGAAGTCATAGAGGGACTTCTCCGAGCGGCGGCCGTTGACCCAGCAATTGCCAGCGTGCATGACCAGGCGGATGTCGCCAGTGACGTTCTTCTGAGCCTCGTCGATGAAGACGTCCAGGGTGCGCTTCAGCGGGGAGAACCACAGGCCGTCGTAGACCTGGGTGGCCCACTTGTCTTCGATGCCACGCTTGAAACGGGCGAGCTCGCGCTCGACGGTGACGTCCTCCAGCGCGGTGTGCGCGGTGATGAGGGCGATAGCACCCGGGGCCTCGTAGACCTCACGGGACTTGATGCCGATGAGGCGGTCTTCGACCATGTCCAGTCGGCCGACGCCCTGGGCGCCTGCACGACGGTTCATTTCCTCGATGATCTCGAGCATGGACTTCTTCTCACCATCGAGGGCAACCGGGGTGCCGTCGACGAAGGAGATGACAACCTCGTCCGGGGAGGAGAAGTTGAGGGTCGGGTCCTCGGTGTATGCGTAGGTGTCCTTGGTCGGCGCATTCCACAGGTCCTCCAAGTAACCGGCCTCGACAGCGCGGCCGAAGAGGTTCTGGTCGATGGAGAACGGCGATGCCTTGGACTGCTCGATCGGCAGGTTGTTCTTCTCGGCGAAGGCGATGGCCTTGTCGCGGGTCCAGGCGTAGTCACGAGCCGGGGCGATGATCTTCAGATCCGGTGCCAGGTTGGCGAAACCAACCTCGAAGCGGACCTGGTCGTTGCCCTTGCCGGTGCAACCGTGGGAGACGTGCGTGCCGCCGTGCTCCTTGGATGCCTCGACGAGGTGCTTGACGATCAGCGGTCGGGACAGGCCGGAGACCAGCGGGTACTGACGCTGGTACAGGGCGTTGGCCTTGATCGCCGGGAGGCAGTAGTCTTCGGCGAACTCATCCTTGGCATCAACGACAACGGACTCGACCGCGCCGCAGTCCAGTGCGCGCTGGCGGATGCTGTCGAGGTCCTCGCCGCCCTGTCCGACGTCGATGGCGACGGCGACAACCTCAGCGCCGGTCTCCTGCTTCATCCACTCGATGGCGACGGAGGTGTCCAGACCTCCGGAGTAGGCGAGAATGACGCGATCGGTCATGAAAGTCTCCTCAGAATTAATGGTTGGCCCAACCGGGCCCTTTCAAACATGGTCAATACTACTGTGCGTCTGTGCCCGACAGGCGGCGGGCCAGCTCATCTCCGGTGAGTGGTTCGCGAGCCAGACACATCACTGTGTCGTCGCCCGCGATGGTCCCCACCACGTCAGACAACCCCGCGCGGTCGATCACGCTCGCGAGGTACTGGGCGGCTCCCGGAGGGGTCCTCAAGACCGCGATGTGCCCGGAGGCGTCGGCGCTGACAAGCAGCTCGTCGAGCACCCTGCGCATGCGGGTCACGGCGCTACCGCCGCCTCCTACTTGCGCATCAACGCTGTACCGGACTGAACCATCGGTGTCGCGGATCTTCCGCGCACCGATCTCGTCCAAGTCCCGGCTGAGGGTCGCCTGGGCGATGTCCACGCCCTCGTCCGCTAGAAGGTCAGCTAGCTGCCCCTGGCTGCGGACTATCTCCCGTTCCAGCAGGTGCGTGATCCGCGCCTGTCTGGCGGCTCGGGAAGACGCTGCGGCAGACATCAGCTGCGCTCCATCAGCCAGACCAGAAGTGCCTTCTGTGCGTGCATCCGGTTCTCGGCTTCGTCGAAGACTGCCGACTGCGGGCCGTCGATGACATCCGCGGTGACCTCATTGCCCCGGTAGGCCGGCAGGCAGTGAAGGAAAATCGCGTCATCGCCGGCGGCGGACATTATCTCCTGCGTGACCTGGTACGGCAGGAACGGGGTGCGACGGTCGATTCCGTCATCCTCCATACCCATCGATACCCAGGTGTCCGTGATGATGACGTCCGCCCCGCTGACGCAGGCGGTATCTGTGGTGACCTCGACGACAGCACCTGTCTCCTGGGCGATCTTCTTGGCGCGGTCCACGAATCGCTGCTCCGGGTGGAATCCCTCCGGCGCGCAGATCGTGATTCCCAAGCCCGCTGTGGCAAAGCCCAGCAGGTAGGAGTTGGCCATGTTGTTATCGCCGTCGCCGAGGTACACCGCACGGCGACCCTTCAGCCCGGGTACGCCCTCGTCCGGGCAGACCTTCTCGACGATGGTCTGCAGGTCCGCAAGGATCTGGCACGGGTGCAGATCATCAGAGAGGGCGTTGACCACCGGAACGGAGGCCGCTGCCGCCATCTCTTCCAGGTTCGAGTGTGCATACGTGCGCCACACGATGGTGGAGACGAATCGCGAGAGCACTTTGCCGGTGTCCTCGAAGGACTCGCCCTTGCCCATCTGGGAGCTTCCGGAATCCACCACGATGGAGTTTCCGCCGAGCGCCGCAATTGCGGCGTCGAAGGAGAACCTGGTGCGGGTGGAGTTTTTGTCGAACAGCACCGCGACAGACTGCGGGCCCTCGTAGGTCTTGCGCAGGTACGGGTTGCGCTTGAGGTCCGCAGCAAGCGCGAGGACCTCCGCCTGTTCAATCGGGCTCAGGTCGTCATCGGCCAGGAAGTGTCGAGTCATGCCTTATCTCCTTCAGATTCCAGTGCTGCTGCGGCATCCGCGAGGCAGGCGCCGACCAGGTCGACGGCTTCAGCAATCTCCGCGTCGGTCAGGTTCAACGGAGGCACAACGCGGATCACGTTCGGCTGCGGTGCGTTGAGAATGACGCCGCGCCGGTATCCGGCGTCGACCGCGCCCTTTGCCAATTGCTCGTCGAGAACGAGGCCAAGCATGTAGCCGCGGCCGCGGACGTGGTCTACGTGGTCCAGTGCTGCGAGCTTGCGTGCAAAAACCTTCCCGACGGTCCGAACCCGCTTTACCAAGTCCTCCGACTCCAGCGTGTCGATGACAGCCAAGGCTGCCGCACAGCAGATCGGGTTGCCGCCGAAAGTCGTGCCGTGAACACCTGGGGTGAAGAGCTTCGCTGCCTTACCCCGAGCCACGACGGCACCCAGCGGCAGTCCGCCACCGAGGCCCTTAGCCAAGGTCATCACGTCTGGCTGAATATCCTCGTACTGGTGCGCGAACCAATTGCCGGTACGACCGATGCCGGTCTGCACCTCATCGAGGATGAGGAGGATCCCGTACTTCTCTGTCAGTTCGCGAACTGACTTCAAATACCCCTCCGGGGGCGTGACGACGCCCGTTTCACCTTGGATCGGCTCCAAGATCACGGCGGCAGTGTGCATCGGGTCGGACTCGATCGTCTTTTTCAGAAACTCGAAGTCGCCGTACGGCACGAACTCCACGCCGAGCGGCATCGGGTCAAACGGGGCCCGCTTATCGGGCTGTCCGGTCATCGCTAGCGCACCCATCGTCCGGCCATGGAAGGCATGGTTCGAGGAAATGATGCGACGGCGCCCGGTCAACCGTGCAAGCTTGAATGCGGCCTCGTTGGCCTCGGTGCCGGAGTTGCAGAACATCACCCGCGTTTCTTCTGCATCCCATCCGGTCAACTCCACCAGCTTGTCGGCGAGGTCGAGAGACGGCTTGGATGCGAAGATATTCGACACATGCGACATCGTCTGCACCTGGTGTGAGACTGCATCGATGATCGCCGGGTGGCTATGTCCCAGCGCATTGACAGCGATTCCGGTAAGCAGGTCGAGGTATTCCTTGCCCTCAGAGTCGACCAAGCGGGCGCCGGAGGCCGAGGCAAGTTCGATACGCGGGGTGCCGTAGTTGTCCATCATGAGCGCCCGGTAGCGCTCGTCGAATCCCGTCATTGTGTTCCGTTCAGATCGTGGTCGGCCGTGGTGTCAATACGTGTTCGGGTGTCTTACTCGGAGTGCGGAAGTCGGAAGACTGCGCCACCGAAATCGGAGCGCGGGCCCGGCTTCGCCTCACCCGGCAGCACCATTGTGCCGATTCCGCCGGTAGTCATCAGCTCGAGCAGCACTGCGTGGGGCACGCGGCCGTCGATGACATGCGCGGCGTTAACTCCAGAGTCGACGGACCGCAGGCACGCTTCCATCTTCGGAACCATGCCGGCATCTAGGTCCGGCATGAGAGTACGGAGCTTCTCGACGCTAACCTTCGACAACAGCGAACTGCGGTCCGGCCAATCGGTGTACAGCCCTTCGACGTTGGTCAATACCACGAGGCGGTCAGCGTCCAGCGCGGTCGCCAGAGCGCCCGCAGCGGTATCGGCGTTGATGTTGTAGATCTCGCCATTGGGACCCGGGGCGATCGTTGAGACCACCGGAATGCGTCCGGCGTCGATCAGATCCATCAGCCCGTCCGGACGAACACCCGTGATGTCGCCAACCAGACCGATGTCCGTAGGTTCACCGCCAACGTTCACGTAGCGCTTCTCTGCGGTGAACAGTCCGCCGTCCTCGCCGGAAGTTCCCACCGCGTACGGGGCGTACTGGTTGATCAGACCGACCAACTCGCGGCCGACCTGTCCGAACAGAACCATGCGGACAACTTCCATGACCTCCGGGGTGGTCACACGGAATCCGCCGCGGAACTCCCCTTCCATGCCCAGTCGCTTGAGCATCGCGGAGATCTGCGGCCCACCGCCGTGGACGACGACGGGCTTAACGCCGACAGTGCGCAGAAAGACCATGTCGCGGGCGAATGCTGCCTTAAGCGAATCGTCGGTCATAGCGTTGCCGCCGTACTTCACCACAACGATCCGGTCGCGGTAGTGCTGCAACCAGGGCAATGCCTCGGAGAGGACCTCAGCACGCTGTTCTGCGGTGAGGTCACCGGTCAGGTCGAGGATGTTGTCTGCTTCGGGGGTGTCGGACATCTCCGGGCACCGTCCTTCCTGTGTCGTACTAGGTGGAGTACGCGGAGTTGATGTGGACGTAGTCGTGCGACAGGTCCGTGGTGCGGATGGAGGCTGATTCCAGGTCACCGGTGCCAAGGTCCACCTCGACGAGGATGTCCATTCCGGACAAGTCGACCTCACGGGCATCCGGGGTTCCGGTGGTGTTTTCACAGACGACATGTCCGTTGAAGCTCACCGAGATTCCTTCCGGATCCATCTCAACCGGGGCGACGCCGACGGCTGCGAGCACGCGGCCCCAGTTCGGGTCAGAGCCGAACATTGCGCACTTGAAGAGACTGTCGCGGCACAGCACGCGGGCAGCCAGTAGTGCCTGCTCTTCCCCACCGGTGCCGCGGACGGTGATGGTGACCCGCTTGGTCACGCCTTCGGCGTCGGCCTGCATCTGCCGGGCAATGTCGTCACAGACCTGGCGGACCAGGCTGTCGAATTCATCCTTGTCCGGAACAACTCCAGATGCGCCGCTGGCCATGAGCAGAACCGTGTCGTTGGTGGAGGTCGAACCATCGACGTCCAGACGGTTGAAGGTCATCTCTGAAGCCTTAGCAAGAGCGTCGTGAGCCCACTCGGGGCTGACGTCAGCGTCGGTGGTGATGACGCCGAGCATCGTCGCCATCGACGGACTGATCATGCCGACACCCTTACCGGTCGCTCCGACCGTGTAACCGGTGCCGTGGGCCACGGCCTGCTTCGGCACCAGATCAGTGGTGCGGATAGCGTCGGCGGCAGCGTCAGCGGCGCTTTGGTCATCGGACAGTGAGGACACGAGCGAATCAATTCCGCCGAGAACTTTGTCCATCGGCATGCGCTCACCGATCAATCCGGTGGATGCGACTCCGACCTCGTCGAACGGCACATCCAAAGCAGTGGCGACTGCTTGGCAGGTGCTCAGGGCGTCCTCGATACCCGCCCGGCCGTTGCAGGCGTTGGCATTGCCGGAGTTGATGATCACCGCGCTGAGGGCACCATTCGCGACGTTGTCGCGCGTGACGACGACCGGAGCTGCCTGAACCTTATTCAGCGTAAACACTGCCGCGGCAGTCTTCTTCGGCCCGTCATTGACCAAGAGCATGAGGTCACGGTTTCCCGATGCTTTGATTCCCACGGTCCCGCCAGCGGCACGGAAGCCTGCTGGTGCGGTGACGCCCGTGGTGTCGGGGATTGTTGCGGTGTCGGTCATTGTCGTGGGTGCCTTAGGTGAGTTGTTGGGTGTTCGTCAGGATCAGGGTGCCACGCCGGCCTGCGGCAGACCGGAGGTTTCGGGAAGGCCGGTAACCAGGTTCATGCACTGCACGGCGGCGCCGGCGGTTCCCTTGGTCAGGTTGTCAATGGCTGCGGTGACGAGCAGCCGACCGGCGCGCTCGTCGACCTCCACCTGGAGCTGGACCATGTTCGAGCCGATCACAGACTGGGTCTGCGGCTGCTGGCCGGCAGACAGGAGTTGAATAAACGGTTCGTCGGCGTACCGGGCTGCATATGCTTCCCGGGCCTTCTCCTCGGTGATCGAGGCATCCTTCAGCGGAGCCGAAGCCACGGTGAGAATTCCTCGAGCAGTCGGCGCGAGTACCGGGGTGAAACTGATGTTCAGATTCTCGGCGTGCGGGGTGAGGTTCTGGATAAATTCAGCGGTGTGCCGGTGCTTGCCCGAGGTGTTGTAGGCCTTGATGTTGCCCATCACCTCGGCGCCGAGCAGACCGACCGAGGCCTTCTTGCCGCCTCCGGAGGTTCCCGTGATGGAGACGACCGAGATATCCGGAACGATCAGTTCATCTGCAACAGCCGGAAGAAGAGCAATGGAACCGCCGGTGGGGAAACATCCGGGGACTGCGATCCGACGGGAGTCTACGATCTTCTCGCGTCCACCAGGGAGCTCCGGGATTCCGTAGGTCCAGGTACCTGCGTGCTCAGAACCGTAGTAGTGCAGCCACTCATCGGGGTCAGAGAGCCGGAAATCGGCGCCACAGTCGAGGATGGCCGGGCCATCGCCGAGGGCGTTTGCGATCACGCCGGAGTGTCCGTGTGGCAAGCCGAGGAAAACCACATCATGGCCGGAGAGAACCTCAGCAGTGGTGTCTTCGATGATCCGATCTGCCAATGGAGAAAGATGCGGCATGATGTCGCCGACACGCTGACCTGCATTGGAGGCACCGGTGAGCGCACCGATCGTCAGATCACCCGACAGATATGCCGGATGGTTGAGCAGCAGCCGGAGAACCTCTCCTCCGGCGTAGCCGCTCGCGCCTGCGATTGCCACGGAAATACTCATGGAGAACACTAAACACCACTACGCGATTCTATGCAAGATATTCACGAAGATGAATGGAAAGTGTTCTCCATGTGAGGTTAGCCGCGAAGTTCGGCGTTGTGGCGCTCCTGCGCCAGTGCGATGGCAGCTTCGCGAGCAGCGGAGGCCTCATCCTCTGTCAGGGTTCGGTCATCGGCACGGAAACGCAGAGCAAACGTCAGCGAACGACGTCCCTCGCCCAGTGCCTCCGAGCGGTACTCGTCGAACAGGCGAACCTGCTCCAGGAGCTCTCCGGCGCCCTCGCGGACGGTTGCCTCGACGTGCGCTGCCGGAACATCATCAGAAACGACCAGTGCGACATCCTGGTACACCGCCGGGAACGGGCTCAGGGTCGGTGCCGGCAGGTTCTCGCGCAGCGGCAGTGCGCTGAGGTTGATCTCCAAGGCGCAGGTGCGCTCCGGCAAGTTCGCTGCACGGCAGACAGCCGGGTGCAGTTCTCCGGTGTGGCCGACGACGTAACCGTCGACAAGCAGCTCTGCACAGCGGCCCGGGTGCCACGGCAGGTACTCAGCATTTCGGAACTCCAGCTCCACACCAGCGGCACGGCCGACGATGCGGGCGGCCTCAATAGCGTCAGAGACGGTGTACGCGCGGGCCTCGCCCCACGGGGTGTCCAACTCGACTCGTCCACAAGCGACCATCGCGACGTACAGCGGCTGCTCCGGCAGTGATGCCGAGAGCTCGATGATTTCCTCGTCGGTGGGTCGGTAAGCCACAGCCGGCATCGGCGACTGCTCGTCACCGCGCCCCAGGGTGACCTGCTCGACGCCATAAAGGGCAAGGTCGGATTGTCCGCGAGAGACGTTGCGACGCAGCGACTCCAGCATCGACGGCAGCAGCGTGGTGCCCAGCTGACCGTGATCGGACTCCAGCGGGTTCTGGACCTTGACGGTGGCGCGGCGCTCATCGTTGGCGTCCAGGCCCCACACGTCGAAGACGTCGTTCGCGATGAACGGGGTCGGGAGGATCTCCAGGTAACCGTTGTGCGCGAGCGCACGACCGACCGCCCGACGACGCTGCTGGCCTGCGGTCAGCCCGCGTCCAGCCGGTGCGACCGGGAGGATGGACGGGATGTCCTCCAGCCCTTCCAGGCGGAGCACCTCCTCCACCAGGTCTGCCCCCATGGTCAGATCCGAGCGCCAAGACGGCGGGGTCACGGTGAGTCGGTCACCGTCAGCCTCAACGGTGCAGCCAACCTCTTCCAGGCGAGCCTTCGCAGTTCCGTCCGGGTAGGTCACTCCAGCGACGTCACCCGGTCGATTTGCGTCGAACTCGATTGGGGTCGGCGCAGGGGCCTCTCCGAGGAGGGTGCGGCCGGTGTCGATGGTTCCGCCACCGTGCTCCTCCAGAAGACGGCAGGCCAAGTCCAGGGCGCCTTCAACAAGGGAGGGGTCGACAGTGCGCTCGAAACGTCGGGAAGCCTCAGAGCTGAGCTTGTGGCGACGGCCGGTGCGGAAAACCCTCAGCGGCGACCACACCGCAGCCTCGAACACCACGTCAGTGGTGTCGTCCTCAATCTCGGAGGTGACCCCACCCATGACGCCGGCGAGAGACTGGATGCCAGTTTCGTCGCAAATCACCACATCCTCAGCAGAGAGCTTTCGCTCAACGTGGTCGAGGGTGGTCATCTTCTCGCCCTCCTCGGCGTTGCGCACGGTGAGGCCACCGGTAATGCGGTTGCCATCGAAAGCGTGCATCGGCTGGCCGAGCAGCAGCATGACGTAGTTGGTGATATCGGTCGGCAGGTTCACCGAACGTTGGCCGGACAACATGAGACGACGGCGCATCCACCACGGGGACGGCGCGGAGGGGTCAACGCCAGTGACGCGGCGCAGGCCGAATCGGACGGTGTCAGTCTCAGGGCGGACATCCAAGTCGAGGATTTCTCCGTCGACCGGAAGCGACTCGATCTCAGCCGGGTCGGCGAAGTCCACGGTGAACGCGGAAGCAATCTCGCGGCCAAGGCCACGCAGGCTCAGTGCGTAACCGCGGTCAGGCGTGATGTTGACTTCGAACTTCTCGTCATCCAGACCAAGGAAGTCACGTGCGTCATCGCCAACGGCCAGGCCGGAGCCATCCAGGTCGCGCGGGGACAGCACGAGAATGCCGGAGGACTGGTCGGTCATGCCGAGCTCAGCCTCAGAGCAGATCATGCCCTCAGACATCTTGCCGTAGGTCTCACGAGAGCCAATGGCGAAGCCTCCGGGCAAGACCGTGCCGGGAAGGGCGATGACGACATGGTCGCCTTCGGCGAAGTTACGAGCACCACAAATGATGCTCTGCAGGTCGCCGGAGCCATTAGCCTGTCCAACGTTGACCTGGCAGAAACGGATCGGCTTCTTAAAGCCCTCGAGCTCTTCGATGGTCTCGACCTGGCCAAGAACGAGCGGGCCGGTGATCTCCGGCAGCGGCTCGTGGCCTTCGGTCTCGAAACCAACGCGGACGAATCCGGCATCGAGCTCATCGGGGGTGACGGACCAACCGGGGTTCGCTGCGGCGACGACGTCGGTGACCCAGGACTGGGGAGTGAACATGCTGTGCGCTTTCTCCTGAAGTAGGTATGTGAGTCGTACGGCCGCTAGCCGTCGATGCCGAAGGGCTGGGTGAATCGGACGTCACCCTCGACCATGTCACGCATGTCGGACAGTCCGTTACGGAACTGCAGGGTGCGCTCCAGGCCCATGCCAAACGCGAATCCGGAGTACTCCTCCGGGTCAATGCCAGCAGAGCGCAGCACGTTCGGGTTCACCATGCCGCAGCCGCCCCACTCGATCCAGCCGGCGCCGCCCTTTTTGTTCGGGAACCAGACGTCGACCTCAGCGGACGGCTCGGTGAACGGGAAGTAGTTCACACGCATACGAGTGCGGGTCTCCGGACCAAACAGAGCCCTGGCCATGTGGTCCAGGGTGCCGCGCAGGTGAGCCATGGTCAGGCCCTTGTCAATGGCAAGGCCTTCAACCTGGTGGAACACCGGGGTGTGGGTCGCGTCGAGCTCGTCGGTACGAAACGTACGGCCCGGGCAGATCACGTAAATCGGCAGCTCACGATCGAGCATGGTGCGCACCTGTACCGGCGAGGTGTGGGTACGCAGCACCCGACGGGATCCCTCTGGCGCGATGTGGAACGTGTCCTGCAGGGTGCGAGCCGGGTGATCCGGGAGGAAGTTCAGAGCGTCGAAGTTGAAGTACTCCGCCTCAACCTCCGGGCCTTCAGCAACCTCCCAGCCCATGCCGACGAAGATGTCGCCGACGCGCTCGGACAAAGTGGTGATCGGGTGGCGGCCACCGCGCTGTCCACGAGTGGTGTCGATCGTGACGTCGATGCGCTCCTCGGCCAGCTGACGCACCTGTGCCTCGGCCTCGAGCACTGCAAGGCGTTCGTTGTGTGCCTTCTCCACCTTGCCGCGGGCCATGTTCACCAGCCGGCCAACGTCTTTGCGCTCAGCCTTCGGGATGGAACCCAGGGCCCTGCGGGCCTGCGAGATCGGGGCGTCGTCACCGAGGTGCGCACGCCTAGCCTCCGCGAGCTCATCGAGGTCGGAGGCTGCGGCGAACGCGCCCAGCGCCAGTTCCGCCGCTGCCGTCAACGAGCCCTCGGAGAGGTCGGGATTGGTGGGGTTGTCGCTCACTGCTGTCCCATCTGTGGTCTGTGTTCGTTATAAGACCTACTCAGCATAGTGGGTACGACGTCGCCTTGCGGTCAGCGCCCTCGGGCGGACTCCCACAGGCACATCGCTGACGCAGTAGCGAGGTTCAGCGACTCCGCCCGACCGAAAATAGGGATGGACACCCTGTGGTCAGCACCTGCCAAGATGTCCTCCGGAAGTCCGTGTGCTTCGTTGCCGAGGAGCCACGCGACGGGGCCGTCGGGAAGCGGATCGGTCCCAAGCGCCAACTCGCCGCCCATCGCCGTGGCAAGGGTCGGGATCCCCCGCTCCCGAAGGGCATCCAGCACCACGTCAGCGTCACGCTCTCGGACCACTGGCAAGTGGAAGATCGAACCCGCAGAGGACCGCACCGTCTTGCCCGCCGCCGGGTCGACCGTATCGCCCGCAAAGACCACACCAGCTGCACCGAGCGCGTCCGCCATCCGGATGATCGTTCCCGCGTTTCCGGGATCAGAGGTCTCTACGCCGACGACGATGACCGAGACCGGAGTCCGATCCACCCGATCGAGAATCTCGCCGAGGCCTGCGTCGACAGAATCCAGCGGGCAGACCGCGAAAAGGCCGGTGGTGGTGACTGTTTCCGCCAGAGATGACGCGGCCTTGTCGGTCACGAACGAGATCGGGAATCCCTCGATGTCTGCCTGATCCAGCAGATCTGGGAACCGGTCGGCGGCGTCCTCGGTCACGAAGATCTCCTCCACCGCGCCTGCACGCACGGCGGCATCCACCGAATTAAATCCCTCAACAAGGAATCTGCCCTGCTTACGGCGGGCAGCGGAACGGTGGAGTTTAGATGCAGAAACGATCCGGGGAGTCCTTTCGGTGAATGACTCCACGGATCGTTCGGAAGAATTGGCCATGGCGCTACAGTAGCGCCTCTGACCTCCCCGGATAAAAACCAGGGTTGCCGTGATTAGGCAGCAGCCGGTGCGTTGACATCCTCCGGCAGAGCAGCCTTGGCAGCGGCGACCAGAGCAGCGAATGCCTGCTGGTCGTTGACGGCCAGCTCGGCCAGGTTCTTGCGGTCGACCTCGATGCCAGCCAGAGCCAGGCCCTGGATGAAGCGGTTGTAGGTCATGTCGTTCTGACGAGCAGCCGCGTTGATACGGGTGATCCACAGACGACGGAACTGGGACTTACGGGCGCGACGATCGCGGAACTCGTAGGTCTTCGAGTGGAGCATCTGCTCCTTGGCCTTGCGGTACAGGCGCGAACGCTGTCCACGGTAGCCCTTTGCGGAGTTGAGTACTTCGCGACGCTTCTTCTTGGCGTTAACGGAGCGCTTCACACGTGCCACGGTGATACTTCCTTACTTCTTGATTTCCTGGACGCGGAGTCACAGCCACCGTTTCTCCGGTGATTCTGTTCCGCGGAATTTCACTGTTGCCTTACGGCAAACCTGTTCTGACTAGGCCTTGCCCAGCATGCGCTTGACGCGCTTGGTGTCCGCTGCCGCAACCTCGGTGTCACCCTTCAGGCGACGGGTGCGGGTGGAAGGCTTGCCCTCCAGGAGGTGCCTACGGTTGGCCTGCTCGCGACGGAGCTTGCCGGAGCCGGTCTGCTTGAAACGCTTTGCGGCACCCTTGTGGGTCTTCTGCTTCATTATCTCCACGTCCTTCTTGTTATGTTCGGGCGTTCTTACTTCTTGCCCTTGCGAACAGGGGCCAGGACCATCGTCATGTTGCGACCGTCCTGCTTGGCGCGGGTTTCCACCGTGCCGTGCTCGGCGACATCCTGAGAGAGACGCTCGAGGAGGCGGAAACCGAGCTCCGGACGAGACTGCTCACGTCCACGGAACATGATGGTGACCTTGACCTTGGCTCCCTTGTCCAGGAAACGGACGACGTTGTTCTTCTTCGTCTCGTAGTCGTGATCATCGATCTTGGGACGGAACTTCTGTTCCTTCACCACGGTCTGCTGCTGGTTCTTGCGTGACTCACGGGCCTTTTGGGCCTGCTCGTACTTGAACTTTCCGTAGTCCATGATCTTGCACACCGGCGGCTTGGCGTTGGGTGCGACCTCAACCAGGTCGAGATCGGCCTCGAATGCGATCTTGCGGGCTTCGTCCGTACGGACGATTCCCACCTGCTCACCGCCGGGGCCGACCAAACGGACCTCGGGAACTCGGATACGCTCGTTAATGCGAGCTTCAGCGCTGATGTGGCCTCCTATGTCGAAAAAATAAACTTCGTCCGAACCGCCGGAGCGGAGAAAAGGAAGACCCACCAAGGTGCGTGCCACGGCGCAGGATCCGACTTACGTCGGCTGCGCATCGCCCACAGAACTAATTCCGCGGACTGGGCGACTGCCACCACTATTGTGGTACCCGGTCGCAACCATGATTCTTCGGCGCTCCCTAGGTGGGACTTCCATCCTCTTCGCTGCCGTGTCAAGGATTCCTGCCCGCGAAATGCGCACAAAAATAAACTCGACCGGCGGTCGTGAGAAAACACTAACACAGGTCTCCCCCAGTGCCCAATCGGCCAGCGCGACTGTTGTCCCCAGTCTCGGAGTTTTCCACAAACAGCCCGGACGTGGGGAGCTATTCGGGGCAAACAGACTTAAAGTCGAATCATGAGCGCAGAACCGGATCGTCACCAGTTGTTTATTGAGGCACTGGCAGATTTCGAGCGTGCCTCTGCCAGGTTGTCCAAGGTCGCCGGCGACCTCCGTCGGGATCTCTCCGCCACGGACTCCCCTGACTCCGAGCCAATTCCTCACCACGCAGAGCCCACTGCCACAGCGCAGCCTTCAGCACAGCCACCAGTTCACCCCATGGTGCGTTACGGACAACCGACTCCGCCGCAGATGCAGTACGGACAGCCACCAGGTCCGCAGCAGCCCTACCCTCCTCGGCCTTTCCCGCCGCAGCAACCAGCGCCCCCTCAGCAAAGGTTCGTCCCGCAAGGAGTTCAGCCACCGCCCAGCCCCCTGCCTCCACATGAGCCTTGGTGGAAAGACACGAATAAGACGACTCGAGTGTTCGCCTCAGTCGGAGCCTTGATCACCATCGCCGGCGTCATCTTTCTCGTGGCCCTGGCGATTCAGCGTGGTCTCTTAGGGATCGTCGCGCAGGTGACTCTGGCGTACCTGCTCGGCGCAATTCTGGTCGGCAGCGCCGTTCTAGTCCACCGCAAACTGAACAATGGAGCCGGCGCATCGGCTTTGATGATCACCGGCGTTGTCACTGCGCACATCACCACGTCCTATGTGTCTGGGTCACTGGAATGGTGGCCGGTCTGGGTCGGCACACTCCTCATCATCGCCGTCGGCGCTGGTGGACTGGCTGCCGGAAGTATGTGGCAGCTCCGGACCCTGACGCTATTGGTTGGCGCTTCGACCATCATCGGAGTTCTTGTCTCCTATGAGTTGGACGAGACCATTACGTGGACACTCGCTGCCGCAGTCTTGATCGGCTTTGCGACGTCCATTTCGTGGTTCCCCCGCCCCGACCTCCGAGTCTCCATCACCGCGACCGCGGCCACCTTGTTCATGGCCCTCATCATGCTGATGGCCAATCCAGGAAACACTGACGGTGGCCTGATCGTTGCAGCGCTCATCATCGGTTCAGCCGGTGTCCTCGCGCTGACCTATCAGCACAACGCAGGTGCCGGGCAGACTGCCATCGCCATCATCCTGGCGGGATTCACCGGCCCAGTCATCGCCATCTGGAACTTGTACCCGTGGTCGGGTCTAGTCGGAGCCGCGTTCAGCCTTTGGGCAGGCTCGATGGGCTTGTATCTGCATTACCGCTCACACACCGGCTCCATCACAGTGACATTCGCGAGACGTGTCGCCCAGGCCGGCATGATCTCTGCAGCTATTCCCCTTCTCATCCTCGCAGTCAACGATCCCAATTCGCTGTGGAAGGCACCGGTCACCGCGGGATTCGCGATCGTGGCAGTGCTCATGGTCATGTGGCGCCATGAGTTCCTCGTCCCAATACTCCCCGCGTGGTTCATCGCAGGTCACCTAGCGATTGCGGAAGCTATTCCCTACATCCTTAGTGACAACATCACCCGCGTCGAGCTCTGGACGACCTACACGATGAATATGGCGGAGGACCTTCCAGCTGCGCTGTTCCTGATCCTCGGCAATGGCGCGCTGATCGTCTTGGCCACCCAGACGGGCCCTCCGCTGGACGACCAGTTCCGGAAGGTCATCGGCCTGATCGGGCTGTTGACTATCTCTGCTCCGATTGTCCTCTTGGTCCTGACTTTGGGCGGACCCTTCGCTCTCGGACACATCTTGGTGAGCATCGGTTGGATGCTCGCGGCGGCCATCCTGTTACTCCGACCCTCTGACGAGGATGATTCGGCGAACACTGGTGGTGCGGTGCTGATTGCGGCAGTTGCCGTCGTGAAGCTGGTGTTTTTCGATCTCAGTGCGGTGGGAGGAGTTCTCCGAGTGATCGTTTTCATCGCCTGCGGTCTGCTGCTACTGACAATGGCAATCCTGCGGTCTAGGCGAGATCGAGGACCGCAGGAGACACCGAAGCCCCCGCCGGTGTCAGACCACCATGATTGGTCTGCACCCACGGGGGCCGAGGGCCCCTCTACGAAGGGCTAGAGCATTTCCTTCAGGAAGGAGCCGGTGTGGCTGGCGGAGGATGCCGCAACGTCCTCGGGAGTTCCCTGAGTGACGACGGTGCCACCGGCAGCACCGCCCTCCGGGCCCATGTCGATGACCCAGTCGGCAGCCTTAATCACATCGAGGTTGTGCTCGATGACGATGATCGAATTGCCCTTGTCGACCAGTCCCTGCAGGACCAGCATGAGCTTGCGCACGTCCTCGAAATGCAGACCTGTGGTCGGCTCGTCGAGGATGTAGAAGGTCCGACCATTGGAGCGCTTCTGCAGTTCTGATGCGAGCTTCACGCGCTGCGCCTCACCACCGGACAGAGTCGTCGCTGACTGGCCGAGTCGGACATAACCAAGCCCGACATCGACGAGGGTGTTGAGGTACCTCGCGATCGAAGTGATCGGCTCGAAAAACTCTGCTGCCTCCGAGATTGGCATGTGGAGCACCTCGGAGATGTTCTTGCCCTTGTAGGTCACCTCGAGGGTCTCGCGGTTGTAGCGAGCTCCGTGGCAGACCTCGCACGGGACGTACACATCCGGCAGGAAGTTCATCTCGATCTTGATCGTGCCGTCACCCTTGCAGGCCTCACACCGACCGCCCTTGATGTTGAAGCTAAACCGGCCGGCCTTGTAGCCGCGGACCTTTGCCTCCTGCGTTTCAGCGAAGAGGTTTCGGACCTTGTCGAACACTCCGGTGTACGTCGCCGGGTTCGAGCGCGGGGTGCGGCCGATCGGTGACTGATCCACCTGGACGAGCTTGTCGAGCTGATCGAGTCCTTCAACCCTGCGGTGTCGCCCTGGCACCTGGCGCGAGCCATTGAGCTCATTGGACATGACCTTCGCCAAGATCTCATTGACCAGTGTCGACTTACCAGAACCGGACACACCCGTCACCGCAGTCAGGACACCAAGCGGGAAATCGACTGTCACGTCCTTGAGGTTGTTCTCCCGAGCACCTACGACGGTAACCATGCGTTCAAAGTCGACCGAGCGACGCTTCTCCGGCACCGCCAGGGACCGACGACCCGACAAGTACGCACCAGTGATCGATCCCTCTGCTTCCAGGACGCCCTGCGGCTCACCCTGGTAAACGATCTCGCCGCCATACTCGCCGGCGCGGGGACCAATATCGACAAGCCAGTCCGCCTCGCGGATGGTGTCCTCGTCGTGCTCGACAACGATGAGGGTGTTGCCAAGGTCGCGCAGCTTCTTCAGCGTGCCAATCAGGCGATGGTTGTCGCGCTGGTGCAGCCCGATCGACGGCTCATCCAGAACATAGAGGACGCCGGCCAGACCTGAACCGATCTGCGTCGCCAGGCGGATTCGCTGCGCCTCACCGCCTGAGAGAGTTCCAGCCGAGCGGGAAAGCGACAGGTAATCCAGGCCGACATCCAGTAGGAATCGAAGTCGCGCTTGAACCTCACGCAGAACTCGCCCGGCGATCATCTCTTCACGCTTGCCGAGGCTGAGATCGTCGAGGAAGGTCGAGGCTTCTGCCACCGACAATGCCGAGAGCCCCGCGATGGACAGTTCTCCGTGGCCTGTCGAAGCTAGCGTCACCGAGAGGATCTCTGGCTTCAGCCGGGTGCCATTACAGCTGGGGCACGGAACCTCACGCATGTACCCACGGACGCGCTCCTTCTGAGAGTCACTCTCCGCCCACTCCAGTTTGCGGTGCAGGTACGGCATAACACCCTCGAAAGCGGCGTTGTATGTACGCTGCCGACCAAAGCGGTTCTTGTACTTGACGTGCACCTTCGTCTTGGAGCCCTGCAGCAGGGCTTTCTTTTGGTTTGCCTTGAGGCTCTCGAAGGGAGCATCGGCGTCAAAGCCCATCTCCCCCGCCAGACTCTCGATGAGGCGCTCGAAGTACTTCGCGTTGTGGGTCGTCGCCCACGGGGCCATCGCTGAGACTGCTGGCGCCGACGGATCCGGAACCACCAGGTCCGGGTCGACTTCCAGGCGATTACCCAAGCCGTCACAGTCCGGGCAGGCGCCATACGGAGAGTTAAAGGAGAAGGAGCGCGGCTCCAGCTCATCGACGCTGATGCGATGCCCATTCGGGCACGCCATCTTCTCCGAGAATCGCATGTAGCGGTTCGGATCCGAGTCCTCCAGGTCTATGCAATCCAACACCACGATTCCGTTGGCTAGCTTCAGAGCCGTTTCAACGGAGTCAGTGAGGCGCTGCTTCTGCGAGGCTTTCACCTGCAGACGGTCAACCACCACATCAATGTTGTGCTTGACCTGCTTTTCCAGCTTCGGGGGCTCGGTCAGACGGTAGACCTCTCCATCAACGACAACACGCGCAAAACCAGTCGCCGCCAGATCCTCGAAGAGATCCACGAATTCACCCTTGCGAGTACGAACAACCGGCGCGAGCACCTGGAACTTCGTCCGCTCCGGCAGTTCCAAGACCTGGTCCACGATCTGCTGCGGCGTCTGTGAGGAGATGACCTCGCCACATTCCGGGCAGTGCGGAGTACCCGTGCGAGCAAACAGCAGACGCAAGTAGTCATAGACCTCGGTGATGGTGCCGACCGTCGACCGGGGGTTACGGTTCGTCGACTTCTGGTCGATCGACACCGCGGGCGACAGGCCCTCAATCAGCTCGACCTCGGGCTTCTGCATCTGGCCGAGGAACATACGGGCATACGACGACAGCGATTCGACGTATCGCCGCTGCCCTTCCGCGAAGATCGTGTCGAAGGCCAGTGAGGACTTTCCGGAACCGGATAGGCCCGTGAACACGATGAACCGTTCACGAGGCAGGTCAATGTCGACGCCCTTGAGGTTGTGCTCACGGGCGCCACGGACGACGAGGCGTTCAGCCAAGGCGCTACCTTCCTGATCGAAGTGTGTACAGCCAGCGATTGTACATCTGTTCGACTAGTTCGGGGTATTGGACGACCACCTCCGGTCACTGCCATCCGTACCCTTGACCCATGAGCAACTACAACGGAGACCCCGCCCGAGATGAGATCCAGTCCATTAGCAATGGCGACGTGACGGTCTACAAGACCTCTGTCGGAGACATGTCGAATAACTGCTACCTCCTGGTGAAGGACGGAAAAGCATTGCTTATCGACGCCTCCGACAACGCCGATCATCTCCTCGCCATGGTGGAAAATGCTGGTGCCGAGCTAACCCACGTGGTGACAACCCACTCCCACGCAGACCACGTTCAGGCACTTGGCGAGGTGCTCGAACGCACCGGCGCCACACACATCACCAGCGCCCTTGACGCGCCGGATATCCCCGCCAAGGCTGACCGTGCCCTCGACCAGGGCGACACCATCGAGTTCCAAGGTCTGTCGCTGCCCTGCATCATCCTGCGCGGGCACACCAAGGGCGGCCTCGCCGTCGTGCTGGACACAGACTCCTCAGACCCAGCGCACCTATTCGTTGGCGACAGCCTGTTCCCAGGGGGTGTGGGGAAGACGTGGAGTGAAGAGGATTTCGGGGTGCTGCTCGGAGACGTCGAGAAGCGTATCTTTGATACTTTCGACGGCTCCGCCGTCGTGCACCCGGGGCACGGCGCGGACACTACAGTCGGCGCCGAGCGCCCCAACCTGCCTGAGTGGCGCGAGCGAGGCTGGTAAACCCACCACCAGTTCAAAGGAGACCTGTGCCCCACCCTGATCTGCCCGCTGAACAGCGGAATCTCGATGCGATCTACGCGCACCTTGACGGTGAGCTGCAGTGCGACGAGGACTCACTGCGCGGGATCATGCTTGAGGATGATCCGGAGCCGGAGGCCAGACTCTCCCGCGAGATCGAATACCACCGCCTGCAAGAGCGGATCGAGCGACTCCGGACTGCCGCCAGCGGTCTGGTGTTCGGGCGGATCGACATTGCAGATGATGACCCAGAGAATCCCGTGCCAGGGCATCCGGAACTCGACCGCAGATACATCGGACGAATGGGCCTTTCCGATGAAAACGACGACTATCGCGGGCTCCTCATGGATTGGCGCGCTCCCCAGGCGCGACCCTTCTACTTAGCAACCACTGCGCACCCCGAAGACGTGACGCTCCGCCGGCACCTGCGTACCCGCGGCCGGAAGCTCCGCGAGGTCGACGACGAATGGCTGAGCCTGCCAGCAGGCGGTGCCGATGATGGGTACGGCCCCGACGGAGCCTCCTCGGGAGACAACGAACGTGATGAGACCGGCGTTGGCGGTGAGAAGGTCCTGCGTGAAGTCCTAGACTCCGCGCGAACCGGCCATATGAGCGGAATCGTAGAGACTATCCAGCGTGAGCAGGACGTGATCATTCGCGATCAGACCCGTCAGGCGATGGTTGTCCAAGGAGGTCCTGGCACCGGTAAAACCGCTGTCGCGCTGCACCGCGTCGCATGGTTGCTGTACACCCACCGAGAGCGTCTGGAGAAAACCGGCGTTCTCATTCTCGGTCCCAATCCCGCATTCCTGGAGTACATCTCACAGGTCTTGCCGAGCCTTGGCGAGACCGGAGTCGTGCTGTCGACGATCGCGAACCTTTACCCTGGCGTCTCCGGATCCGGCGAGGAGTCATTGGTTACCCAGGAGGTAAAGGGCTCTGCCGCGATGGTCGACATCCTCACTCGTGCAGTCCGGGATCTGCAGGTGGTGCCGGACGAGCCAATCGACGTCGAACTTGATCAAGTCGCCGTTACCATCACACCTGAGATGGTCCACGCCGCCAGGTCCAGTGCCCGTCGCACGCGCCGTCCGCACAATCTCGCACGCCCCACCTTCCGGAAGCACATGTACAACGCCATGTCGCGCGCCCTCGCCGACACCATCGGCGCTGACCCCTTCGGTGGTGAGAACTTGCTCTCCGCAGCGGATGTGGAGGATCTTCGCACCGAGCTGGCGGAGGATGACATCATCGCCGAGGTCATCGAGGAACTCTGGCCGGAGATCACCGCCGAGCAGCTCTTGTCCGATCTCTTCAGCGACCGGGACCGCATCGATTCGGCCGCCCGCGACTACGACGAGGTCACCGCCGAAGCTCTCTACCGGGAGGATGGCGGATCGTTTAGTCCGTCTGATCCCCCGCTTTTGGATGAGCTCATGGAGCTCCTCGGAACAACCCGTGGCGATGCCGACGAAGAAGACCGCAACGCCTGGCTCCAGCAGATCGAGGAGGCTCAGGACGCGTTGGACGTGCTCACCGGTTCCGCTTCCCAAGATCTTGACGACGGTTTCGCCGCCGAGATCCTCTCTGCCTACGACCTCATTGACGCCGAGGGGCTTGCCGAGCGTCAGCGTGACCGGGACTCTCGGACTACGGCACAGCGCGCTGCTGCGGACCGCACCTGGGCGTACGGGCATGTCATCGTCGACGAGGCCCAGGAGATGTCGCAGATGGCCTGGCGGATGATTCACCGCCGCTCCCCCAATGGCTGGATGACGCTGGTCGGTGACGTCGCACAGACCGGATCCCCTGCCGGCGCGGATTCTTGGGCAGACGCCCTCGACCCGATCATTGGGAACCGCTGGCGCATGCACGAGATGACCATCAACTACCGAACCCCTACGGAGATCATGGAGCTGGCTGTTGAAGTCCTCCACCAGATCGATCCGGAGGCAACCGAACCGACCTCCATTAGGTCCACCGGCGTTGCACCGGTGGTCACTAGGTCAGTGGCTGAAGCGCTTGTGCTTCCCGACGCCTCCGACAACCGCCTCACCGCCATCATCACCCCAGAGTCAATGGTGGCAGACCTCGACGCACCGGAGGGTGTACAGCTGCTCGGCGTACGGGATTCAAAGGGCCTCGAGTTCGACAACGTCATTCTGGTCGAGCCGGACCGCATCGTCGACGAGTCCCCCATGGGACTTCAGGACGTGTACGTGGCAATGACCCGGGCTACGCAGCGGCTGGTCGTCGTCTCTGAGAACGGTGCGCCGAAGTGCATCCCGGGATTGTGACGTCACCTACACAAGCGAGCCGAGAACTGCGTTGGCGATGATCGAGTCAAGACGGCGGACGTCGACATTGCGTCCGAGTTTGATCTTGATATGCCCAGCTCGTGTCCACAGTTCCAGCTCTGCGTTGAAGTCAATGCGTCCTGCGTTCTCCGAGGACCACATATTGATGGACGTGTAGGGAAGCGAATACAACTCCATCTTCTTGCCGGTGAGCCCCTGAGCGTCACGGCAATCAGTCGGCGGTCGGTGAATACCGCAGAGTCGCGGAAAGTCTGATAAGCGGCGACCGGAACTTCTCCCGGCACCAACAGCGGTCCGATGTCCTGAGGAATCGGAACTTCAGACTGAAACTGCCACGCGGTAATGGCACTGACTTCTGCAGGCATAATCTCTCCTTGAATTTTGAGTACAAAACTCACAGATCATATACCGGCATTCTCTGAACAGTTTTATTCGGCCGACAACGTCCTGACACCGCGCTGCGCTCGGTCTTCCACGCGCAGGCTGACGATCACCGCAATTCCCGCAGCCGCCACCACAGCGGCCAGAACGAGCACTCCCTCATATACCTGACCGGCAGTAAGCAGGAGGCCCCACATGATTCCGCCGGCCCACAAACCGCCGTCCAATCCGAGGTTCCACATTACGGAGGCTCGCCCTGGCGTCATCCGCAGCATGACCGCGTGCAGTGTGACCGACTGAGCAACGCCTACGCCCACACCGATGACCACGCCAGAGGCAATTGCGCCAGAGAACGAACCGGAGACCGCACCGATAATCCCGCCTACGACGATCAGTGCCGCAGCAATCGCCACGGACCCAGAGGTCCCGGCGCGGGTTCCGAGTTCTCCTCCAAAGCCTCGTCCGACGGCATTTCCAAGCTGTCCCGCAAATACGACTGCAGATGCACTTCCGATAGCTGATGCGAGCACCGGCAACGACGTCAATGCGTGTGACATGACAACCGTGCACAAGATGAGGAACGCGACGATCAATCACGGCGCCGTCGACACTGCTCCGACGAGGAACCGAATCCTTGATGACCACGTCAACCGTTCACGCGTCCCTGACGAACCAAGGCCAATGCCCGACGGAAGCGTCAGAATCACAACCACGGCCACCACAAGAATCACCGTGGCGCACAGCGCAAAAACCGCTGCCGAGTAGGTCAGCGACAATTGGACACCGACTGGAGCACCGACGGCAGAGGCCGCCATTGCGACCAATCCATACACACCGAGGCCTCTAGCCAACTTCTGGTGGTCGAGCACCAAAGCGACGCCCTGCGCACCAGTGACCATGGCGGTTCCCGCCCCGGCGCCGAGCACCACAGCTCCTGCCACCAGCAGCGGCAGTCCTCCGGCGAAACCGGTCAAGAGAATGCCGACCACCATCGAGAACAGGGCGGTAAGCATTACCCACATCAGCGAAAATCGTCGCACCAGTGGAGGAACGAACGCCTAGACTGCCAACACGAAAAACATCATCGTGCCAATGAACAGGCTGCTGGCTCCGGGCACGTCTGCCCAGACAAGAGGGACCAGTGAATAAGCGGCATAGAACACCGCCAGGGTGCTCGCGGCCGCCGTCGTGACTGCAGCAAAAGGACTCACCATTAGCGCAGCTCCTCCACAGCTGGACGGGCGCGGTTCTCTGATCGAAGTTGGGCCACTACCGCAATACCAGCGACAGCGACCAAGGCAGCGAAGACCAGAGCCCCGAGTTTCACCTGGCCGGCCGTCAGCAGCAGACCCCAAAGGATGCCTCCGGCCCACAGTCCACCGTCGAGACCGAGATTCCACAGCACCGAAGCGCGACCAGGTGTCATCCGGAGCATCACCGCGTGCAGCGTCACCGATTGCACCGTGCCGACTCCGAGACCAATCATCACGCCAGCCGCCAGAATCACAGCGAAATTGTCCACCAGGACACTGGTCACACCTCCGATCACCAGGAGCAACGCACCAGTAACGGACGTGGTCATTGCTCCGGTGCGGGTCTCAAGTTCGCCACCGAAACCACGGCCAATCGCATTTCCGACCTGGACAACGAAGATCACTGCCGCCGCGCTGCCGAGAGCCGACGCAGTCACGGGGAGACTGGTCAGTCCGTGCGACAGGATCACGATCGACAGAAGCAAGAACGCGACGATGAACCACGGAGCCGTTGAGAGCGCATCGCCAATCACTCGTACGCGGGACGACCAGGAGGCTCCGGGTCCGTCAGGCTCGATCACGCCGACGCCTGACGGAATGGTCAATGCCAGCCCCGATGCAACCAGCAGGAGGATAAATGCGACAACCCCGAACACTGTCGATGAAAAGGCCAAGGTGAGCTGCACACCCGCCGGCGAGCCCAGAGCCGAGCCCAGCATCGACACCAAACCGTAGATGCCCAACGCACGGGCAAGTTGTCCGGAAGGGACCAAGAGGGCCACACCCTGCGCTCCGGACACGACCATCACACCGAAGCCCAGTCCCAGCGGCACTGCCGCGGCGATGAGCGTCGGCAGCGTCCCAGCCAATCCCGTCACGAGGACACCAACCGCCATCGCCACCAACGACGCGGCCATGACCGTCCGGAGCGAATACCGACGCACCAGCGCCGGAGCGAACACTTGCACCGCAATGACAAAGGTCATCATGGTGCCGATGAACGCACTACTCGCCCCTGGCTGGTCAGACCAGGTCAGCGGGATGAGCGAGTACACGGTGAAGAACATCGCGATGCCCACAGCTGCCGCTGCAGTCAGGGAAGCGTACGGGCGGAAATGGTCGTTCATTCAGCTCCTTTCGAGGCAAGGTTTACAGGCCTGAAAATAGGGACTCCCCTGTGTCGGGGAGTCCCTTTATCGCTGGGGGCGAGTGCGAATCAGACGGTGCGCACGATCATCACGTCGCAGTCAGACTGGCGGGCCACATCCGAGGGGACCGAACCGATCAGGCGCCCGGTCAGGGAGTTAATGCCGCGGTTGCCGACCACCAAAAGGTCCGCGTCATACTCAGATACCAGCCCCATCAGTGCCTCGGCCGGAGATCCAGCGCGGGCCTCGGTCTTGTACATGGCGCCGGCGTCCTTCGCGGCCTTCTCAGCTTCGGCGAAGTTCTCCTTCGCCCGCTCCTCCGACAGCACGACGACGGAATCGGCGCGAAGGGTACGAGACGCATCCTCCGGAGTCTTGTAGTAGGCGCAACCGATGATCAGCGTGGCGTCAACGGCAGCGGCGATGGCGGACGCCCGCTCAACCGCAAGAATCGAGGATTTCGAGCCGTCGGTTCCGACAACGATGGTCTTGTATGCGCTCATAGCATGCCTTTCCAAGGAGGGGTGTGTGACTCCCGGCGTACAGTGTTCAACCTCCGGGACGTTAAGACCACACGGTATCAAAACCACTGTTCGCCTGTTCCCGCGGTCCACCCCGGTCGGGCCTAGTCGATTCCGGCGTCACCCATCGCGCGGTATTCCTTCTTGAGGTCCTGAATCTCATCGCGCAGCCGTCCCGCCAGCTCGAACTTCAGCTCCCGGGCGGCGGCGCCCATTTGTTCGGTCAGGTCGTCGATAAGCTTCTTCAATTGCGCGCTTGGCATGTTGGCACGGTCGACGGAACCAGCCACCGCTGCATCAGACTCGACACCGCCGCTGGCCTCACCGTCAGTGTCGTCGTAGACCTGATCAAGGATGTCCGCGATCTTCTTGCGCAGCGGCTGCGGGTCGATGCCGTGCTCAGTGTTGTACGCGACCTGCTTCTCACGGCGGCGGTCGGTCTCTTCAATAGCGTTCTGCATCGAGTCGGTGATTCGGTCGGCGTACATGATGACCTCGCCGGAGACGTTTCGGGCGGCACGGCCAATGGTCTGAATCAACGAGGTCGAAGAACGCAGGAAGCCCTCTTTATCGGCGTCGAGGATCGCCACAAGAGAAACCTCTGGAAGATCCAGGCCCTCACGTAGGAGGTTGATGCCCACCAGCACGTCGTACTCACCGAGGCGCAGCTGCCGCAGCAATTCCACGCGCTTGAGCGTGTCGATGTCCGAGTGCATGTACCGCACGCGGATGCCGTTCTCCAGGAGGTAATCAGTGAGATCCTCCGCCATCTTCTTAGTCAGGGTTGTGACCAGGACACGCTCATTTTTCTCTGCGCGAGTACGGATCTGGTGGATCAAGTCATCAATCTGGCCCTGGGTAGGCTTGACGATGATCTGCGGATCGACCAGTCCCGTCGGACGAATGACCTGCTCGACGACTTCACCCCCGGCCTTCTCCAACTCGTACGGACCTGGCGTCGCGGACATGAAGACGGTCTGCCCAACCCGGTCATTGAATTCATTGAAGGTCAGAGGCCGGTTATCCATCGCCGAGGGCAGCCGGAAACCGAAGTCCACCAGGTTGCGCTTGCGGGAGGCGTCACCCTCGAACATCGCGCCGATCTGCGGCACAGTCACGTGAGACTCATCGATGATGGTGAGGAAGTTCTCCGGGAAATAATCAATAAGCGTAGCCGGCGCCGAACCCGGCTCACGCCCATCGACATGCCGCGAATAATTCTCGATGCCCGAGCAGAATCCCACTTGCTGGATCATCTCGATGTCGTACTCAGTGCGCATCCGCAGGCGCTGCGCTTCCAGCAACTTGCCGCGGTTCTCCAGGTCGGCAAGCCGATCGGCCAGTTCGGCCTTGATCGCCTTCAGTGCCTTTTCCATCCGATCAGGTCCTGCGACGTAGTGCGTCGCCGGAAAGATACGAACTTCAGAGATTTGCTTTACGACGTCCCCCGTCAGAGGATTCAAGTAATACAGCGAATCAATCTCATCGCCGAAGAACTCGACCCTAACCGCCAGCTCCTCGTACGCCGGGATGATGTCGACCACGTCGCCTTTCACGCGGAAGGTGCCGCGAGTGAAGGCGATGTCATTGCGGGTGTACTGGACATCCACAAGAAGCCGCAGGAACTGGTCACGATCCACCTCATCGCCTTCGCGGAGGAACACCGACCGATCCAGGTAAGACTGCGGGGTGCCCAGTCCGTAAATGCAGGAGACGGTGCTGACCACCACGACGTCGTTACGCGAGAGGAGACCGGAGGTCGCCGCATGCCGCAGTCTCTCCACGTCCTCATTGATCGAGGAGTCCTTCTCGATGTACGTGTCCGTCTGCGCGATGTAGGCCTCAGGTTGGTAGTAGTCGTAATAACTGACGAAGTACTCGACGGAGTTATTCGGCAATAGCGACCGCAACTCGTTGGCCAACTGGGCCGCCAGGGTCTTGTTGTGCGCCATCACCAGCGTCGGCCTCTGGGTCTTCTCAATTAGCCATGCCGCGGTCGCCGACTTACCGGTACCGGTAGCGCCCATGAGGACGACCTCACGCTCTCCGCGGTCCAGTCGCTCGGCTAATTCTTTGATTGCCTGCGGCTGGTCGCCGGCGGGCTCATAATCCGAGATGACCTCGAACTCCCCACCAGCACGTTCGATGTCCCCCACCGGGCGAAACTCCGAGTGCGCGAGGACCGGTTGTTCTGCAGCGAATGCCATACCGGCCATGGTAACCCCAGGATCGACATCTTCCCTGGTCGATCGAATCCACCACAACGGCCAATGGTAAATTCAGCCCATCGGCGGTGGGAATCCAGTGCAAACCTGGAACTGGCGCGCAACGGTAAATGCCTTGGCATGAGTCCGATCACCCGTCGATACACCGCGTCACCGCGGTGCCATCAGCCACCGGGCCCCGCGTTCTGGGCCCACTGACGAAGGACGACCATGTCACGTTCACTTCTTCTGCCGACGCTCGCCGTCACCGGCCTGTTCCTCGCTTCCTGCGGCGCGGACAACGACACTACCGAGAACTCCTCTTCCGAGGGCTACCCGATTTCCATCGACAACTGCGGCCGTGAGGTCACCGTCGACGAACCGATCGAGCGTGCCGTCTCTCTCAATCAGGGCATTACCGAGATTCTGCTGGCAATGGGCCAGGAAGATCGTGTCGTCGGCTCTGCCACATGGACCGATCCAGTGCGTGAGGATCTCGCCGATGCCAATGACGACATCCCCCGCCTCGCCGAGAACAACGCCTCCCTGGAGACCGTCCTAGCGGAAGACCCGGACTTCGTCGCAGCGTCCTTCTACAACACTCTCTCCGAGACCGGATCCGGTTCCCCTGAGCAGTACGAAGATCTAGGAGTGCCCGCCTACCTGGCGTACACCGAGTGCACGAAGTCCTCGTACGCGAACACCGACGGCGCCCGTGATGAGCAGCTGACCTGGGACTCGATCTACCACGACATCTCAGACCTCGGAACGCTTTTCGACGTCCAGGATGACAGCACCGCCCTCATCGACGAGCTCGAGCAGCGCGTCGCGGACGCATCGGAAGCCTCTGCCGCTCCTGACACCACCGTCGCATTCTGGTTCGCTGATTCTGAGGCTCCCTACATGGCCGGCGGCGTCGGCGCCCCGCAGTTGATCGCGGACTCCCTGGAGCTGACCAACGTCTTCGCTGACAGCACCGAGGAATGGCCCCAGATGAGCTGGGAAGCCATCGCTGCTGAGGACCCGGACGTCCTGGTAATTGGCGACCTCACCCGTGACTCGGTCACCGCCGAGTCAGCTGAGGCGAAAATCGAATACTTAAAGAACCACCCGGTCGCCAGCCAGATGACCGCCGTCCAGGAAGAGCGATTCGTCCTGGTTGCAGGCGCCGACATGAACCCGTCAATCCGCACGGTCGACGGCATCGAAAAGGTGTCTGAGGGTCTCGAAGAGTTTAACCTGACGGATGGCTAAGCTCACTCGCCTCCCCACCACCGTCGCGCTGATGGTGGTGGGGTTCGTCGTTCTCATCTTCTCCATTTTGGTTGCGGTAACCTTCGGTCCCGTGCCGCTGTCCCCGACCGACGTGTGGGCGGTGATCCTGCACCGACTGGGGATCACCAGTTCCCTCCCGGAGAACATCACCTCGCTTCAAGAAGCCACGGTCTGGAGCCTGCGCCTGCCACGGGCATTAATGGCCGCTCTGGCCGGAGCAGCCCTCGCGATGTGCGGTGCGATCTTGCAGTCGCTGCTGCGGAATCCCCTCGCGGATCCGTACATCCTAGGCATAAGCTCCGGCGCCTCTACCGGCGCTGTTCTGGTGATCGTTCTGGGCATCGGCACTGCCACCATCGGCCTTGCCGGCGGCGCCTTCTTCGGCGCGGTGTTCTCCTTCGCATTGGTCTTGTTGTTGGCAAAGCTCGCCGGTGGCACCTCCGACCGAATCATTCTTGCCGGTGTCGCGGCGACGCAGCTCTTCTCGGCGCTGACCTCCCTCATCGTGATGGTCGGCGCTGACCCGAACCAGACCCGCTCGGTCATGTTCTGGATGCTCGGCTCCCTCAGTTCCTCATCCTGGGACGAAGTGGCACTCACCGCCGTGGTCGTAGCGTCCGGCCTCATCGTGTGTCTTCTGGTTTCCGCTCACCTGGACGCAATGGCATTTGGCGAGGATGCGGCGGCGTCGTTGGGAGTGAGCGTCGTGAAGCTGCGGTGGTTGCTGTTGCTTGTCACCGCCGTAGTGACCGCTACTGTCGTCGCATCGTCTGGCGCGATCGGATTTGTCGGTCTGGTTGTGCCGCATATTGCTCGACTCATCGTCGGTCCCGGCCATTCGCGGCTGCTGCCGGTCTCGATGGTTCTCGGTGCGATTCTGCTGGTGTGGGTCGACGCTCTCGCCCGCACCATCGCCCAGCCCCAAGAGATCCCTGTGGGTGTTTTCACCGCAGTTGTGGGTGTGCCAGTGTTCGTAGCAGTGCTGATCCGAGCTGGAAGGGCACGTCGATGACTGAACTTCTGCAAGCACACAACCTGCATTGGTCCGCCGGAGGCAACCACATCGTGAACGATGTATCTCTCTCAGTCTCCACTGGAGAAACCCTCGGGATCGTGGGGCCCAATGGTTCAGGCAAAACGTCATTGCTGCGATTGCTTGCGGGGCTGACAAAGCCTGACAACGGCACGGTGTTCATCGACGGTGCAGATGCGGCTTCCATGAACCGCAAACAAATTGCGTTGCGCATGGCTTATGTCGAGCAGCTCGGGCATACCGAACTCGAGTTGAAGGTTCGTGACGTCATCGCACTGGGCCGCGTCCCGCATCAGAAGTCGTGGATGGCGCCGGGCTCTACGGGAACAGAGGTCATCGACCGAGCCGCCGAATCTACCGGCGTCACTCACCTGTTAAACCGGGCCTGGTCGAAGCTCTCCGGCGGTGAACGCCAGCGCACGCACATCGCCCGCGCCCTCGCGCAAGAGACTCCAATGATTCTTCTCGATGAGCCGACCAACCACCTGGATATCTCCCACCAGTTGGAGATCCTCCGCCTTACGCGGAATTCCGAGGCCACCGCCGTCACTGTCCTGCACGACCTCAATCTGGCGGCGATGTTCTGCGACCGCATCATCGTGATGTTTGGTGGTCAGGTGGTTGCCGAGGGCAACCCGTCAGCGGTGCTAACGGAAGAATTGCTTCACGACGTTTTCCTCGTCCACACCCGCATCACCCACGACGACGGCCTCCCGCACATTCGCTTTCTGATCTAAGAGCCTGTTAATGAGCGATAGCACGCACGGGGGCGCCGTCGACGGCACCGAGCTTCAGGGGATAGAACGCCATTCTGGCGCTCGGGCCCAGACCGGTGAGCCCGGTGAGGTTCTCGACGATCAATCCGTCACCGCCGAGCACCACCTCATGCACTGCAAAATCAGATGTCGGCGTGGCATCGGGGCTGAAGGTATCCACTGCGAGGACCCGCATGCCGCGCTCCCACAAGAGTTCGGCCGCGTCTCTGGAGAGGAATGGATGCTCTAAGTACTCGGGTGTTCCGAAGTATCGGTCCCACCCCGTCGCAAGTGCAACGATTCGCGGCACGGATCCCTCAATATCGAGGTCTACAGCGGTAATTTTCTGTCGCGGAGCAGCATCGATGCGCAGGATCAGGGCGTCGCCTACGAGCTCTTCTAGAGACACCTCAGCCAAAGTTCGACCACCCGCGACAGTATGCGAAGGCGCATCGACGTGGGTGCCCGTATGCGAGCCGAAACTCACGTGGCTCACGGCAGCTCCATCGTCACCGATGGTGCAGGCATCAGTCACAGACACAGCCGGGTCGCCTGGGTAGACCGGCAAACCGGTGACGATGGTGTGGGTGAGGTCGCGCATGTCAGATGACAGCGTCACGCATCGGCAGTAGCCGGCCATTCCACAGGTCATCGACCTGCGCGAGGAGAGCCTCTTCAGAGCCGGAGTTATCGAGGATGACATCGGCTGCGGCGAACCTCGCCTCGTCGTCGATTTGAGCAGCGATCCGACGACGGGCATCGTCCTCGTCCACTCCCCTGGCCTCGGCTAGGCGCTGGACGCGAATGTCCTCAGGGGCGTGCACGACCACGACAATGTCGCAGTCCTCGGTCAGCCCATTCTCGATCAGCAGAGGCATATCGTGAATGACGATGTCTGCGGCTCCCGCCTGCGCGAAGCGTTCTGCCGTGCGCTCAGCGATTCGTGGATGGGTGATCGCGTTGAGGGCGGCGGTGTCCTCAGCAGTGGTGAAGGCCTTCGCAGCAAGCCCGGCCCGGTTTAGGGATCCGTCTTCATTGAGGATGTCGTCACCGAATCGCTCAGAGAGCTCAGCTAACGCGGGCTGGCCCGGTTCAACGATCTCTCGGGCAATGGCGTCTGCGTCAACGATCAGAGCCCCGTAGCCTGCGAATCGCCGAGAGACCGTCGACTTACCGCTGCCCATGCCACCTGTCAGTCCAACCTTGATCATTGTTCCGAGGGTAGCGGAAAACCCCGCCTCCCCCTGAGATAGATCAGGAAGTGACGGGGTTTAAGCGGTGGCTACTAGTTGCCGGCCAGCTTCTCGCGCAGTGCGGCGAGCTGCTCGTCGGAAGCCAGGGAGCCTGCCGATGCTGCTTCCTCGGAAGCCGGGGCTGCTGCGGACGGCGCTGCCTGTTCCGGAGCATCCTCAGAGTCAGAGGAGTAGTTCGACGGTGCGGCTGCTGCCTCGGCGGCCTGGCTGCGGTGACGCTCGATCTGAGCGGAGTGCAGCTGGAAGTGACGCTCTGCCTCGGCGTAGCGACCCTCCCACTCGGCGCGCTGGGACTCGAAGCCTTCCATCCACTCGTTGGTCTCCGGGTCGAAGCCCTCCGGGAAGATGTAGTTGCCCTGCTCGTCGTAAGAGTCGCCCATGCCGTACTTGGTCGGGTCGAACTCTTCAGTGTAGTCCTCGTCAGCCTGCTTGAGCGACAGGGAGATACGACGACGCTCGAGGTCGATGTCGATGACCTTGACCATGACCTCTTCGCCAACGTTGACGATCTGGTCCGGGACATCCACGTGGCGCTCGGCCAGCTCGGAGATGTGGACCAGGCCCTCGATGCCCTCTTCGACGCGAACGAACGCACCGAACGGCACCAGCTTGGTGACCTTGCCCGGGACGATCTGGCCGATAGCGTGGGTACGAGCGAAGACGCGCCACGGGTCCTCCTGGGTCGCCTTCAGCGACAGGGAGACACGCTCGCGGTTCAGGTCGACCTCGAGAACCTCGACGGTGACCTCGTCGCCAACCTGGACAACCTCGGACGGGTGGTCGATGTGCTTCCAAGACAGCTCGGAAACGTGGACCAGGCCGTCAACGCCGCCGAGATCGACGAACGCACCGAAGTTGACGATGGAGGACACGACGCCCTTGCGGACCTGGCCCTTCTGCAGCTGGTGGAGGAATTCAGAGCGGACCTCAGACTGGGTCTGCTCGAGCCATGCACGGCGGGAAAGAACGACGTTGTTGCGGTTCTTGTCCAGCTCGATGATCTTGGCCTCGATCTCCTGGCCGATGTACGGCTGGAGGTCGCGGACGCGACGCATCTCGACGAGGGACGCCGGGAGGAAGCCACGCAGACCGATGTCCAGGATGAGGCCGCCCTTGACGACCTCGATGACGGTACCGGTGACCGGCTCGTCCTTCTCCTTGAGCTCTTCGATGGTGCCCCAGGCACGCTCGTACTGAGCGCGCTTCTTGGACAGGATCAGACGACCTTCCTTGTCCTCCTTGGTGAGGACCAGTGCGTCGATCTCATCGCCGACCTCGACGACCTCATCAGGGTCGACGTCGTGCTTGATGGACAGCTCGCGGGACGGGATGACGCCCTCGGTCTTGTAGCCGATGTCGAGCAGGACCTCGTCGCGGTCGACCTTAACGACGGTTCCCTCAACGATGTCGCCATCGTTGAAGTACTTGATCGTTGCGTCGACTGCGGCGAGGAAGTCCTCAGCGGTGCCAATGTCGTTGATGGCAACCTGAGGGGTGTTAGAGGTGGGCATGTGTTAGGGCTCCGAAATGGATTGAAAATCGAAAAAGCGGACGTTGTCGGCGTATCTACCAGCGGACATTCACCCTTGTGAGGTTCAGGTCAATCTGGAGCTACACCGGCATGCATGGCGCATACCGGAAAGACACTACCCACCGTCGCCCCCGAAATCAAGCTCGTTCAGACCTAATCCCGCAGGTAGGGATATGCGCCGAATGTCGTTTTCGAACATCGGTCTGGCTTCTCCGGACAAGGTGTCCGGATGCCTCCTAGTATCTTCCCCATGGAAATACTCTTCGGGTGGGAACTGGACGGCGCGCCCTGGCTCCGCGGTGGAAAGCAGGGAACTATCGGTGAGGTCACTGTCGGTCCCCGAGGGCTTACCTCGATCCTGGGGACACGTCTAGGGATCACCGCGCCGGAGATTCCTCGCCCCCGACGAGTGGCCGCCTACCGCCGCGCCCTTGAGGCAACAGCCCATCCCTGGTGCGCACAGTCTATGGAACTCGACGGTTGGGCAACCGCCTCCCAGCTGCTATCCCTTCGTGATGAACTGGCCGAACTTGGCTGGGTTCCACGCAGTGGCTTGTCTTCTCCCCGTCTGGCGGCGCTGGCCTTGGCGGAAGTGGAGTTCACCGACCACCCCGGAGTCGCTGATTGTCTGCGGGACATAGCCCGCGAGCTCCACCACCGAGCCAATGTGGAGTCCCCGGCATCCGTGGGAATCGACTCGCTCACTGTGCTGAATCGTTCTGACCTCCCGGCCCCATGGTCCGAGATCATCACGTCACTTCACGTTCTCGGGGTCGAGATCCTCGAACCAGCCGAGCCCGAGCCGGTGCGCTCGGTTCGTATTATTTCTGCCGCTACCGAATGGCAGGCGGCAGAAACGGCCGCTCGGATCCTTGCGACAGATCCTGCCCGCACCCTTCTATCTACCTCCCGCACCGACGCCCTCGATCAGGAGTTGGCTCGCCGAGGGCTCCCCCGAGTCGGCCGGTCTGACTCCAGCGATCTGCGCGCGACCGCCCAGATTGTGCCTTTGTTCCTCAATGCCGTCACCGCCCCGATCAACGTCAACGCCGTCGCTGCGGTCCTCGACCTTGGTTTATCGACCACTACCGGCGACGAAGGCGGCACTCACGCAGTCCGTCTTGTTCCGTCAGCCGTGCGCTATGAACTCCTCCGAGCACTCATTCAGGAGCCGGGTGTGGGTGGTGGGGCGTGGGCTCAGGCCGTCGGGAAGCTGAAGGAGGAAGGCTTCGACATCGCCGATGACCTCACCCACCTGTTCACCACGAACGCCCTCTCCTTCCAGGATGGGCTCTGCCCGACCGCGGACATCATCCGTGCACTAACGTGGCTGCAGGCGAGATTGCGAAAGATCGGCTTCACGACGTCCACTTCTGCCCTCACCCGCGCCAGCGAATCCGTAAATTCCGTCATTGCGGTGCTGCAAGAACGCGAATCCGTGAGCCAGCCCGAACTGCAGCGGATCATCACTGACTGTTGCCCGCCTGCGGCGTCACCGCTGTCCGGAGCAGAAGCGACGAACCGCCCCACGGTCACGTCCCCTAGCCAACTGTCAGCTCTAGCCCCGGCGCCAGTGCTGTGGTGGGGAGCAATCGACAACTCGACTCCGCTTGCTCGGCATTGGACGCCAGCAGAGGTCCGTGAATTGGCTGAAACGGCGGGTGTCATTGTGCCAAGCCCGACTGCGTTGGCGGCGTTGTCCGTCCACGCGCAGTTGCGGGGCGTGCGTAGCGCTGGAGACGTTGTGGCTGTGGTGGCACGGTCGCTTGACGGTGAACCAACGTTGCTCGATCCGCTCCTGGATTTTGCAGTGCAAGATGCCGCTGATGGGGATACTCCGGTGCCCGACCTAATTAAGGACGTCACTACAGACGCCGCTGAGTTGGTGTCCGATGGATCCTGGATGTTCAGCGGGCAATCACTGCAGGTGACCGACCCTGTAGCAGAAGAAATCAGTGTGGTGGATCCGGTTCTGCGGCACGTGAGACCTGGAACGCAGCTCCTTCCGGAGAAGATGTCCTACTCCCAGATGGAGAAGCTCCTCATTCACCGTCTGGAGTGGCTGCTGAGCTATCCACTGGGGATCCGTCCAGGCCAACTGGCTCAGTTGCCAGCCGGAAATCAGTTGGTCGGCACGTTCGAGCACGCAATTGTCGAGGAATTGGTGCACCGACACGTCGGCGAGGAAGCGGACCTGGTGGAGGTCTCCGAGGCTGAGGTCGCGGACGTCTTCGACGAGATGCTCCCCTATCTGGCGTCCGAGCTGTTGCTGCCTGGACAGTCATTGCGACGCGAGCAACTGCGCACTGAGGCCTTGGAGTCAATTCCGTCGATGTTCCGAACGCTGTCCGACGCCGGCATTCGCATCCGCGCGGTGGAGGCGGACTTCGCGGTGCCACTGACCCTAACCTTGACCGATCCGAACGGTTCCCGCCCCGACATCACCCATTCACTCGTGGTGTCCGGTTTCCGCGACCTTGATGCCGTGGGCAATGAAGGCCTCCCGGTCGTCGTGGATCTGAAGTACAGCGGATCAAAGAGGAAGTTCCGCGAGTCTGTGCAGAACGGCCGATCGCTGCAGTTGGCTCTGTATGCCTGGTCTGTCGCTGATCAAGAAAACCTCCCGCTGGCTGCAGTAACTACCGCGTACTACGAGCTCAAGTACGGAAAATTCAACTCCGTCGATCCGCGCCTAGGCGGTATCACCGCCGGTGGCCACGACACCGAGGATCTGTGGGCTGCTGCGAAAAAGTCACTGTCCGAGGCTCTCGCGGAGATCGCCTTCGACGGCACAATTCACGATGTCGGCAATGGCCTAATCTCTCGCGTCCAGGGGGAAGGCCTGAGCTACAGCGCCAGCATGAAAGCCGCCGAGAAAGCCGCCGGCGTTGTCCACGACCAAGGTGGCTTCCTTCCCGTCGAAAGTTTTACGTACACCGACTACGGCGTACTCACCGGTATCGAAGGAGATTTCCGCTGATGAAATCAACGATCATCACCGCCAGCGCCGGAACTGGCAAGACGTACCAAATCACCGAGGAGCTCGCCTCACGCATTGCGGAGGGCCTCGACCCCGCCGCAGTCATCGCCACGACCTTCACGAAGAAGGCAGCGGCCGAACTGACTGAGCGCATCCGATCCAAGCTCATGGACCGTGGGCTCACGGCGGCTGCGCAGTCAGTCAATGCCGCGCTCGTCGGCACGGTGAACTCGGTTGCCTCGCGCATCGTGCAGGACTTCGCCATCGACGCAGGTCTCTCCCCCATGCTGGACATCCTGGAGGACGAGGCTGGCAAGCGTGCCTTCGCCGTCGCCACCGACGACATCATTGCCGTCCGCGATGCCGAACACCATGAGCTGCTCAAGCGCACCGGTTACGACCGCCCCGCCGATACCCACCAATACGACAACCGCATCTCTTGGCCCCGGACTGTCCAGGAGATCACTGAGGCAGCTCGCCAGAACCTTCTCACCGCTGATGACCTGCGCGATTCAATCAAGCCCTCAACTGAGGAAGTGATATCGCTTCTCGACGCCGTCGCCTCCCCCGACACTACTGACTCACGCACCGGCCTCTGGAAATCAAACCTCATCCAGGCTTGTGATGAGGCGATCGATTCAGATGAAGGCCAAACTACGAAAACCGCGAAAACCCGGGTCGAGAAGCACACCAAGTGGGCCGATCAAGCGCGCAATCATCCACGTGACTTCACCTGGGCTGAATGGGCCGGATTCGGCAAGGTCTCATCGCCTAAAGCGGTGGTTGCGGCCTTCGAGGTTTTCTCGGATATCTCAACCGACATCGCCGCCAACCCGGTGTTCCGCGACGACATCCGAACCCTCATCGAGCTGACTCTCACTACCGCCGCAGACTGCATTGAGTCGTACCGCGACTACAAGGACGCACTGGGCCTTCTGGACTTCATCGACCAGGAGGTCATGGCGCTGGAGGTCATCCAGTCCTCCGAGCGAGTCCGAGAAGCAATCGCCGACTCCTACGAAGTCCTCGTCGTCGACGAGTTCCAGGACACCAGCCCGCTGCAGCTCTCACTGTTCTTCGCACTGGGCGAACTCGTCGGCGAGATTATCTGGGTTGGCGATCCGAAACAGTCGATCTACGGCTTCCGCGGTTCAGACCCGCTGTTGATGGATGCGGCTATCGAGGCGGTCAAGGACAGCGGTGGCGACCTCCGAGTCCTCGACAAGTCCTGGCGTTCGCACGCACAGCCACTGCAACTGTCGAACGAGATTTTCGCAGCGACGATCGATGAGTCCGCACGTTTGACCGTCGCAGAGCCGGTGGCAGAGAAGCGTCGCGACGGCCGCGTTCAAATATGGAACCCCGACGCCAAGACCCCTAAGAATCCGGATTGGTACGGCTCCATCGCTGCCGGCGTCATCCGCTGGATCCGCGAGGACGGGCTGGCTCCGGAAGACATTGCAGTACTTGCCCGGACCAACACTCAGGCCAAGGAGATCAGCGCAGCACTCAAGGTGGCCGGGGTCCCTTGTTCCAGTGGTATCTCCGACCCGCGCCAATCCCGTGAAGGGCAGCTGGTGCAGGCAGCTCTCGGGTTCCTCCTCGATGCCCGGGACACCCAGTCCCTCACCGAGTTGATCCACCTGATGGATGACCACGGTGCCCACCAAACTTGGTTCCGAGATCTGACCTCAGCCGATACTCGCGAGGATCGCCGTGAATTACTCGCACAGTGGGCCAAGGATCCAATCCTCGAGCCCTTCGTCGCGCTTCGCGAAACAGTTGTCGACCTGACCCCGGATGAGATCATCCGTCAGGTCATCGACGCCACTGACCTGCGCCGTCGCATCGCGCGATGGAGCACTCCAGACGAGCGCACTGAATCCCTCGGCGCCATCTCCGCAATGGCGCTTGACTACATGAACGAGGCCAAAGGCAATGGCGCGCCGGTCTCTCCCACGGGATTCCTACTGTGGTTCAAGGACGCCGAGGCGCCGGACCAGAAGTCAGAGACGGGCGTCTATGTGGGCACCGTCCACTCGGCCAAGGGGCTCGAGTGGGAAGCGGTCTGTGTGATCGTGCCGAAGCCGACCGACTGGTTCCACCCCTTCGGCCATCGCGTCGAATCCCTCCGCCCACCAACGATCGAGGACCCCCTCGGCGGACGTTTCCTCCGCTTCTGGCCCGCGATCGATTCCAAGCTCGACACCATCATCGCGGAGCTCGAAAACCACCGCTCACAACTGATCCGACGCAACGCTGACAACGCCGATGCCAGGCGTCTCTCCTACGTCGCGCTGACCCGTGCCGTCCGCATCTCCGCGCTGGCGCCGATCAAAGATTTCACCGGCCTCTCCGCCTTGAACGGCACCGAGGTCTCACTCGACACCGCCGGCGACTTCCTCCAGATCAAGAACAACGACGGCCTGCTCGCCGAGGTTCCCGTCGAGATCTCCTCCCTTTCCATTCCAGAAGACGGCGAGTTGGAGTCCACCGGCACAGTGCCTCATTCCCAGGACATTCTCCGCACGGCTCCTTCAGCGCCAGGTTTCCCCTCCCGAGTCACTCCCAGTGGTATCCGCACCACCGCCACCCAGATCGACACGGTGGCGGTCACTGAACGCGCGATCCTCGGCGATCCGCTCGTGGACGAGGGCGGCGAAAACTGGAACCACGTTGGCGATGCGATCCACAGCTACCTTGGCGCCTCACTTCCCGACGCCGACAAACTCACCTCCGCCACCCGCCTCATCAACTCCTGGAACATCTCTCGGTACATCGATCCCGAGCGTGTCATCGAACTCGGCGAGCGCTGGCGCACCTGGATCGACACCACCTACCCGGGCGCGAAGATCCTCACCGAGGTCCCCATCACCTGGCGCAATGAGCACGGCCAGGTGTCTGAGGGGTGGATCGATCAACTGCTTATGCTTCCCGACGCCTCCCTCATCCTCATCGACCACAAGTCCTATCCCGGACCTGAACCGGTCGATCATGTGAGGAAGGAATACATCGGACAGCTCAGTGCGTACGCGGATGCTCTCGAACTGGCCGGACACTCCCGACCTACCGAGACGCTGATCCACTTGCCCTTAAAGGGCCTGGTCCTGGCACTGGGCGTTTAGGCTCACTGCCCTTCGAAGAACCGCCGCTGGCGGTTGTTGAGCTTTCCTTCGGTCAGAGCGAGGATCAGCTGATTCTGCTCTTCCGTCAACGCCGGTAGCCCATCAGTGAAGTCAGCCATCACGTCATGGATGTCGGCTGTGAGGTTAACGAGTTCGTCGTCGGTGGAGTGCTCGTCGAGGGCGTCGAAACGCTTCTGAATGGATTCGAGGCTCTCTCGCATCTCCGGCGCACTGAGCATCGTGGCCAGGAGCGGAAGCTGCGGATTATCCCGGTACAGATGAGCAAGCAAGATCGCAGTGGGTAGGTCATCGGGAGTGACGCTGAGAGCTGCCGTTTCTCGGGATAGTCCCACGTGCCCTCCGGCACGGGCTTCGGCCAGTCTTTTTCTTTGCTTGGTAAGGGCAGCAATTTTCGCGGCGAGGGCTCGGTCGGCGTCGTCCAAGACGTCGTCGGGCGAATCAGTTGAGCCCGCAGCCACCGTCGCAGCCTGTGACAGCGACAGACCGGACTCAGTGAGCTCGACAATTTTCAGGACAGTGACCAGGTCATCGACCGTGTAATCGCGGTACCCATTAGAGAGTCTCGGCGGCTCCGGGAGGATTCCGGCCTGGTGGTAATAGCGAATGGTGCGGACGGTTACTCCCGCGAGATCGGCCAACTCGGCGATGCGCATCAGGCTGTCTCCTGTCCCAGCCTCCGCACTCGGGGGCTCAGTATCGCCACGATCGCGGCGACGATCCACAACGCCGCGAGAACGGTCGTGGTCAGACCAAGGCTACCGACCTCGATGAGTGCGGCCGCGCCCCCGACTCCCAGCGCCGGCACGAGCGTCATGATCGCGTTTTGTGCACCGAGGACCTTTCCACGCTGGTTGCCGTGAACGTTCTCGATGAAGGTCAGGCCGATGACTGCATTCATGCAGCCGCCGCCAACTCCGACCAAAGCGGCGCCGAGGAAGATCGACCAGGCAGGTCCGAGCAATCCGATAACAACAAATCCGGCGCCGACCACGACGACCCCGACGAAGAACCACACGCGCCGGGACACCTTCTCCCCCAGCACCGCGAAGACTGCGCCTCCAACGAGCAGCCCCGCAGCCAGGGAACTGAGTACGAATCCGACGAGTTCGGCTTCGTCACGGAATGCGAAGTGGACCGGGATCACCATTCCCTGCATCGCGGCGAGTGCGACAGCCAACACGAGGCTCAGCAGAACCATCACTCGCAGGAGCGGATGACGGAAGATGATGACGACCCCGTCGAAGACACCGCCCGGGCGAGGAGTGTCCGCAGGGTCGTTCACCGCAGCAGCACCGTAGGGAATGCCCAACGACAGGATGGCTGCCAGTGCCGCGGCTCCAGCAGTAACCCACATGACGGAAACCGGCTCGAGCGTCGCCACAAGAAGTCCGGCGATCGCCGGGCCAACCAACATGGAGCCGCCGCCCAAAGATTCTTTGAGCCCAATGAGCCTCGAAGAATCCACCCCGGAGGCTCTGCAGATCGAAGGAATCATTGCATCACGTGCGGTGATTCCGGGGACGTCGCCAAAGGAGTTGAGGATCGCGATCGCGATGAACCACCCAAGATTGAGCCCTACCGTCATTTCAACAATCGGCAACATCAGTAGCGCCACTGCCGAGATGACATCCGACAAAACCGCTGCGGTACGACGGTTGATCTTGTCGATGAGCGAACCCATGAGGATTCCCGCGATGGCAGAAGGTACCGCGGCGGCGATGGCGACCGCACCGGCGCCGAGCGGGCTGCCGGTGGTGAACAACACCAGCAGCGGCAGTGCGACCGCCGTGATGGAGTTGCCCAGTATCGATGTGCCGTACGAGGACAGGTAGAAGAAGAAGCTTCGTGTCATGTCCTCAGCAAAAACTATGACGTCACGTCAAGGTCAAGGCCAGCGATCTAGTGGGCAGCTTCATCCCAGTTCGTGCCCACGCCGACAGAGACCTCCAGCGGTACGCGCAGGTCGATCGCAGCATCCATCTCGCGATTGAGGATGTCGACCACGGTGTCCTCTTCCCCATCGACGACCTCGACTACAAGTTCATCGTGGACCTGCAGCAGGACCCGAGACTTCAGATCTGCAGTGGTGAAGGCCTCGTCGACACGCAGCATGGCCACCTTGATGATGTCGGCGGCGGTGCCCTGGATCGGCGAGTTCAGTGCGGCACGCTCGGCGTTGTCGCGGGCGACGCGGTTTGTAGCCGTAAGGTCCGGCAGGTAGCGGCGGCGGTCGTACAGAGTCGCGGTGTATCCGTCCTTGCGAGCCTGGTCGACAACACCGGAGAGGTAGTCTCGCACGCCGCCGAAGCGCTCGAAGTAGTCCTCCATGAGCTGCTTTGCCTCACCTGCAGGGATATCGAGCTGCTGGGAAAGGCCGAACGCGGATAGTCCGTAGGCCAGGCCATAGCTCATGGCCTTCACTCGGCGACGCAGCTCTGGGGTGACCCCATCAATGGGAACTCCAAAGACCTTGGAGCCGACGTAGTTGTGGAGATCCTCACCGGCCTTGTACGCCTCGATCAGTCCCTCGTCCTTGGACAGGTGCGCCATCACGCGCATCTCAATCTGGGAGTAGTCGGCGGTGACCAAGTTGGAATAGTCCGAGCCTGCAACGAATGCAGAGCGGATCCGGCGACCAAAATCAGTGCGCACAGGGATGTTCTGCAGGTTCGGGTCGGTTGAGGACAGGCGACCGGTGGCTGCGACGGTCTGGTTGAAGGTCGTGTGAATACGTCCGTCATCGGCGATGGCCTTGATCAGGCCCTCCACGGTGGACTTCATCTTCTGAGCCTCACGGAACTCCAGCAGCTTCTCCATGAAGGGATGCGGGTTGTTCTTTGCGAGGTTCTCCAGCTCCTTGGCTGCGGTCGAGTAGCCGGTCTTCGTCTTTTTCGTCTTCGGCATGCCCAGCTGATCGAAGAGGACTTCCTGCAGCTGCTTGGGCGAACCGATGTTGAGGTTCGGGCGGTCAACCAGGTCGCGAGCCGCCTCTTCTGCAGCAGAGGTCTTCTGTGCCGCTTCCGATTGCAGGTCCTCGAGCTTGTCGGTATCGACGGCAATGCCAGTGCGCTCCATGCGAGCCAGAACGACGGCCAGCGGAACCTCAATGTCGGCGTACACCGGGTACAGGCCAGCCTCGTCGAGTTCCTCAGACAAAACTGCGGCCAACTCCAACACTGCGATGGCGCGCTCTCCGCCGCCAGTTTCACCGGCCTCATCCAACAAGGTCATCTGACCTTCGGCCTCCTCGATCTCCAAGGCGCGATGCAGGTGCCGCTGGGTGAGGTTGTCCAATTCATAGCTACGCTGGCTCGGGCGCAGCAGGTAACCGGCCAGGATCGTGTCGTGAACGACCCCGTCCAACTCATAGTCCGGGCCCGACCACAATGCGTGCATCGTTGCCTTCGAATCATGCACCGCCTTAGCCACCGACGAGTCGGCCAGCCACTTCTGCAGCGCTTCCTCATCCGCGGGAGCCATGTCGTCCAGCTCCAGGACAGCGACATCCGTCAGTGTTCCCACAGGCTCGTCCGACTCAGACTCCATCGGCGTCCCGACCGCTGCGATCGCCAACTTCCCGCCCGTAAAATCAATGGCGGCAGGCAATGCGAGGTTGTTGAGCCAGGTGTTGAGGGAACCGTCGGAAAGCGAGGCGTAAGCCACCTCAGCTGGAGCCTCCGATTTATCGGAAGCCTCAACAACCGAGCTATCCGAGCGCAGCGTCTTCATCACGCGGTCGCGCAGGTTAGCGCCGAATTCGAGGCGATCGAAGAAGTCGGAGACACCTGTCGCATCGGCAGGCCGCAGTTCCAGCTCCTCAGGACCAAACGGCAAGTCAAGATCCTTGACCATTTCCGTCAGCGTGCGGTTCATCTCCACATTCGAGATCCGCTCACGGAAACTGTCGCCAGCCTTTCCGCGAATGTCCTCAGCATGCTGAATGAGGTCGTCGAGGGAGCCGTACTGGGTAATCCACTTGGTGGCGGTCTTTTCACCGACACCCGGGATGCCCGGCAGGTTGTCAGACGGATCGCCACGCAACGCCGCGAAGTCCGGATACTGAACCGGAGTGAGGCCGTACTTCTCCACGACCGCGTCCGGGGTGAAACGGTGCAGGTTAGATACTCCACGCATCGGATACAGGACCGTGGTCGTGTCGTTGACCAACTGAAGCGCATCGCGGTCGCCGGTAACGATGTAGGTCTCGAAGCCTTCCGGCTCAGCCTGCGTCGCCAGCGTCGCGATGATGTCGTCGGCCTCGTAATTCTCCTTCTCCAAAGTGACGATGCCCATCTGCTGCAACGCCTCCTGGATCAGCGGCACCTGTCCACGGAATTCCTCTGGCGACTTCTCGCGCTGAGCCTTGTATTCAGGGAACATCTCGGAGCGGAACGTCTTGCGGGAGATGTCGAACGCCACGGCCACGTGCGTCGGCTTCTCCTCGCCGAGCAGCGAAGACAGCATCGACAGGAACCCGTACACCGCGTTCGTATACTGCCCGCCGGTTGTCGAGAAATTGTCCGTGGGCAGCGCGAAGAAGGCGCGGAAAGCCATCGAGTGGCCGTCGATCAGCATCAGGGTTCGCTTCATAGCCACCAAGTGTAGAGGCCCCACGGACAGTCAATCGAAGCGCATAAAAGACTGCTTTACGACGTCTCCACACTCCGCGACTCCAGATGCGCATACACCGTGTCTCGGAGTTCCTTCACCTTCACCGTGACCGCAGAGCCGCCCGAGGTAAGCGCGTAAATCGGCCGTCCGGCGCCATCTTCGCTTCGGAGGACGAATCCGTCGTCGGTGAGCGCAGTGAGGGTCTGGGACAACATTCGCTCGCTGAGTCCGTCGATGCACCTGCGGATGTCTCCGAATCTGGTGGCGCCGCCGTCAATTGCCATGAGCACCAGAGACCCCCACCGTCCAGAAACGTTCCGAAACGATTCCCGGGAAGGACACAGTGCACTGAATACGTCCATCGGAAAATCGTCCGTGAGCTGCGGGTCAGTCATTTTTCCTCCTCAGGGGTTGACACTAACAGCGAAAAGTACTTACTTTAAGTTAGCACTAATGAAAAGTTAGTGAAAGCGGGTAGGTCCCCGCACCCCAACAGACAGGACATCGCCATGACCATCGCATTCACCGGAGCCACCGGACAGCTCGGAACCCTCGTCGCCAAAGAGCTCCTGAAGCGAACTTCCCCAGATCAGCTCGTCGCCCTGGTTCGCGACCCAGCCAAGGCAGAAAATCTCGCAGGAGCGGGCATTGACGTCCGAAAGTTCGACTACGACGAGCCCGAGGGACTGACATCTGCACTCCAGGGCATTGACCGCCTTCTCCTTATCTCAGGCAACGCAGTCGGCCAGCGCGTCCCGCAGCACACCGCAGTAATTGAGGCTGCGACCGCGGCAGATGTCGGATTCGTGGCATACACAAGCTTCCTCCACACCGACACCACCGAGATCAATGCCGTAGCACCCGAACATGTCGAGACCGAGAAGCTCCTTGCCGCGGCCCCGTTCGACGTCGCACTGCTCCGAAACGGCTGATACATCGAGAACTTCGCCGACCGTGTGGCCCAGGCAGTCGACTCCGGAACCCTGATCGGCAGCGCAAATGACGGTCGCATCTCAGGCGCCGCCCGCAATGATTTCGCCGAGGCTGCAGCGGTAGTCCTCACCGCCGAAGACGCCACCGACGCAACCTACGAACTCGCCGGCGACGAGGCCTTCACCCTGGCAGACCTCGCCAAGGTCGCCAGCACTGTCAGCGGCAAGCCGGTCGAGTACCGCAATGTCCCGACCGACGAGTACCGCGCTGCCCTGACCGACGCCGGCACACCCCCGTTCTTCGTAGATTTCCTCGCGACTACCGATGAATCGATCGCCGCCGGAGAGCTGGAGGGCCCAAAGCCGGGAACCCTGTCACACCTCATTGGCCGCCCGACCACTCCCGTGGCCGAGATTGTTGCCGGCTGGACCAACTAAGGACCCAGCCAATCCCAGGCAACACATACCAGCAGGTGAACATTCGATAACACTATCGAAACAACCCCCTGGCCTCTTGAAACCGCAGAAACAACCTGCAATAGTCAAACACACCAGCGAAACAGTTCGACACCAAGAACAAAGGGGGGCACCACCATGGACAACACCCACGGCACCACCAACTGCCCCTTCACCGCAGCCCTCGCCGAGACCGCACCACAATGGGCACACGAGAACACCTCCGCCCGCGCCGAAGCAGCGCTGAACCGCAACCGCAGCGAACTCACCCTCGCCGCNNTNTGCCTNTGCNNCCCNGANGACGACGTGCGCCACCACACCACCTGCCTCACCGCAGACCTTGGCCAAAGCACCACCGCCGCCTGCGACTACCGCAAAATCGGCCTGCTGCTGCACCGCATGCCCAAACTCGCCACAGTGCTCACCACCCGCGGTTTCGCACCACTGCACCTGC
>NZ_ATYV01000022.1 GCF_000427865.1 Corynebacterium sputi DSM 45148 | reverse complement strand
GATGAAATACAACATTTTCATGTTGCTTTAACGTAACGAATACTTTGGTGTTCGCGTCCACTGTTTAGTGTCTGGGACAATACCGGCTGCTGAGCGTTGCATCCTGTGTGGGTGTGTGTTTGGGTGGTTGTTGGTTGTTCTGTTGGTTGTGTCGGTGGTTTTTGCGGTGGGGTCACGCCCGGTCCCTTTTCGAACCCGGAAGCTAAGTCTGCCTGCGCCGATGGTACTGCACTCGGGAGGGTGTGGGAGAGTAGGTCGCCGCCGGCACTAAAACTTGAATATATGGATTAGAGGCCTTCACCAGATCCCCATTAGGGGAAACGGTGGAGGCCTCTTCCTGTGTTTGGTACCATAATTGGGCACTCCGCAAAACATGATCGTTATCCCTTCAGGTAGCATTTATGGCAACGACAATCTGATGTGGGGTGTTCACTATCGAGGCGTTCTTCGCCATCGCATTTGGTGTCCTGGCTCTAAACCTGTTGGTCGCGCTCGTCGTTATTGCCGCTAGAAAACGCAGTTGGATATTATTGCTGCTGTTATCCGGCACGGCGGGCGCAGCTATGGTCGCGGTGCTGGGGCAACTCACCGACCCTCCGATGAGCCGATATGCGGATATTGTCGCTTTATTTACAGGTCTCGCTGTATTTAGTGCAGTAATTGCCGTCGTGGCCTATCGACGACGCCTGGATCGACCGATTCAATTCGCGTCAGGTGATGACTGATGATCATCAATATTCTTTCCGTCGGATTCGTACTTATCGGCATTCTTTTCTTTTCTGCTGGAACAATCGGTCTGATTAGATTTCCTGATGTCCGCAGTCAATTACATGCATTGACTAAGGCAGATAATCTTGGTCTAGGTATGGTGCTGTTCGGTGTCGCCCTATATGCCCGTAGTGTCTCGACCTTCATCATTTTGTTTATTGCATGGCTGATGGCGCTAGGTGCAGCGTCAGTGTCAGCGCAACTCCTTGCCCATGCGGCAAAGGACGGTGATTCCTGATGGCCACTGATGCTGTGGGAATTGTCGACGTATTCCTGTCACTGACTGTGTTGGTGTCGGCCGCGGTCGCATTATTTTTCCCTGGTCGGCGTTCCCAAGTCGCTGGATTCTTGGTGATGGGCGTATTTGTCACGCTCGTCTGGTTCCGGCTGGGCGCAGTGGATGTCGCACTTGCAGAGGCAGCACTGGGGACTGGCATTCTTTCGGTCCTGCTTGTGTGGCTCGTTGTCCGGGCGCCGGTTTCCCCGAAGTCGCTGAAGTCCGAGGGGCAGGTGTTCTCGGCGTGGGCGAGGTGGGTGATGTCGGTTGTGGGATTAGTCGTCGGGATGCTGCTTGTAGCGGTCGCAACGTCGACCGTTGTGCGCGCCGATCAATACTTGCCCCACTGGGACGTATCACCACAGTTAGAGGGCATTGGTGTCGAACACGGTGTCACCGGCGTTTTGCTGGCGTTTCGCGGGTACGACACTCTTCTGGAATCTGCTGTCCTGATGCTCGCGGCGCTGACCGTGTTCAGCCTTGGACGTGACAATTCGGTTCGCTACACGGACTTCCAACGCCCACCTGCCTCGGACATCCTCGGCTTCCTCAACCGACTGTTGGCTCCAGTGTTGATCTTGTTCGGCCTATGGATTCTTTTTGCCGGCAGTTCTGACTCCGGCGGGGCCTTCCAGTCAGGTGCCGTACTGGCGTCCGCGCTGATTTTAATGAGAGTCTCGGGTACTCGGATGGATGCGCTGACTCGCTGGCTTCCGACGGCATTGGTCGTGGGTGTCATCGTCTTCGTTCTCGCAGCAATTCTCGGTCCGGCGATCGGGGAGAATTGGCTCACCTACCCGGAGACCATTGCATTCCCCGTGATCCTCGTCGTGGAGATCTTCTTAACGCTTGGGATCACAGCGGGCCTGTATGTGCTTTACCTGGGGCTGGAATCGCCAGGCCGCTCGATAGCGGGGGAGAGCGCAGATGAGTGATCTTTTCTCTGGGGTAGAGCTGTACCAGTGGTACTTGCTCGTCGGAGTGCTCATGGTGGTTGCTGGTGGGATCCGGATGCTGTTGGCAGCAGATCGAGTGGCACGAGTGGTGTCGATGAACGTGTTGGGCGCAGGAACCCTGTTGATCCTCATCTCCCTGGCAAGTCGATCGGATCCGGCGGATGACGTCTTAACCGCCTTGGTGATTACGGGATTGGTGATCACTGTGGCGTTCACCGGGATCGCAGCGGTCCTGATTCGGCGCATCGAGACCTTCGCTCCGATGGACCATGGCCCTGACCTAGAAGACGGTGACGAGGCGGTGGGCGTGCTGTGACACTCGCACAAACCTCTCTTGGAGCACTGGTACTTCTGCCTGTCCTCGCAGCCGCGGTCAGCGCTTTGTTGCCGATCCGGGGGCGTCAGATTCTGGCTACCGTGACCGGTGGCGCGGTCGTTGTCCTCAGCGCGATTCCTGCGTGGTCTGTCTTCCATGGGGACGTCGTGGAGATGAACTTCGGTGGGTACGCGCCGCCGCTGGGCATCATGCTCAAGGCGGACGGGCTCTCAGTGTTGTTCCTCCTGGTGGCGTCGATTGTCGGTTTCGCGGTGACACTGTTTGCACCACTTGATCCCAGTTCGACCGGCAAACGTCTGGTGCGGGCTTCATCGAGCGGAACGGTTCGGTGGGTGGCGGGCAACCCTGGATTCTGGCCACTGTGGTTGGGCTGCTGGGGAGGTCTGAACGCAGTGTTCCTCGCCGGGGACTTGTTCAATACGTATGTCGGACTTGAGGTCGTCGGGATGACGGCCGTGGGAATGGTGGCACTCGGCGGTCGTGATGCCTGGCGTGCGGCTGTTCGATATTTGTTCGTTGCGGTGCTCGGCTCGATGTTGTTCCTCATCGGAGTGGGACTGATTGTGTCCGTGACCGGGACGCTGGATTTCACCCAGGTCTCCGAGTCCATCGCGGCTAATGAGGACAGCCATGGAACGGTCGTGCTGGCTGTGCTGCTGATGATCGTCGGTCTGGCAATGAAGATCGCGCTGGTGCCAATGCACGGATGGCTCATTCCGGCGCATGCGGGTGCACCGGCCGCGGTCTCTCCACTGCTGAGCGCCTTGGTGATCAAGGCGTCCTTTTTCGTGATGCTAAGGATTGTCCTGTGGGTGGCCGGTCCTGCGTTATTGCCAACTGTTGCCGGTGATGATTACTACGCCGATCCTGCTCTGCAGACCACCTTTGGGTGGGCAGGCGGGACACTCGCGGTACTTGGAACTGCGGCGATTCTCGTCGGATCAGTGATGGCTTTGCGGCAGACTCGCCTGAAGCCTCTGGTGGCATATTCGACCGTCGCGCAGGCTGGTTATTGGTTCCTGATGTTCCCGATCATCCTGGACCCGGACACCCCGAATTTGGATCAGTTCGCTGTCACCGGACATGGCTCCGACATGATTGTCTCGACAGCAGTGGCGGGGACCGTGGCACTTGCCGTTGGGCATGGGTTCGCGAAGTCGGCGATGTTCCTGGTGGCTGGTTATCTCAAGGACGTCTACGGCACCGACGAGTTGGATGAACTTCGAGGCGTCTACCGCACGCATCCGATGCTCGTGATGGCGATGGGCATGTCTGCCGTGGGTCTGGCAGGAATGCCGATCTCGTTGAGTTTCGCGGGGAAGTGGCTGCTCGGTACAGCGGCGATCGCCTCCAGTCACTACTGGTTACTCGTCGTGATTGTCGTGGCGACACTGTTGTCTGCGGCGTACTTGCTTCGAGCGATCACACCTTTATTGGTCGCGGTGGACGATGATGACACCAGGTTGGAAGCGCCAGAGAAGGTCATCGAACGCATTCCGGTCGCTGCGCAGTTCCTGCCGTTCTTCCTCGGAACCGCCACGATCTTGACTGGGTTCTTCGGTGCGTTTCTCGGCGCACTTCTTGATGTGGGGGCGCCATGGACCTGAGTTATCTGTTCGCCCTCCCGGAGAACTACTACGCCTGGATCCCACCGGTACTGGTCGGGCTGTCGCTCCTAGCCGCGATCATTATCTTCCCGCTGCGGGAGAACCAGGTGAAGACCCGCACCACCGTAAACATCGGTGCTGCGGTGTTGAAGCTGCTGCTGGTGCTGTTGTTGTTCCCCATCGTGATCAGCGACAGTGAGCACCCAGAATTCACCATGCCGTTTTTGCCTGGCATCGACTTAGTGTTGCGGGTCGATGAGCTCAGCCTATTCTTCGCGACGCTCTCTGCGATGTTGTGGCTCCTCACCACCATCTACGCCATTGGCTACTTGGAGAAGGGCCAGAACCGTTCGCGATTCTTCGGCTTCTTTAGCCTGTGTGTGACGGCGACGATCGGCATCTCCTTCTCTGGCAACCTGATTACGTTCCTCGTCTTCTATGAGCTTCTGACGCTGGTGACGTATCCGCTCGTCGCGCATTGGGGCAAGCCCTCGTCGCTGCGCGCGGCCCGCATCTACTTGCGCTACACGCTCGTCGGTGGACTGGCTCTTCTCCTCGGTGTCATTTGGTTGACGATGTACGCCGGATCTGCCGACTTTGCGCCCGGCGGTGCTGATGGGGTCGCGGAGTTGGCGCAGGAGAGCCCTGCCATCGCAACGATGATTTTCGCCTTGCTCATCATTGGGCTCGGCGTGAAGGCAGCGATCTTCCCGCTGCATAGCTGGCTGCCGAAGGCGATGGTCGCTCCGGCTCCGGTGTCTGCACTTCTTCACGCGGTCGCGGTGGTGAAGGCTGGTGCATTCGGCATCGTGCGAGTGGTAGACGATGTGTACGGCATAGACGTCGCAAAGCAGCTTGGAGTTCTTACCCCGTTGCTGGCGATCGCTTGCTTCACCATCATTTATGGCTCCTACCAGGCGCTGCGGCAGCGCGACCTGAAGAAGAGATTGGCCTTTTCTACGGTCTCGCAAGTGAGCTACGTGATCGTTGGCATCTCACTGGGCACGGTGGTGGCCGCGACCGGCGGCATCGTTCACCTGGTCCACCAGGGGCTAATGAAGATCACGCTGTTCTTCTGTGCGGGCCTGTTTGCAGAGACAGCCGGAGCCACGAAGATTGAGCACCTGAACGGACTTGGGAAACGATTGCCGGGAACGTCGGCAGCGTTCACTATCGGTGCGTTCGGCATGATCGGGCTGCCACCGACTGCTGGGTTCATCTCGAAATGGATGCTCGGCGCGGGCGCGCTGGAGTCGGATCATTCGTGGGTGTTGTGGGTCCTGGTGACGTCGTCGATCCTCAACGCGCTGTACTTCCTTCCCGTGGTGTACGCACTGTGGTTTGGGGACGAGCAGAAAAGCCCGCTTCCCGACGCCCACCTCACCACCCGCCACAAAGAGCCACCAGCCCTTTTGATCCCGACTGTCATTACAGCGGCCTCAATTCTCATTGTGGGAATCGCGGCGTCACTGCAGTACATGCCGTTGGATATCGCCCGCCAGATCGCGGAAGGAGTCTTCGGATAATGCTTATCGCACTGTCTTTGTTGTCTCCGGCACTGTTCTGCGCGGTATTGGTTGCGTCGGGTTTTGGGCCTCGGCGAGTTGGAAAGCCCGTCCGAAATGTTGTCTGTGCGCTCTCGCCTGCCGCAGTGGTGCCCGCTGTGTTCCTCGCTCTGGTCGGGGATGGAGTGGCACTGGATCTTCCGTGGATGCTGTTTGGGTCCAGACTTCAGGTCGACGGCGTAGCTCGGCCGCTGCTGTTGATTGCGGCAATCCTTTATGGGGCAGCTCTCATCGCACTGTCCTGGCGCCGCAGCCCTGACCGGGAAAACCGCAATGCGGTGCTCGTGGGCTTCCTGCTTGCCAGCTACCTGGGCAATATCGGGGTGTATTTGGCGGCGGACGTCGCAAGCTTCTACCTCTGGTTCGCGATCATGAGTTTCTCTGCGGTCGGCCTGATCATCCACTACCGCACCGCCAAGGCCCGCCGGGCGACGGTGTTCTACCTGGTGATGTCTGTGCTCAGTGAGACTGCACTACTAGTCGGATTCCTGACGTTGGTGGCCTCTGGCGCGCACTTGATCGACGAGGTAGAGGGGGCTTGGGCGGATTCGGATGTCGCCACCATCACGATGGTCGCCCTCCTCATCGGCTTCGGTATTAAAGCCGGCTTGGTGCCGCTGCACGTGTGGCTACCGTTGGCACACCCGGCAGCGCCTCCGGCAGCGTCAGCGGTGCTCTCCGGTGCAATGGTCAAGGCCGGACTGGTCGGGTGGCTGCGGTTTTTCCCGCCAGTGGAGACAGTGGATCAGATCAGTGTCGCAGGCTGGATCCTCGTGGCCCTCGGTCTACTCGGTGCTTTCGGAGGGGCATTGGTGGGTGTCCTTCATAACGACCCCAAGGTCGTGCTGGCGTACTCGACGGTCTCTCAAATGGGATTCATCACCGCGACCGTCGGTGTGAGTCTGATTCGTCCAGATCTTGCTCCCGCTGTCACCGCAGCGGCGCTGCTCTACGCAGTGCACCACGGCCTGGCGAAGGGAACGCTCTTCCTCGCGGTGCCGGTCCTGCAGAAAATGCGCGCCGGTGTGTCCTTGACTGCCACATGCCTGGCGACGCTTGGTGCTGCGCTAGCGGTGGTTGGGCTGCCATTTACTTCCGGATCATTCGCTAAATACAGCTCGAAATATGCGGTTGATGAGTTCACTCTCGTTGGCATTGGGATGGACACCTGGCTGACAATTGTCGCGGTCGGCTCGGCGGCATTGCTGCTGCGCCTCGGGTACATCCTGTGGACAGACGAGAGCGACCGGGACCTCGCCCCAGACGGGCAGCTGCTTGCCGTGCTGATCACCGCGCTCGCCGGTGCGACTCTGCCCTGGTGGATTGGCCGTAACTGGCTCGGTGAGAGTTGGCCTTCGCTGGGTCTCCCGACGATCTGGCCCATGATCTGGCCTGCCGCAGCCGGCCTCATACTCGGTGCGATCTTGATAAAGGCTCGCGTACCGGCTCCACCTGCAGGGGACGTGGGCACAGCGGCCGAGCATGCCGTTGAGGCTATGGTGCCTCGAGGAGGAAATCTTCTCAATACCACCCACGAGAGAACTCACTCAATCGGCGAACGCCTGATCGCGATGGCGCGCCGGGCTGGAGAGTCGACAAACGCCGTCATCGAAGGCGGCGAACTGCGCTGGCGAGGCTGGCAGGTCTCCGGCGTGGCAGTGCTGCTGGTGATGGGTTTGATACTGACAGTGATGATCGTGAGTGGAGGGTGGCTCCGATGAGGTACCTCGGTGCAATCGTTGTCCGTGGACTGCTCTTAGTCGTCCTCTGGGGAGCACTGTCTGGGTGGAGCCTGGACTACGCGCTTTACGGAGTGGCGTCTGTACTCCTGACCTTGGCGGTCAGTCTGAAATTGTCGCCACCGTCGGGGCATGCGCCGTCCCCGATGCGCTCACTAACGCTGGCTGGGTGGTTCATGGGGCAGGCGGTAGTGGGAGGGGTTGACGTCGCAAAGCGCGCGGTTGCCCGAACCCCAGACATCGATCCCGCCGTCCTGAACGCCGACCTGGTTCTTCCGCCAGGTCCAGCCGCCGAACTCGCATTGCTGCTGATGAATCTGATGCCCGGCACGATGGTGCAGCACGTCGCGCAGGATCGCCGAAGCGTGGAGCTCCACACCTTGTCTGAGGACCTGGATCCGGTGGAACAGTGGATGTCGCTGCAACGTCGGGTAGCCGCTGCGGCCCGGGTAGATACCCCGGTGGAATAATGACCGCCATGACGATCATCGCGGCGGCAGACGGCTCGGCACTCGGCAATCCCGGACCGGCCGGGTGGGCCTGGTACATCGACGACGACACGTGGGCCGCCGGTGGCTGGGACAACAGCACCAACAACCGAGGCGAACTCACCGCAGTGGCAGAACTGCTCGAATCCACCGCTCACAGGGCCGAAGAGCGCCTGGAGATCCTCTGCGACTCGCAGTACGTTATCAATTCGGTGACCAAGTGGATGAAGGGCTGGAAGAAGAAGGGCTGGAAGAAGTCTGACGGCAAACCGGTCCTCAATGTTGACCTCATGCAGCGCATCGATGCGGCGATGGTTGGCCGCGATGTGCACTTCGAATGGGTCAAGGGTCACGCCGGCCACGAGCTGAATGAGGCTGCAGACGTTCGTGCCCGCGACGCCGCGGGGGCGTACCAGCGCAAAGAAGCACCCAACCACGGACCAGGGTTCCCCGGGGCGTCCGGTCCGGTGCAGGCCGACGGTGCCACCGCAGCACCTGTTGCGCCTAGCACGCCCGAACCCGCTCAGGAAGGGCTCTTCGACGAGCCGGATGAAGCCCGGGTGTTGGCGCTGCATCGGACGTTGGCTCGGGCCGTCGGGAAGCTGATGGAAGGCGACGGCAAACGGGCGCGATTCCTAACCCGCGACGCTGTGGTGATCCCCGGGGTCGACACCCTGCCGGCGCAGTTCCCGGACGCGCGGGTAGAGGTCGGCGCGCGCTCCGGAACGACGGTGGTCACCGTCGCACGCGCGCAGGGAATGGTGGCTACCTGTACCTGGGACATGTTCGGCGACGGCACTCTAGTGGCCGTTCATTCATCCGGCGTCTGACCTGGTAGCGTATCCGTGAACTGCAGCGCGTCACGTGGCGCGTTGTCATGCGTTAATCAGTAAGGAGTTCCCAGCAGATGGCTGAACACGACGATCGACGTCGCGACGGTGGCGAGTCCCGCGGAAACTACCGTGGCGGCGAGTCCCGAGGCGGCAACCGTGGCGGCCAGTCGCGCGGTGGCAGCCGTAGTGGCGGAAGCCGCGGCGACTACCGGGGTGGCCGAGACGGTGACTCCCGTGGGGGAGACCGTCGAGGTGAGTACCGCGGTGGGCGCGATGGAGATTCCCGTGGGGGAGACCGTCGTGGTGAGTACCGCGGCTCTCGTGACGGGGATTCCCGTGGAGATCGTCGTGAATACCGCGGTGGCCGTGACGGTGAATCGCGCGGCGGCAACCGTGGGGGCAACTACCGCGGAGATCGCGATGGGGACTTCCGCGGCGGACGTGGGGGAGACCGTCGTGGTGGCGGTGGCGGAGGACGCAGCGGCGGCCCGGACCGCCGTCACTCCAACCGCGGTGGCCGCGAACAGGATGACCGCAGAGGGCCGCGTACCGGTCCGGAGCGTCCCGGTTTCCGCGAGGAGCGCCTGCAGATCCGTGCCAATGAGCCGGACTTGCCGGAGGACGTGAAGGCCGACGAGCTTGACCCGTCAGTGCGCCAGGACCTGCGCAGCCTGTCCAAGGACAACGCCACCGCCGTTGCCCGGCACATGGTCATGGCAGCAGGGCTGCTCGGCGAGGACCCTCAGCTGGCGCTGCGTCACGCTCGTGCAGCTAAGGACCGCGCCGGCCGCGTTGGTGTGGTCCGTGAGACCAATGGCGTTGCTGCGTACCACGCAGGTGAATGGCGCGAGGCTCTCTCGGAGCTCCGTGCGGCCCGCCGTATGTCCGGTGGTCCGGGCATGCTCGCCGTCATGGCTGACTGTGAGCGTGGCCTTGGCCGCCCGGAGAAGGCCATCGAAATGGGTCGCTCCGAGGAAGCCAAGCAGCTCTCGAAGACTGACCGCACTGAGCTGGCCATCGTCGTCGCCGGTGCCCGCAGGGACATGGGCGATCTCGAAGAAGCAGTCCTCGAGCTGGAAATGCAGGACCTGAACCCGGACCGCAAGGACGCCGAGGCTGTCCGCCTGTTCTACGCATACGCAGATGCTCTGGCTGAGGTTGATCGCAATGACGAGGCTGCGGTCTGGTTCCAGCGCGTTGTCGCACTTGATCCCGAGGGTGAGCTCGACGCGGATCTCCGCGTCTCCGAACTGAAGGGGGAGTAACCCATGGCCGCACCCGGCTCGCTCGCATCCCACTACGATTCCGCACTGCTTGATCTTGACGGAACTGTGTACGAGGGAGGCAGGCCCGTTCCGGGTGCGCTTGAGGCGCTCCGCGATGCCGGTCTGCCGATGAAGTTCATCACGAACAACGCCTCGCGCTCACCAGTTGCGGTGAGCGATCAGTTGGCAGGAATGGGCTACGACTGCGTCCCGGATGATGTGCTGACCTCGGCGCAGGTGGGCGTGAGCCTCCTTGCAGAGACAGTGGAGCCCGGTGCGAAGGTCCTGGTCCTGGGTGCGGACTCTTTCCGTGAGCTGGTCAGTGATGGCGGTTATGTCGTGGTCGACTCTGCAGATGATGCTCCGGCCGCCGTAATTCAGGGCCATAATCCGCAGACCGGGTGGGCGCAGCTCTCCGAGGCGGCCCTGGCGATCCAGCGAGGTGCGACCTATGTCGCCTCGAACCTGGACACCACCCTTCCGATGGAACGCGGTTTCCTCGTCGGTAATGGTTCGATGGTCGCCGCGGTCGTGAGCGCTACCGGTGTTACTCCGCGTAGCGCGGGTAAGCCGGAGCCGGCAATGTTCCATGTCGCAGCTAAGGCCGCGGGCTCTGAGCGCCCATTGGCAATCGGCGACCGGCTCAACACCGACATCCGAGGCGGCAATAACGCTGGCATGGACACCCTGATGGTTGTCACCGGAGTCTCCGGGCATCGCGACGCGCTCACCGCCGTTCCAGAAGAGCGTCCGAGCTTGATCGGCGCAGATATGAGCGCACTGCAGGCGCCGGCGGAGCAGTCAGCGCCGAGAGCACAGGCGGATTTCACCGCCTCGCTCGAAGGCACCACGCTCACCCTCAGCGGTGGCGAGGCTGATCTGGCGCCGGCTCAGGCTGCGGTGGCTGCTCTGCTTACTGCGGCTGAGATCGTCTGGGCCGCATACCCGGATTCTGCCGCGGACGACATTGAGATCGTCGCAGCATCGCCGCAGGCGCAGTCGGCGCTGGATAACTGGCGATGATTCCCGGGCCTGTTCCCGGACTAGAATCGGTGACCGTCCGATACGACCGGGTCATGCAGACCCCGGCGGCAACCGTGGATGACCGTGCCGAAAAACTGGAGCGGGCCCACCAGGTGCTCCGGGAGGCACTTGGTGAAGGAGGCGACGGTGGGGTCTAAAGGTGCGGGTCGACGGCGGCTCGACGCGGAGATGGTGCGGCGCAAGATCGCCCGGTCGAGGGAGCATGCAACGGACCTGATTCGCGACGGCCACGTAGAGGTCAATGGCATGAAAGCGATTAAGCCTGCCACTGGCGTCACCGGAGATGTTTCGATCCGGGTCACGGGTGTGGACGAGGAAGAAGGGTGGGCCTCTCGGGGTGCACATAAGCTCCTCGGCGCACTCGAAGCCTTCGAACCGAATGGCCTGACGGTCGCCGGCCGGAGGATCCTCGATGCAGGTGCGTCTACCGGTGGTTTTACTGACGTGTGTTTGCGTCGTGGGGCGACGGAAGTCATCGCCGCGGATGTCGGTTACGGGCAGCTCATTTGGCGCCTTCAGAACGACGACCGCGTCACAGTTCTGGACCGGACCAACGTCCGGTTCCTGGAGCCTGAGGCGATGGGCGGAACAGCTGACGTCATGGTCGGCGACCTGTCGTTCATTTCTTTGAAGTTGGTTCTGCCGGCAATCGCCGCGTGCATCGAGCCTGGCGGTGACCTTCTGCCGATGGTTAAACCTCAGTTCGAGGTCGGTAAGGACCGCCTGGGTTCCGGCGGAGTGGTTCGCTCACCGGAACTTCGTGCAGAAGTTGTTGCCGATGTTGTCGAAGATGCTCGTGCACTGGGACTGAGCCTGAAGCAGGTTGTGGCGAGCCCGTTGCCGGGCCCTAGCGGCAACGTTGAATTCTTCCTATGGCTGGTCAAGGACGGGGCAGAGAACGCTCCGGACTCCGAGGCAGTGCGCCACATGGTGGACACCGCAGTGGCAGAGGGGCCGGGTTAGATCCGGCTGACATCCCGAATGCGACCCCGGTGACTCGCAAGCTCGGTGAAATCCTGGATAATGGACAATGGCAAAGATGTTCGAATCCATGACGGCACATGAGCACATGAGGAGGAACCGTGACTGACAGACGAGTACTTCTAGTCCCGCACACGGGACGGAGGCCCAACCTGGCGGCGGCCGCGGAAGCGGCGCGGTTACTGGAGGATTCGGGGATCGAGGTCCGGGTGTTGGCCGGCGATCGGCCAGAATCCCTGATCAAGCACCCGGTGCTGGGCAGTTTCCCTCGCTTTGGGCACTCCACGGAGGCTGCAGAGGGCTGCGAGCTGATTCTTGTGCTGGGTGGCGATGGCACGTTCTTGCGTGCTGCAGACATCGCCCATGCCAATGACCTGCCCGTACTGGGCATCAACATGGGACATGTCGGCTTCCTTGCAGAGTGGGAGCAAGACTCGATGACCGAGGCTATTACCCGTGTCATTGACCGCTCCTGGCGCGTGGAAGACCGGATGACCCTTGAGATCACGGTGACAGATGTCGACGGAAAGCTGATCGGCGACGGCTGGGCACTCAACGAGCTCAGTCTGGAAAACCTCAACCGTCGTGGGGTCCTCGATGTCGTTCTCGAAGTCGATGAGCGTCCGGTGAGCTCTTACGGCTGTGACGGCGTGTTGGTCTCTACTCCAACCGGTTCCACGGCGTATGCGTTTTCCGCCGGCGGTCCGGTGCTGTGGCCGGAACTGGACGCCATGCTTGTGGTACCCAACAACGCCCACGCCTTGTTCGATCGCCCGTTGGTGGTGTCCCCGTTCTCCTCCATCGCTGTGGAGACCGGAGCCACGACGACGCCGGCAGAGGCAATTCTTGACGGCTTTAAGCGTCTGCAGGTCCCGCCGGGATCTCGTGTTGAGGTCAAGCGTGGTCCGCAGCCGGTGCGGTGGGTGCGTCTGGACGAGGTTCCGTTCGCGGACCGTCTGGTGCACAAGTTCCGACTTCCGGTGACTGGATGGCGAGGCCCGAGGAAGTGAGCTGCTGATGCTGACGGATCTGACGATCCGCGACCTGGGTGTCATACCTGGGTCCGCCGTTGAATTCAGTCCGGGCCTCACCGTCCTCACCGGCGAGACTGGTGCTGGTAAAACCATGGTCGTCACTGGCCTGCGTCTGCTTGTCGGTGGTCGTGCCGACCCTGGCCGCATTCGTGATGGTGCTCAAAAGGCAGTGGTCGAAGGTCATATCAGCCTCGAATCGCTTCCCGACGACTCCGTCGCCGCCGTCCGCGCCACCGTCGCGGAGGCAGGCGGCGAGGCTGACGAGAACGACGAGATCCTCCTGGCACGGCAGGTTTCTACTAAGGGCAGATCACGGGCGTGGGTCGGTGGACGGACTTCCTCTGCGGCAGTTCTGGCGGAGGTATCTGGCGAGGTCATCGCCATCCACGGCCAGAATGATCAGTTGCGCCTGCTCGGGGCGGACGAGCAGCGCGCGGCGCTGGACCGTTTCGGCGGACCGGAACACCGCAAACTACTGGAGAAGTACCGCAGCACCTACCGCTCGTGGCGAGAGCTTCGTAAAGATCTGGCCGAGCGCACGGAGAAACGCCGCGAACTTGCCATGCGAGCCGATCAGCTCCGCTTCGCGATCGAAGAGATCAACGGAGTCAATCCTGAGATTGGTGAAGATGAGCAGCTCACCTCGGCGGTGCGTCGGGTTGAAGATGTGGACACGTTGCGTGACTCCGGCCGCTCTGCCCTGGACCTGATCGACGGATCAGAGACTGATGACACTGATGGTGCCTCGAGCCTTCTTGGTCGCGCGCAGCAGCTGCTCGGCGGCACTGAGGATGAGGTGCTTGATGGTCTAGAGGAGCGCCTGGCGACGGTCACGACCATGCTGTCGGATATCTCCGTGGAATTGGGCCAGTTCCTCGAAGGTCTTCCGGATGAGGATGAGTCGCTGGATGACTTAATGAACCGCATCAATGACATCCGAGGTCTCACTCGCAAATATGCGCCGGATGTGGAGGGCGTGCTCAAGTGGCGTGACAAGGCCTCTCGTCAGTTGGAGGCACTCGACGTGTCCGAGGACGCTCTCACAGCACTAGCGGAGGCAGTGGACAAGGAAGAGAAGGAACTGTCGAGGCACTCAAAGAAGCTGACCCGTTCGAGGGACAAGCTTGCTCGGGAGTTGGCGGACCAGGTCACCAGCGAGCTCAAGGGCTTGGCGATGCCGAATTCCTCGTTGTCGGTCAGCATCTTCAGCGCCACGCAGTTTGGTCCCGATGGCAGGGATGTCGTTGAATTCGGACTTCGTGCTTTCGATGGTGCGGAGCCGCGCTCGTTGGCAACCAGTGCCTCCGGCGGCGAGCTCTCTCGTGTGATGCTCGCTCTAGAGGTCGTCCTCGCTGGTGGTGATACCGGCCGCACTCTGGTCTTCGATGAGGTCGATGCCGGAGTCGGCGGACGTGCCGCCGTGGAGATTGGCCGTCGGTTGGCTAGGTTGGCGTTGGGGAACCAGGTGATCGTGGTGACCCACTTGCCGCAGGTAGCGGCATATGCCGATTCACATCTGCACGTGCACAAGGATCTGGGCACCGGAGGTGTGGTGAGCGCTGTGCAGGAGCTTGATCGGGGCAGTCGGATTGAGGAACTCGCCCGGATGATGGCGGGCCTCGACGACACCGAATCCGGACGTGCGCATGCCTCGGATCTGTTCGCTAAGGCAGAGAAAGAGAAGGCGCAGTGGGGAGCTGAGCGGCGCGAGTGAGGCAGGTGGTCGAACAATGCCCCCACAGTCGGTGGCAGACTATTCGCCATGAGTCTCTTCTCCAGGAAAGTGCCGGACGAGCCCGGTGTGTCCGGCACCGTCCGCCGTCGCCTGCGCAAGCTTTCAGAGGGAAATATCCTGGTTATTGACGCACCGGACATCTCGTTGCGTCTGGCCCGCCAGATCAGCGACGCTAAACCCGCTGCAGTGGTGAACGTCTCGGCCTTTACCACTGGTCGAGTCCCTAACTACGGCCCACAGCTCCTGGCTGAACAAGGCATCGTCCTCCTCGAAGGAATCGGAGAAGATGCAGTGTCGCAGGTCCGGGATGGAAAGTCGGGGCGAGTGTATGAGGATGATCTGTACGTCGGGAAGCAGCTTGTCGGCTCTGGCCGACAGGTAACGGTCGGATACGCAGAGTCTGAGTTTGTGCACGCCCAGGCGGATTTGGCCGAGCGGATGGGGGATCTCGCGGATAACTTCGCGGCGCATGCTTCGGCGGAGGCGCCGTTGCTATTGGACGGGCTGGGAGTTCCGGACGTCGAGGAGGGAATCCGCGGTCGCAAAGTGGTCATCGTTGGTCCGGGGGAGGGCGCGGCGAAGACCTTGCACGATCTTCGGAACTTCATTGCTGAGTTTTCCCCGGTGCTCATCGGTGTGGACTCGGGTGCGGACACGGTGCGCAAGGCCAAGCACACCCCGACCATCGTGATCGCCACTCCGACTCTGGTGGAGGAAGAGACGCTGCTGTGCGGCGCGAAGCTCATCGTCCCGGCGGCCACCGATGGAACCGCTGAGGGGCTGGAGCGGCTGGAGCAACTTGATGTCCAAGGCGTGACGTTCCCCGCACTGACGGAGTCTGCAACGGATCTTGCCTTCATCCTGGCCGGTCACCTGGAGGCAGAGATGGTCGTCAACGTGGGAGATCCGGTGGATCTGGAGACGCTTCTCGACGACGCCTCCGACCCTGCGCTGCCCTCCGCCGTACTCGCTCGTTTGAAAGTCGGCGGAAGGCTCGTTGACGGCAGTGTGGTGGCATCGTTGTATCGCATTGACCGGTCCGGCTTCGGTGTTGCGTGGGCGATCCTGGTGGCGTTGGTGGCTATCGCAGCGATCGTCGTGGTGGTGGGTTCAACCGGCGACGGCTCATTTGCGGAGAACTTGGCCACGTCATGGTCGAGCTTCACTGACTGGATCAGTGGGTTGTGGAGTTAAGTAGGCCAGATTGATGTGCCCTGGTCAGTCGGCGCACTGTTTCCGGCCCGTTAATTCCTTGTTGTGGGTTGTGGCACCGGGTGTAAAGCGGTTTAGGCTGAAGGCCCGTCATACGTTTACTACGGCGGGAGCGGCGAAACATGCAGCGCACAACCAAGCACATCATTGTGACCGGAGGCGTCGCCTCCTCACTCGGTAAGGGCCTCACCGCCGCCAGCCTCGGGCGATTGCTCGCGGACCGTGGCCTGAATGTCACGATGCAGAAACTGGATCCGTACCTCAACGTTGATCCAGGAACCATGAGTCCCTTCCAGCACGGTGAAGTTTTCGTTACCGGCGATGGCGCTGAAACTGACCTCGACCTCGGCCACTACGAGCGATTCCTGGACGTGAACCTCACCGCTGGCGCCAATGTCACCACCGGTGGTGTGTACTCCACCGTCATCGCCCGTGAGCGCCGCGGCGGCTACCTCGGCGGCACCGTGCAGGTCATCCCGCACGTCACCGACGAGATCAAGGCCCGAGTGTTGGAACTGGCTAACCCGGAAACGGACGTGGTCATCACTGAGATCGGCGGCACCGTCGGTGACATCGAGTCCCGCCCGTTCTTGGAGGCGGCCCGTCAGCTGCGCCATGATGTCGGCCGAGAGAACGTCTTCTACCTCCACGTCTCCTTGGTGCCGTACCTCGGACCGTCGAAGGAGCTCAAGACCAAGCCCACCCAGCATTCGGTCGCGGAACTGCGCTCCATCGGCTTGTCTGCGGACTGCCTGGTCTTACGCACGGACCGGGAGATTCCCCAGGGCATGAAGGACAAAATCGCCTTGATGTGTGACGTGGACGTGGAGGGCGTGATCTCCTGCCCGGACGCCCCGTCGATCTACGACATCCCGGAGGTTCTGCACGAGGAGAAGCTCGACGAGTTTGTCATCCGTCGCCTGCGCCTGGAAGCCGAGCATGAGCTCGACTGGAGCGCCTGGGGCGAATTGCTGGATCGGGTGCGTAACCCGGAGGGCACCCTGCGCGTGGGCGTCGTTGGCAAGTACGTCGAGGTCCCCGACGCGTACCTCTCTGTCGCTGAGGCAGTGCGCGCCGCCGCCTTTGCTCACCGCATGGAAGCGGACGTCGTGTGGGTGGATTCGGACAAGCCGCATGATCTTGCAGGCTTGGATGCTGTGGTCATCCCCGGTGGTTTTGGTGGCCGCGGCGTCGACGGCAAGGTCGATGCGGTCCGCTACTGCCGTGAGAACTCCATTCCGATGCTGGGCATCTGCCTGGGACTGCAGTGCGTCGTCCTCGATGCTGCCCGCGCAGCCGGCCTAGAGGGAGCAACCTCCACCGAGTTCGACCCAGAGACCGACTACCCAGTCATCGCGACGATGGAAGAGCAGCTCGAGGCTGTGGCCGGTCGCGCCGACATGGGCGGCACGATGCGTCTGGGCAATCAGACCGCGAACTTGCTGAAAGGTTCGGTCGTGGCTGAGCTCTACGGCTCGGACACCGCTGTGGAACGCCACCGCCACCGTTATGAGGTCAACAACCGCTACCGGGACCTGGTTGCCGAGGCGGGGCTGGTTGTCTCCGGTACGTCGCCGGACGGGTCTCTGGTGGAATTTGTCGAGTACCCGAAGGACGTTCACCCGTTCCTCGTTGCTACTCAGGCGCACCCGGAGTACACCTCCCGCCCGACTCGTCCGAACCCTCTGTTCCTCGGTCTGATCGAGGCGGCCGTGGACCGGAAGGCCGTGACGCAGTAGAACTGACCTATGGCTCACGAGTTTGAGGTTGTCGGTTCTGAAATTCTGGTGGAAAGCCCGATCCTTGCGCTGAGGCGCGATCAGGTGGTGATGCCGGGAGGATCTGTGGCAAGCCGCGAGATCGTGGAGCACTTTGGTGCCGTCGCGGTTGTCGCTGTCGACACGGAGGGACGAGTTGCCACCGTGACTCAGTGGCGCCAGTCCGCCGGTCGCCGTCTCATCGAGGTACCTGCAGGGCTGTTGGACGTGGCCGATGAGGCTCCGCTCACCGCGGCTCAGCGGGAACTTCAGGAGGAGTCTGGAATCACCGCTGAGCGCTGGTCGCTGCTGGTCGATATGTTCACCTCTCCGGGCTTCGCAGAGGAGGCCGTCCGGGTATACCTCGCAGAGGGTCTGTCAGTCGGGGAGAGGCCCGTGTCTGAGGACGATGAGGAATCCGAGATGGCCCTCGACTTCATTCCTTTGGATGACGCCCTAGCCATGATCATGGACGGACGGATCGTCAACGCGATCGCCGTCGCTGGCATCCTCGCAGCCGCCCGGGTCATCGAAGGAAAGGCTTCTAGGCGCTCGCCGGATGTCCCGTTTGAGATCCGGCGGGAGAGTCTAGGTAGGCGTCGTAAGGCGGCTCTGGGAGCAGGAGCGAACCTGAAGCAGGTGCCCGCCGATGATTGAGTCGACGGCGCAGGCGTTCCTCGACCATATGTTGGTCGAGCGCGGCGCCAGCGAACATACGTTGGGCGGGTACCGGCGGGATTTGACGCGATATCGCGGGTATCTCGATCAGATTGGGCGCGACACCCTCGATACGGTGACGGTCGCCGACATCGAAGCATTTCTTGAGCAGCTCCGCCGTGGCACTGATGAGGTCAAGCCGATGGCGGCCAGTTCGATCGCACGATCGCTCTCGACGGTTCGGGGGCTCCACAAGTTTGCCGTCGCAGAAGGACATGCGCGTGACGACGTCGCCTCCCGTGTCCGCGCCCCCAAGACCCCAGGGCGCCTTCCGAAGGCGTTGAGCATCGATGAGGTCTCCAAGCTGATCGACTCGGTGCCCACCGGCGAGCAGGCTGAGGTGGCCGATCTCCGAGATCGCGCATTGGTGGAATTGTTGTATTCGACCGGCGCTCGTGTCTCAGAGGTGACCGACCTCGATATCGATGACCTCTCCCGCGACGACGGCCTCGTGCTGCTGCACGGCAAAGGCGGCAAGGATCGACTCGTGCCGGTGGGACGTCCTGCGATGGCAGCAGTTGATGCTTGGCTAGTGCGCGGTCGGCCCACATGCGTGCGCCAGAATTCCCCGCATTCCCTCCTGCTGAACTCGCTCGGCCGTCGGCTCTCACGGCAGTCGGCAGGCAATATCCTTGCCGATCTTGGCAAGCGTGCAGGGTTGACAGGCGCCTCATCCCCTCACGTACTGCGCCATAGTTTCGCTACGCATCTGTTGGAGGGTGGCGCGGACGTTCGAGTGGTGCAAGAACTGCTCGGGCACTCCTCGGTGACCACCACGCAGATCTACACAAAGGTGACCGCAGAGACGCTTCGCTCGGTGTGGGGACAAGCACACCCGCGCGCCGACGTCCGGTAAATGCCTGAAATGGGTACAGTTATCGGGAGAAAGTGGATCGGGAACGGGCGGTTAGCCCCGGTCTGCGAATCGTCAAGGTAGAAGGGTTGATTGTGGCCAAGGATATGTCCCCCGGCGGCAAGGAGCGGGTCGGGCTCACCGGCAGGCCGTTCCGGGATCTTCCGGAACCGAAGCCGTTGGACAGGCATGGCCCTGCCACGGTCATCGCAATGGCGAATCAGAAGGGCGGCGTCGGTAAGACGACTTCGACCATCAACCTCGGGGCTTCCCTCGTGGAGAACGGGCGCAAGGTTCTGCTGGTCGATCTCGACCCGCAGGGCGCGCTGTCTGCCGGCCTCGGTGTGCCGCATGAGGAACTGGACGTGACTGTCTACTCGCTCATCATGGACCCCTCGCTGGACTCCCGTTCGGCGGTGCAGCCCACGGTGGTGGAGGGGCTCGACCTATTGCCGGCAAACATCGATCTGTCCGCTGCAGAGATCCAGCTCGTCAATGAGGTTGGCCGCGAGCAGGCTCTCGGACGCGCGCTTCGACCGCTGATGAAGGACTACGACTACATCATTGTCGACTGCCAGCCTTCGCTCGGACTGCTGACGATCAACGCCCTTACTGTGGCCGACGGTGTCATCATCCCGATGGAGTGTGAGTACTTCTCACTCCGTGGTCTTGCCTTGCTGACTGATACCGTGTCGAAGGTCCAGGACCGGTTGAACTTCAACCTCGACGTCGTCGGCATCCTGGTCACGATGTTCGATCGCCGCACCACCCACGCGCGTGAGGTGATGGAGCGCCTCCTGGAGGTGTTCGGTGACAAGGTCTTCGACACCGTCATCACCCGCACCGTGCGTTTCCCGGAGACCTCTGTCGCCGGTGAGCCTGTCACCACCTTTGCTCCGAACTCTCAAGGCGCGGAGCAGTACCGTCATCTGGCCCGTGAGGTCATCGAGCGAACCGGACATTGACACTGTGACGGGCACCGAGCCGGAGGACAGCCCGGGCACTGGTTTTCAGGTGGAGCTCGACGGCTTCACTGGACCGTTCGACCTTCTGCTGCAATTGATCGGCCAGCGGAAGATGGACGTCACTGAGATCGCCCTCGCGGCCGTCACTGATGAGTTCATCGCGTACACCAGGGGCCTTGACGCACGAGGTGCCCTCGATGAGGTCACCGAGTTCCTCGTCGTCGCCGCAACTCTCCTGGACCTGAAAACCGCCCGGCTGCTCCCGCGCGGAGATGTCGATGACGAAGAAGACCTCGCGCTCCTTGAAGCCCGCGACCTTCTCTTCGCTCGTCTGTTGCAGTACCGCGCCTACAGCCGGGTAGCGGACATGTTCGCCGGGTGGCAGCGAGACGCCCCGCGCCGTTATCCGCGATCGGTCGGCCCAGAGCAGGCTTTCATGGACCTTTTGCCGCCGGTGACACTCAACCGCACCGCCGATCAGTTCGCGGAGTTCGCGGCGGCGGTGATGCGTCCGAAGCCGCCGGAAGAGGTGGGCATTGGGCACTTGCACATCACGCACGTGTCCGTGCCGGAGCAGGCAGGTCTGCTCCTGGAGCAGCTCCGCATCGCTGGCGCTGGTAGTTGGATCGGATTCAGGGCGTTGACGGCGAGCCGGACTACGTCGATTGAGGTCGTCGGAAGTTTTCTGGCAGTGCTTGAGCTCTATCGGGCCAAAGTCCTTGAGACTCGCCAGGACGAGCCGCTGGAAGAAATCTTCGTCCAGTGGACCGGTGCAGACGCTGATCCTGCGGTGGTCGCCTCGGCGAATTGGAGCTGACCGCGACGGTATTCTCGCTACAACCGAAAGGTCTTCCCGAGGACCCACGGGCGAGTGCAGGGTGTCACAGCAACTGCGCCTAGGCTTTTATCCATGACCGACCCAGCTGTGCCTCCCGTGTCCTCTTTGCGTGCCCGCGTCGAGGCGATCGTGCTGGTCGTCGATGCGCCGGTACAGGCTGAGGCCATTTCCTCTGCGCTTGATGAGGACACGTTGGCGGTCCGTGCGGTGCTCGATGAGATTCGCCGGGAGTTTGACGCCCGAGGTAGCGGATTCGACCTGCGGGAAACCATTGAAGGTTGGCGCCTTTATACCCGTCCGGATCATGCCGCGGCGGTGGAGAAGTTCCTCCTCGACGGCACGCAAACCCGGCTCTCCCGCGCCGCGTTAGAGACGCTCGCCATCGTCGCGTACCGCCAGCCGGTGACTCGCGGGCAGGTCTCGGCGGTGCGCGGAGTCAATGTCGACGGCGTCATGCGTACGCTGCTGGCCCGCGGTCTGGTCGCTGAGGCAGGGGAGGAGCCCACCACCGGCGCTCACCTGTACATCACAACCGAGCTTTTCTTGGAGCAGTTGGGGATCGAGTCGCTGGAGAGGTTGCCAGATCTTGCACCACTGCTTCCCGACGTCGACCTCATCGACGAACTCTGACCTCACATCGGACCCATTTCGCGGATTAACCACCGTGACTTGAACGATGTTCAGTACGGTGGTTTTTCATGCGCGACATCACCGCCTACGACGCAGCCCACGTCTGGCACCCCTACGGCCCATTGCCCAGCCCGGTGCCGGCGTTGCCGGTGGCATCGGCCTGTGGCACCACACTCACGCTCGCAGATGGACGCGAACTTATCGACGCCATGAGTTCCTGGTGGGCCGTCGCCCACGGTCACTCCCATCCACGGCTGGTCGAGGCTGCAGTTTCTCAAGCGAAGACTATGAGCCACGTGATGTTCGGCGGTCTGACCCACGAACCGGCGGTAGATCTCGCCCGGCAGTTAGTCGACATGACGCCGTGGCCACTGCAGAAGGTGTTTTTCTCCGACTCTGGCTCTGTCGCTGTCGAAGTAGCTGTGAAGATGGCACTGCAGTACCAACAGGCCACTGGCAATGGTGGCCGCACGAAACTGCTCACGTGGCGCGGCGGCTATCACGGCGACACTTTTGCCCCAATGAGTGTGTGCGACCCAGACGGTGGGATGCATTCGCTGTGGCGGGGCACCCTCGCTGAGCAGATCTTCGCGCCGGTGCCCCCGGACCGCGGCGCAACCGACGAACAGATCGACACCTACCTTGCCCAGTTTGAGTCCTGGGTGACTGGAGAGGTCGCCGCAGTCATCATCGAACCGGTCGTTCAAGGCGCCGGTGGCATGCGGTTCCACGATCATGCGCTTGTCGCCGGCATCCGCCGTATCTGTGACGAGCATGATCTGGTTTTCATCGCAGATGAGATCGCCACTGGCTTCGGACGTACCGGCGATCTGTTCACCACCGCCGCGGCAGGGGCGTCGCCGGACATTCTGTGTGTCGGCAAGGCCCTGACGGGAGGATTCATGTCCTTGGCCGCCACCCTCACCACCGATCGCATTGCCACGGAGATCTCTCGCGCCCACGGCGGGATCATGCATGGCCCCACCTTCATGGGCAACCCCCTCGCCTGTGCTGTCGCAGCAGAGGCCATGCGCATCATCGGCGACGGCACCTGGCGCCAGGACGTTCCCCGAATTGAAGCAGCCCTCACTACCGGCCTGGAACCGCTCCGCGGCAGGGACGGTGTCGCCGATGTCCGAGTCCTCGGTGCCATTGGAGTCGTCGAGATGGACGACCCCGTCGACATGGCCCGCGCGACCGAGACCTCCGTTTCCCACGGCGTGTGGCTGCGTCCCTTCGGACGGCTGGTCTACACGATGCCCATGTACGTCAGCACCGACAATGAGATCGCCCAGATCTGTCGGGCCATCGAAGAGGTGGCCCGATGAGCATCACGATCATCACAGGTACAGCTACGGATGTGGGGAAGACGGTGGTGACGGCTGGAATCGTCGGGAAGCATTTGTCAGAAGGCGCTCTGCCGCACGTCATTAAACCGATTCAGACCGGTGAGCCAGACGGGCACGGCGACCTGCGCACCATCGCGGATCTCACCGGGCTGCCGCAAACGCACCTCCACGAATTCATTCGGTACCCCGAGCCACTGGCGCCCGCGACCGCCGCGCGCCGGGCAGGGATGGACACCCTCTCGCTTCCCGACGTCTCCCACCGCATCACCACCCTCGCCGCTAATGGGGACCCCGTTCTAGTGGAAGGTGCAGGCGGACTACTCGTGAGAATGGGGGACTGGACCATCGCAGATCTGGCAGTGGAGTTGGGTGCGCCGATGATCGTGGTGACCTCTACCGGCCTGGGCTCACTGAATACCGCCGAGCTCACGGTTGAGGCGTGCCGACACCGTGGAATCGACGTGGTGGGATTGGTTGGCGGATCCGTGCCCGCAGTGCCCGACCTGGCTACCACCTGCAACATCACCGACCTGCCGGATCTCACCGGCGTGCCAGCTCTAGCCTGGATCCCAGAGGGTGCCGGACAACTGCCACGCGAGCAGTTCCTCGCAGCCGCGCCGGGCTGGTTCCGGTGATCTAGGCGACACCGGCTAATGTCTTCCGAGACAAAACATCCGCGCCAAACAAGGACGGTCTGCCATGACAATTGAGGCCAATAAGCAGCTGATCAACGGTGTTGCCAAGCGTGCCGGCAAGCCGCTGATGGACGCAGTGATCGGCAGTCTGCAGGAGACCGATCCGTTGTTTTCCCTGTCTGACCCCAGGTCGCTGGAATTGCTCCTGGCCAGGCTCAACGATGTCACCCGTGCCGGCGATCAGGCCGTGAAGACTGCGGCGAATGACGGAGCGCTCAAGCCAGGTGCAGCAACTGCGCACCTGGTCTCGGACGTCTATAAGAAGAACGCCAAGGGCAAGTTTCGCTACAACCGCACCATCTCCAGCGTCCGAGAGATCTTCGAGCCGGCAGCTCAGAACCGGCTGGAGGAGCTGCGAACGCAGGACCGACTGGGATAATTCCCAGAATTCCTGGTTGGACTCAGGTTCAGCAGGTCGTAGACTGGAGTGACTTGTGCGCAGTTCGCGCACTTACATCGAAATATCGAAGGACACTAACAGTGACTCCCCCCGCTCGCCGAGATGGCACACCGGACAAGAAGGGCAACCGTGGCGCCAAAGCCGAACGCCCTCAGAAGAAGGACAAGCCCCGCGCCTCAGACACGTATGTGTCGCAGGCCCGCCCCGCACGCCGCCAGCACGTCGATGTCGATCGTTCTAGCGACTCCGAGGGCGAAGGCATCCGCCTCCAGAAGGTACTGGCTCAGGCAGGCGTTGCCTCCCGCCGTACCGCAGAAAAGCTGATTGAACAGCGCCGCGTCGAGGTTGACGGGAAGATTGTGACCCGTCAGGGCATCCGCGTCGACCCTGATGCCGCAGTCATCCGCGTCGACGGTGAGCGCATCGCTGTCAATGACAAGATGCAGTACTTCGTGCTGAACAAGCCCCGCGGCGTTCAGTCGACGATGAGTGATGACCAGGGTCGTCCCTGCGTCGGCGACATCGTCGGTGAGCGTCTGTCCGCCGGACAGCGTCTGTTCCACGTTGGTCGTCTGGATGCGCAGACCGAAGGTCTGCTCCTGCTGACCAACGATGGTGAGCTGGCAAACCGCCTGACCCACCCGCGCTACAACGTGACCAAGACGTACCTGGCCACCGTCATCGGCGAAATGTCCGAAAAGGACGTCCGCACCCTGATGAATGGCATCGAACTGGACGACGGTCCGGCAAAGGCCGACTTCGCCCAGCTGATCGACGTATGGCAGGGCCGTACCATCGTTCGCATCGAGCTCCATGAGGGACGCAAGCACATCGTCCGTCGCCTGCTCAAGGCTGCCGGATACCCCGTGCAGCAGCTCGTGCGCACCAAGATCCACACCGTGCAGCTCGGTGAGCAGACCCCGGGTGCAATCCGGGCGCTGAACCGCGCTGAGCTCGCATCGCTGTACAAGGTGGTCGGACTGTGACCGACACCAACAATCTCCAGGAGGAGACCATGATCGAACGCGTGCTCGTCGCTATCGACGGGCCCTCCGGTACCGGCAAGTCCACCGTCGCTCGGGCAGTCGCCGAGGCACTGGACGCCCGCTACTTGGACACCGGTGCGATGTACCGAGTCGCGACCCTCTGGGTGCTGCGCAAGGGCATCGACCCCACTGACACCAAAGCAGTCATCGAGGCAACCTCGACTCTGCCGCTGATGATCTCTGACGATCCGCAGACTTCTACGGTGCTTCTCGACGGCGAGGATGTCTCCGCCGAGATCCGCGGCGCCGAGGTCACTCGCAATGTCTCCGCGGTCTCCGCTGTCGCTGAGGTTCGCGAGAACCTCGTGGAATTGCAGCGCGAGCTCGCAGGTGCAGAGGAATTCTGCGTCGTCGAAGGCCGTGACATTGGCACCGTCGTGTTGCCGGACTGCCCGGCAAAGGTCTTCATGACCGCCTCCCCGGAGGTCCGCGCCCGTCGCCGGTTCGTTCAGGACCAGTCCGCTGGCCGCGACGTCAATTACGACGATGTGCTTGCCGACGTAATTCGTCGCGATGAGCTCGACTCTTCCCGTGCAGTGTCTCCGCTGCGCCCGGCCGAGGACGCAGTCCTCGTCGATACGTCCGAGATGACCGTTGACGAAGTCATCGAGCGCATCCTTGACGTGGTCGGCGAAGGCTACCCGGGACTCTTCATCGATGACGAGGAGTTGGAGACTCTCGAGAACACCGACCACGAGTCCGCTGACGAAGACGAGATTCTCTCGGCACCTGAGTTTGTCGATCCGGAACTGGCGCTGGACGAGACTCTCGCCAGCCACGAGGACACCATCGCCGATGCCATCGAGCGCGCCGAGGCCGGCGAGTTCGACGGTGACGACGAGGACTGGGAAGCACTCGAGGAAGCCTTCTCCGCTCTTGGCATGGACGCCGAAGAGGACGAGGCTCTTCCGACTGTCGCCATCGTCGGTCGCCCGAACGTGGGCAAGTCGACCATGGTCAACCGCTTCATCGGCCGCCGCGAGGCTGTCGTCGAGGACTTTCCGGGCGTTACCCGTGACCGCATCAGCTACATGGGTGACTGGGGTGGACGCCGCTTCTGGGTCCAGGACACCGGTGGCTGGGATCCGGACGCCAAGGGCGTCCACGCCGCGATCGCCCGCCAGGCGGAGGTCGCAATGGAGACCGCCGACGTCATCATCATGGTCGTCGACACCACCGTTGGTGTGACCGCCAGCGATGAGGCCATGGCACGTCGCCTGCAGCGCGCGGAACAGCCGGTCATTCTCTCGGCAAACAAGTTCGAGTCCGATTCCCAGCTTGGCGACGTCGCCGAGTTCTGGAGCCTCGGCCTCGGCGAGCCGCGCCCGGTCTCTGCACTGCATGGCCGCGGCAACGCGGATGTCATGGACATCATGCTCGCTTCCTTCCCGGAGGTGCCGCGTGCCGCAGCGCTGCCGGTGGGCCCGCGACGGGTCTCGCTCGTCGGTAAGCCGAACGTGGGCAAGTCCTCGCTGCTGAACAAGCTGACCGGTGAGAACCGTTCGGTGGTCAGCGACGTTTCCGGTACCACCGTGGACCCGGTCGACTCGATTGTTGAGCTCGACGAGGAAGTTTGGCGCTTCGTCGATACCGCCGGTCTGCGCAAGAAGGTTCGGCACGCCCGCGGACACGAGTTCTACGCATCACTGCGTACGCACGCCGCGATTGATGCTTCTGAAGTTGCCATCTTCCTGGTGGACTCTTCGGAGCCGGTCACCGAGCAGGACCAGCGCGTGCTGCGCATGATCCTCGACTCCGGTCGCGCACTCGTCATTGCCTACAACAAGTGGGACCTGATGGACGACGACCGTCGCGACCTGTTGGAGCGCGATATTGACCTGCAGCTGTCCCACGTCCCGTGGGCGCGACGCGTCAACATTTCCGCGAAGACCGGCCGTGCGCTGCAGAAGCTTGAGCCCGCAATGATTGAGGCTTTGAACAGCTGGGACAAGCGCATCCCGACGTCCCGTCTCAACACCTGGCTCCGCAACATCCTCCAGCAGACCCCGCCGCCGATGCGCGGTGGCCGTCTGCCGCGTGTGCTGTTCGCGACGCAGGCTTCGACGCGTCCTCCGGTGATCGTGTTGTTCACCACGCACTTCCTGGAGCACGGCTACCGTCGCTTCCTCGAGCGCAAGCTCCGCGAGGAGTTCGGTTTCGAGGGCTCGCCGGTCCGAATCGCAGTGCGAGTGCGAGAAAAGCGCAAGCGCAAGTAGGGAAGATGGTGAAAGCCCCTCGGTAACAAGTCGGCCACGGGGCATTGCAAGTCTGTCCCTGGTCGTGCACAGTGAGGTACTTCTGAATATGTACCGGGGGAGATCCAGACAGGGAGTGAATCTTGGCGAATCAACGATTTGGTGAAGGTTCGTTCGGCGATGACGATGAGGCAACGCGCTATTTCGGCGCGGCAGACTCCTCGGGAAAGTCGAACGACGATGCCGCGACGGAATTCATCGGTGGCGATAGCCGTCCCGGCGACGACGAGGCCACCCATTTCTTCGGTGGACCACAGAACGGCGACCAAGAGACGCAGTTCTTCGGTGATAACTCCGCATGGGGCAACACCGGGACGTCTGCTGCAGATCAGCCTCCGACCCCTAACCAAGGCGGCCAGGGAGGTCAGTACTGGGCCCCGCTAAGCGGAGACGAGCAAGGCTACAGCGACTCTGATTTCGCGCCGACGGGCTCAAATGCCGCGGCGACGGGTGCAGCAGGAGGGGGATACCCTCCGCAGCAGCCTCCGTACCAGCAGCAGCCTGAGCCCGCCGGCAACGGCGGTGGCGCCGCTGGTGTTGTCAAGGGTCTTTCGGCCAAGGGCATCATCGGCATTGTTGCTGCGGTGATCATCATCGGTCTGCTCATCTGGTTCTTCGTGGGTTCCGGAAACGATTCCCCAGAGCCCGCCGCCCCGGTGGAGACCACCACCGAGGCGCCGCCTCCCGAGGAGACTGTCGATCCGAATGCGCCGAGTCCGATTGAGGGCGAGATGGATCGCCTGCGCCAGGAGCTGGATAACCTCCGTGAGGATCCGCCGAGCATCCCGGGTCTCCCGGGCGCTGAGGTCATCGAGCAGGTCATCCCCGAGGCTGCCGGCAAGTCCCCGGCCGAGGTGGAGTTGAACCTGCGCCGGTTGGGTTTCTCCAACGTCAGCGTTGTTGACGCCAATGGCGCACCGGTGAGCTACTCCCTGGAGTCTGTGACCGGCTCGGTCGCCCAGATCGACCCGCCTTCAGGTTCGGGAGTCGCCACCGACACACCGGTGACGATTACCCTCCGTTAACCGCTCTTTTTATGGTTGACCTGGTGATTCGCCTAGGCGAATCACCATGATGTAACCTGTGGAAGTTGCCGAAAGGCAGCGGCGGACTGTGGCGCAGCTTGGTAGCGCACCTCACTGGGGGTGAGGGGGTCGCAGGTTCAAATCCTGTCAGTCCGACCATCTGGCCCGTGCCTGATTCCAATGGAATTAGGTGCGGGCCATACTCATGCCTGCACTTTCAGGCTTATACTGCCGCAATGAGTGAGACACCTGATCGCGGTCCCTTTTTTCACGGGACAAAGGCGGAATTGAGTCCAGGGGATCTGTTGACCTCTGGGCACCGGTCGAATTACCGGCCCGAGGTCATCATCAACCACATCTACTTCACTGCGCTGCCTGCAGGTGCTGGCCTCGCCGCAGAGATAGCCGCTGTCGACGGCTCACCGCACGTTTATGAAGTCGAACCCACCGGGTCCTTCGAAGATGACCCGAACGTCACCGGCAAGAAGTTCCCGGGCAATCCCACTCGCTCGTACCGCAGCACCGAGCCCATTCGAGTGATTCGGGAAGTGCAGGACTGGACTCGACTCACCTCAGAAGCCCTGCAGGAGTGGCGTGGGCGTATCGCAGCGATTCGCACTGACCCCACTGCCGAGATCATCAACTGAGGCGCCCAGCACGGGCGGTGGTGGGGCGGTGCTCTCAGTACGCCGACCAGACATACTGAGAGCCGACCTGAATCCGCTAACCCTTGAAATAGATCATCTGGTGGGAGCTGACCAGCAGATTGCCGTCAGCGCTCCAGATTCTGGCCGTCTGGTCACCAAGACCGTTGTGGAACCGGGAAGCCTCTGCGGTGCACAGCAAGTCGGGTCCTAGCGCTGTGATTTCGTCAGGTGAAGCGTGGAAGTACAGCGTCATCGTGACCGTTCCTGCAGGAACGCCCGCTCCCGCGCGGATGTACACGCGGGGGAAGAAGGTGTCTGCAGCGGCACCGAGTGATGGGTAGTCCCAGTGGCGTTCGATCGACTGGCGCAGCCAATACGTCGAAACGGTGGATCCTCCCGTGGTTCCCTCCGGACCGGGAACGATTCCGTCAGCGAAACGCATTTCGTAGTTGCCGGCCCACGCCAATACTGGCGGGAACGGTGCCACCTGAAGGTCCTCCGGACCCGGCACTTGCGGGGGAGAGGCCTCGATGGTCGACAAAGTGTCGCGCTCTACTGCGAACAACGCAGTTGCCGTGGCGCAGACCTTCCCGTCCTGGGTGATCGTGGCAGTCCAGTGCTGGTTGGTCCGATTGGTCCGCACCGGGGCGTAGTCGACCGTGTACTCGCCATCAGCCAGTGGTGCTGCGAAGTTGAGAGTCAGCGACGCAGGTCGGCCGAAGGCCTCAGGATCCGTCTGAATGATGTTGAGGACCGTCGCTACTGTCGCGCCGCCGAACGGGCCCACCATGTTTCCCCACTCAGGTCGGGTTGAGGCGGTGGCGGTGCGGTCGGTGCGGGAGACGTCGTAAAGCGTCTCAATGGGGTGGGTCATGCAGGCGCCTCCGTGGACTGGTGAATCTGAAGAAGGTTGCCGAAGGAGTCGTCGAAGACAGCTCGAATGAGCCCCGGCATCTCTTGGGGCTCGACGGTGAAACGGACGCCGAGAACGCTGAGTCGATCGAATTCGGCACGGACGTCATCAACTTCGAAGCTGTTCATCGGGATGCCGTCATTGAAGAGGGCCTCCTTGAAGGGGCCGACGGCCGGGTGGTTGTCCGGCTCCAAGACAATCTCGGTGCCGTCCGGATCGTCCGGGGACACGACGGTCATCCAATAAGTGTCGCCACCGAACGGAATGTCATGCTTCTTCTGAAAACCGAGCACATCGACGTAAAAGTCCGCAGCCGCGCGCTGATCGGGCACGAAGATACTGGTCATGCCGATACGCATCAGCGGACCACGATTCCGTCGGAGTCTGCGTAGACGTAGTCGCCGGTGGACAAGGTGACGCCGCCGAGCATGACGGTGACATCCCGCTCGCCGTCACCGGTCTTGGAAGACTTTCGCGGATTGGTGCCGAGCGCCTTGCATCCAAAGTCCATCTCACCAATGAGCTTGGAGTCTCGGACGGCGCCGTTAACGATCACACCGGCCCAACCATTGTCTTTGCCCAGACCCGCAATAACGTCGCCGACCAGGGCTGTGTGCAAAGAACCTTCGCCGTCGATGACCAGTACGCCCCCGTCAGAGGGCTCGGAGAGAATCGACTTCAGCAGAGCGTTGTCCTGGAAACAGCGAACCGTGGTGACGGGGCCGTGGAACTCCACTGAGCCACCGATATCACGGAACTGGAGGTCGCAGGAACGCACGTCGTCACCGATCTCGTCGACTAGGTCGGCGGTGGGGATGAACTCGGTCATGGTTTTCCTTTCGCAGTGCTTTCACGGTTGTGCCGTAGAACACCTCAAACTTTGCCAGAACAGCTGGATGCTCAGGTGCGTTAGTCTTGACTGGTTGAAATTGATCCGGGCACATGCTCGGTACACCCAGGTGGAAGAAGGTTCCGTGGCTGGCATGAATTGGTTCTGGAAGGCTCTCGGCGGTAAGCAGAGCCGCGACCAGAAGCGTGGAGTGGCGCTCGTTTCCCAGGCTGCCGACCTGGAGGCGCAGATGCGGGAGGTCGGACTTCCTGAGCTCTCAGCGCTTGCCCGGGAGCAAAAGGACGACACCACAGCGCTTCTGGCGATCCTCCGTGAGGTTGCTCAGCGCACCATCGGATTGCGGCCGTTCGATGTTCAGTTGCAGGGCGCACTCCAGTTGCTTGAGGGCGACGTTGTGGAGATGGCAACCGGTGAGGGCAAGACTCTTTCCGGTGCACTGGCTGCGGCAGGCTATGCGCTGCGTGGCGACCGCGTGCACAACATCACGGTGAACTCGTACCTGGCAGGCCGTGATGCCGAGTGGATGGGCCCGCTGTTTCGTGCGCTGGATCTGACCGTTGGCTCTATCGACGATCTGGATGAGCCGGAGACTCGCCGCAAGGCCTATGCCTGTGACGTTGTCTTCGTGGCGGTCAACGAGTTGGGCTTCGACGTCCTGCGTGATCGAGGTGTCCTCGACGTCTCAGAGCGCGTGATGTCTCCGGCTCGGGTGGCGATTGTCGATGAGGCTGACTCGGCGCTCGTCGACGAAGCGCTGGTTCCTTTGGTGCTTGCTGGTGCAGAGCCTGGCAGCGCCCCGACCGGCCACATCACCGATGTGATTCGACGTTTGCAGAAGGGTGAGGACTACACGGTCGATGAGGGACGCCGGAATGTCTTCCTCACTGAGACCGGAGCCCGGCGTGTGGAGCGGATCCTTGGTATTGGCTCGCTGTACGACGCAGAGCATGTGGGAACCACCCTGGCCCAGGTTAACGTCGCGCTGCACGCCCGTGAACTGCTGCTTCGCGACGTAGACTACATCGTCCGAGACGGCAAAGTTGCGCTTGTCGACGGTTCCCGCGGCCGTGTCGCGGACCTGCAGCGATGGCCAGATGGACTACAGGCTGCGGTTGAAGCGAAAGAAGGTCTTGACGTCTCCGAGGGCGGTCGCGTCTTGGATTCGCTGACCATCCAGCAGCTCATGGGTCGGTACCCGATCACCTGCGGCATGACCGGTACTGCCGTGAAAGCAGGCGATCAGCTCCGCGAATTCTATGGGCTCAAGGTTTCTGTCATCGAGCCGAACGTACCGCGAATTCGCGTGGACGAAACCGATCGCGTGTACGCCACCAGTGATGACGCTCACCAAGCAGTGATCGACGAGATTGTTCGTGTGAACGGGACTGGCCGCCCGGTGCTGGTTGGAACCAGAGACGTCGCGGAGTCCGAGCGGTTGGCGTCTGATCTAGAGATCAGGGGAGTCACCCCGGCAGTGCTCAATGCGAAGAATGATGAGTTGGAGGCCGCAGTCATTGCTCAGGCCGGCGCTCCCGGCCGCGTGACCGTGTCGACCCAGATGGCCGGACGTGGGACGGATATCCGGCTTGGCGGGGCCGATGAATCGGCCCGTAACCAGGTTGTGGATCTAGGTGGGCTGTGCGTGATCGGTACCGGTCGGCACCGTTCTTCGCGTCTCGACGGCCAGCTCCGCGGCCGTGCCGGTCGCCAGGGCGACCCCGGGTCTTCTGTATTCATCGTCGCGCTTGACGACGACGTGGTACAAGAAGGCGGCGCCGGTGAGGAACTGGTGGTGCAGCCAGGTGAGGATGGCCGGATTGAGAGCCGACGTGCTGTCGACTTCATCGATCGGGCACAGCGCGTGACTGAGTCGACGATGTTGTCCATCCATGCGACGACGTGGAAGTACAACAAGTTGATCGGCGACCAGAGGGAGATTCTGGACGAGCGTCGAGAGCGACTGCTGACCACAGAGTTGGCCTGGGAGGAGCTGTCAGAGAAGGCCCCGGATAGAGCCGCAGAGATCGAGCGAATCGCCGGTCGTGAGGCAGGCGTTGCTGCTGCGCGCAGAATTATGTTGCACCACCTCGATCGCGGCTGGTCCGAGCATTTGGCGGACCTCGACGATCTGCGAGAGTCAGTGCACCTGCGAGCTTTGGCTAAGGAAAGCCCCATTGATGAGTTCCACCGTGCGGCCATTGCAGCCTTTAAGTCGCTTGCGTCTGATGCGGTGGGGAAGTCCGTCGAGAGCTTCCTGAGCGTCGCAGTGACCCCGGAAGGTGTCGACTTCGAAGCTGAGGGACTCGGCCGACCGACGTCGACGTGGACGTACATGGTCAACGACAATCCGCTCTCCGGAGGCTCCAGCATCGGCTCAATCGCTGAGATGTTCCGTTAAGCTAAGTCACATTTTCATCACATTCATTTGTCTTCGTGCAGGTCATGAACGGGCTTCGTGAACACGGACTCAGATGAAGCGGCATAACGGGGAGTTGCGTCCCTCAGGCCCCGCCTTGGGGGGCTATGATTCATAAGGAATCCGTACGTATCAATATCCCGGAGGAATGGACAAATGAGCGAAAACACCGGCAAGCCCGAGGCCTCGGTTGAAACCACCTCGGTCTTTCGCGCCGACCTGCTCAAGGAAATGGAGTCTGGCGCCGTAGCGGAGCCCGCTATCTCCGGTGTCGAGGGTCTGCCCGAGGGCGCGGCGCTGCTGGTCGTGAAGCGTGGACCGAATGCCGGTTCCCGTTTCCTTCTGGACCAGGCCGTGACGACCTCTGGTCGCCACCCTGACAGCGACATTTTCCTTGATGACGTCACTGTCTCGCGTCGCCACGCAGAGTTCCGTATTAACGAGGACTCCTTTGAGGTTGTGGATGTGGGATCCCTGAATGGTACCTATGTGAACCGCGAGCCGAAGAACTCCGCCGTCCTGAGCAACGGTGACGAAGTTCAGATCGGCAAGTTCCGTCTGGTGTTCCTCACCGGTGCAACCTCCGCTGAGTAAACACAGTGGCCGCTGTACCATCTGAACGTCCATCGCCGGCCCCATCACGGGGTCGTACGATGACGATCGGCGCGGTTCTCAAGGACCTTCAGCAGGAATTTCCTGAGATTACTGTGTCGAAGATCCGTTTCCTCGAGTCTGAGGAACTGGTCTTTCCCGCTCGGACTAGCTCCGGGTACCGCAAGTACACCCAGTCTGATGTCAGTCGTCTGCGGTACATCCTTACGTTGCAGCGGGACAACTACCTTCCTTTGAAGGTGATTAAGGAACAGCTCGAAAGTCAGTCCTTGGGTGGTTCTGCGGTGACACCACTGGTCAGCGCAGAGCAGTTCCGACCTCTCTCCGACACCCGCATGACTCGTTCTCGTTTAGCCACTGAGGCCAACATTGATGAGAACTACGTCAGCGAACTGGAGAAGGCAGGATTGCTGGTGTCGGACGCCTATGGCGAGTTCGATGCCGACAGCGTGATGATCGCGCACACCGCCGGCCAGCTTCGGGTGTACGGTATCGACTCCAGGCACCTTAAATCGGTTCTGCAAGCGGCCTCGCGGGAAGCTGACATCATCGGTCGTGCGGCTGCTCCTACGGCGAAGTCTGGAAAAGATGACGCCAAGCAGAAGGCCGAGGAAATGATGCGAGACATGACGGCCATGATGGTTAGCCTGCATGGTGTGCTCGTGAAACGTCAGGTCAACAGGGACATCGGATAGCGAAGGGATCGACAATGGATATTCTCGTTGAAGTCGACGTACGCGGAATCTTCTTCCACGCTCCCGCGGGGGACCCTGTTTTGCTCCTCCACTCCCCAGAGGCAGACCGGCTGATCCCGATTTGGTTGTCGCCGGCGGACTCTATGAAGTTTGTCGATGGAACCGGTGATTCGGTTCGGCGGCCAGGCGGAGCCGAGGCTTTGACTGACTTGGTCGAACGCCTCGGCGGAACCATCGACCGGATGGAGATCACTGGCTGTCATGAGGGTGTGTTTATCGCTTCGCTGATCATCGCGAATGTCGGTGACGGTGATGAAATCGACCTGGACATGCGGGTTTCCGAGGCTGTGGCTGTGTGTGCCGAGACTGAGGCACCGATCCTGATCGATCAGCAGATCATCGACACGGCCTCCGTGCCGGCGTCTGCCTTTGAGAATCGCGACGACGACGTGGCCGAAGGTGAGGCACAGCAGCAATCGGTCGACGAGTTCATGCAGTTCCTCGATTCCGTTGACGCAGCAGACTTCCTCACGCCCCCGGACTCCCCGGACAATGGTGACGGGCCTGAGCGCTCCTAAAATAGCCTGGTGTCCGGCGTGTCGCCGGGTACAGTGGTGTCAATGATCTAACCTTGTCGAGGAATGAACGACACAGGTGTTATTTCTTCTGGCACCATTTCAGCGTTATTGGAGCGAATATGACTGACCACACCGGACCGGAGGGCGTGCAGGAATCCCTGTTCGAGCTCGGGCATGATGATGCCGAGGTCGGCTACCGAGTCCCCACCGCCATTCAGGCTGCGGGAATTACGTACCGCCAGCTCGATTACTGGGCCCGCACCGGACTGGTCGAGCCGTCGATCCGTGACGCACACGGTTCCGGTTCACAGCGTTTGTATTCGTTCCGGGATATCCTGGTCCTGAAGATCGTCCGTGGTCTCTTGGACACCGGCATTTCTCTTCAGAACATCCGCCTGGCGGTGGATCGTCTGAGCGATCTTGGTGTTGATGACCTCGCCACGATCACCCTAGTCTCGGACGGTCGTACCGTGTACCAGTGCCGTTCCAATGAAGAGGTCATCGATCTGCTCAATGGCGGGCAGGGTGTCTTCGGCATTGCGGTGCCGGGCATTCTCCGTGAGCTGGCTGGTGACATCGTCAAGTTCCCCTCCGAGCGTATCGATGGTACCCCGCAGGTGGAGACCATCGACGAGCTCGCTGAGCGCCGGAACCGCCGCAGCAGCTGACCTGATACAGACCGAACCCCCGGATGTGCTCCAACATCCGGGGGTTCGATCAGCTTCTTGGGTCTACAGTCCCATCGCCTGACGGAGGGCCGGTTCCAGGCCCAGAGCACCAGCGGCACTGACAGTGCCACCGGTTGCCGCAGCCAGTTCCGTCAAGGCACCGTCGGTGGTGTCCTCACCAAGCACAACAACGTCGACCTGCACCGGCTCACCGGACTCATTGAGCGACCGAATCTGGTCGATTGCTCCCTGGGAGTCTGTCCCGGAGTCGTCGTTTCCGGAGGTGACCAGGACAACCCGGTTTGGCACATCCGGCTGGTAGGCATCCTGTGCGTGCTGATACGCGGGGACAATAGACGGCCAGATCCATGGTTCACCGACTGATCCGAGGTCCCTAAGAACGTTCCTGGAATCCTGCGGATTGGCGCCGTAGAGGTACACGTTCGCCCGTACCGGGGTACCGGCCGACTGAGGCGAGGAGTAGTTCCACAGCGCAACGCGCTTGCCGTCACCGGTTCCGGCTTCCTCGAGCAGCGGGTCCAGAGCGCCGCGCACTTCGTCAAGATTGACGTCGGTGGAGGAATCTACCAGCACCAGCGTGGATCCTGCACCAGCTACCGGAGCGACCGGAGTGTCCTGAGAACCGTCGTCGATTCCAGCGAACGGATCGGTCTCGATGTTGGCGAGAGCAGGAACCAGTGCTGCAGCACGCTCAGCCTGTGGTCCGGACGGTGAGGTGGCATCGGAGTCATCCGCCACTAGTTCATGGTCCTCGATGAAGCTGATGAAGTCCGCTGCGGCGCGGGCGCTGTCCTCGCTCACTGGTCCACCTGAACCCAGTGCGATCACAGGTGCGTTGATCGCGGAGGAGCCTTCGGGGGAGACGAATCCGGTGACCGCTCCGCCCATGTCCGCCATTGACTGGGTCGAGGCCATCGCGTCGAATTCGGAGTCTCCAGAGATGATCTCGGCGAGCACCGCGTCCGAGGTCAGGTCACCGCTGGCGTCAGCGCGAGCCACTGCCGAGGAGCTGAGATCCTCTGGGGATGCGTCGGGGTCCAAGTGGGCGTCGACAAGCGAGGAGACAACGGCATCCTCGTCGCCCGGTGCAGCGATGTTCAACTCGGCCAGCTCCTCCCAGGAGGAGCCGGACAACTCATCGGCACGATCTTCTGCGACAGCGACGCCGACCGGTTCCGAGTTCAACCGAGCCCGGTTGTCGGAAAGGTTGACCACGCCCATGTCGGCGACCTGCGACACTGCGTCGTCAGAGGCCGGAACCCACACCGAGGGCACCGCGGCCATAGCAGCGGGATCGTCGTCGCCAGCAGCCTCTATTGCGCGCGTCACCTGGTCGGTTCCGGAGACCGCCAACTGCGGGCGCACGCAGTAGTCCTGCATGACAGGGGAGGACTCGCCGTAGTCAGTCACGAGTCGCTGGACCCGGGAGATGACTGACGGGTCTGCGGTGACGGTGATGGTGAGGTCTCCGCGGGAGCAGTCACGTCCGTCAGCGGTCTCGTCGCTGTCGGTCCGGAAAAACAGCAGCCACGAGACCAACGCGGCGATCAAGATAATCGCCGCGATGGTGAGGTACAAGGGCCCGGCGGCCACACGATTATTGGGTTTGCCGTCGGAATGTCGGCCCATGTCTGTCACCCTCCCGATCGATGGTCATTCTTCATTCATCGTAGCGGGGTAGCGGAAAGAAAGGGCGGCGCTGGCGTGCTCGATGAGCGCGCGTCGAAGTGGCTCCGCGCGGTCGGCGAATTCGCGTTGTCTACGGACGTACTCTGCCTTGCCGTCGGTGGTTTCGACGGGCACAGGTTCGACGCCCCATTGCCTCAGGTCGTACGGAGAGGCCGCCATGTCCAGTCTGCGCACTGCCATCGCCAAATCCATGCAATCGAGCCACAGTTCACCGGGGATTAGAGGCCCCAGTTTCGAGGCCCATTTGTAGAGGTCCATATTTGCGTGCAGACAGCCCGGCTGTTCGAGCTCCGGTTGGCTCTCTCGAGTTGGCTGAATTCGGTTCAGCGGGAGAGCGCTATCGGTGAAGAACCGGAAAGCGTCGAAGTGGGTGCACGCGATGTCGTGGCTCTCCACGACGGCGTCGGTTCCTGCCTGCCCCAGCCGCAACGGCTCCGGGTGCCGAGGATTGTCAGTCTTGTAGACCATCGCCCATTCGTGCATGCCGAAGCATCCAAACCTGCCGGCGCGCCCGTCGGTCGCCGCAAGTAGGTCCCGAATGTAGAGCACCGATCGCCCACGGCGTTCGAGGAACGCAGAAAGACCGAGCTTTACGAGGTCCCCCTCCACCACTAGATCCCTCGACCACCCCAGCAGGGGATGTGGGTCGCCATCGACGAGAGCGTCCTGCAGCGCGACCCCGATTCCCGGGGTCCACCGGCGCAGTGCCGAGGGGCGAACTGGGTAGTAATCGAAGAGAAAGTCCTCGACAGGGTGCCGTTCGTGGCGGCTGCGTCGTGCCAGGTGGGCTGAGGTGACCTCACCGGCCCGGGCGCTGTGGGCTTTAGCCCGGGGTAACCATTCGTCTTTGCTAAGTACCTGCATTTACTTATTGTTGGCGGCGCGGACAGCGGCGGTGCGTCGCCGGCTAGCAGCGGCGAGTGCGTCCGGTGCGCTTGATGCGGCCTGACGGGCCGTGGTGGAGGTGTGCGTCCAGTCGCGGACGACACCAATGTGCTCTTCGATGAGGTCTTCCATCGTGACTAGGCCGAGCGTGGTGCCCTCCTCATCGACGGCGAGCGCCATGTGCGCTGAGCCGCGAGAGAGGCTGCGCAGAGCCAAGTCGATGGCCTCGTCGGTGCGAACGGAGATCAGTTCGCGGATCTCACCGTCAGGGATGACGGTGTCAGGGCCGGAGGCGGGATCGATGACTCGGTCGAGCACGTCCTTCACATGGACGTAGCCCTGGTAGTCGCCGGAGGATGCCTTGACCGGGAATCGAGAGAATCCGGTGTCGGTGACTGCCTTCTCCAGGTCCCCAAGCGTTGGGTGCCCGGGGATGGTGCGGACCTGATCTAGGGGGACGATCACTTCGCTGACCGCTCGCAGCTCCGAGGACAGTGCACGGCTCAGGCGGGAGTGCTCTTCTTCGTCGAGGAGCCCTTCCTCGCGCGATTCGGCAATCATGTCTGCCAGCGAGGAGGAGTCGACAGAACTGTCGAGCTCATCGCGCTGCTCGATTCCGAAGATACCGAGAGTCTTGCGGGCAACCCAGTTGAAGAACAGCAGGAAAGGCTTGACCAGTTTGAAGAAAGCCAGGTGGACCGGAGTCAGCCACATGGCCATCGTTTCTGGTCCAGCCAGGGCGATATTCTTTGGCACCATCTCACCCAGCAGCACGTGCAGGATCGTGATGATGCCCAAGGCAATAGCGAAGCTGATCGGGTGCAAGAGGTTATCCGGCACTCCCATCGCTTCGAAGGGTTCTTCCAGCAGGTGCGCAATCGCAGGTTCGGACACACGGCCGAGCAGCAGCGAGGCAACAGTGATGCCCAACTGCGCAGCAGCGAGCATCAAGGAGAGGTGCTCGGTGGCATCGAGGACAATGCGTGCCCGCTTCTTGCCCTGTGCAATGAGGGCCTCGAGGCGGTCGCGGCGAGCCGCGATGAGGGCGAACTCAGCGCCCACGAAGAAGGCGTTAACGGCCAGCAGTACGACGGCCAGGATGATTCCGAAATAGTCGCTCATCGCTCGAACATCTCCTTCGCGCGCTCGTTGGTCACAGGAATCAGAAGGGCGCGGTCCACTCGCCTGCCGTCCATGGACGTGATTCTTGCGTACCAGCGGCCACGGATGCCGGACTCAAATTCGTCCATGCGGTCGTGGTCGGTCTCTGGAAGGAGTACGACATCACCGTCAACTGGAATCCGGCCCAGCGCCGCCATCATGACACCGCCGAGGGTTTCCCAGTCACCACCGTCAGGTGCGGAGTAACCGACCTTCAACGGAAGTTCATCGACGCGGACGAGGCCGGAGCAGTCCCAGCCCTCAATGTCGCGACGGACCTCGATCTCAGACTCAGCATCGTCGTGCTCGTCCCAGACCTCTCCGAGGATTTCCTCGACGAGGTCTTCGATGGTGACGATTCCTGCGGTGCCGCCATATTCGTCAGCGATCAACACGATCTGAGAACCGGCCGAGCGTACCTCGGACAGGACTGCGTCACCGTCGAGGGACTGGGGGAGAACTGGCACTTCCTTGGCGAGCGCCGAGACTGACGTGAGGTCACGACGGCCAGCAGGCACGGTGAAGGCATCCTTCACGTGGACGACACCGACGGTGGCATCCAAGTCGCCGTCTGCCACCGGGAAACGGGAGCGGCCAGTGTCCAAAGACATCTCCAGCAGATCCGTGATTGTTGAGTCGACGGACAGCCAGTGGATCGTCGAGCGAGGAGTCATGAAGTCTTCTGCGCTCTTCTCACCGAACTGCAGTGAGCGGTCCAACATTGCGGCCTTCGCCGAGTCTAAGGATCCGATCTCCGCGGAGTTTCGCACCAAGGCACCGAGCTCCTGAGGGTTACGCGCCGAGGCCAGCTCATCGGTGGGAGAGATTCCCAGCTTCTTGACGATCCAGTTCGCCGAGGTGTTCATCAAATGGATGAACGGTGCGAAAATCCAGTTGAAGACCAGCACTGGGCGGGTCACCTTGCGTGCCGTTGGCATCGGTAGGGTGATCGCGACGTTCTTTGGCACCAGCTCGCCGTAGATCATCGACAACAGCGTCGCGACGATCATCGCGAGGATCAATGCCACCGCAGTCGACGCGGATTGCGGCAGACCCATCCACGACAACATCGGCGTGAAGTACTGGGACAGGACCGGCTCAGCGAGGTAACCGGTGGCCAGGGTCGTGATCGTGATGCCCAACTGGGCACCGGACAGATGGAAGGACAGCCTGCTATGTGCTGATTCCACGGCCCGCGACGTGGCGTCTCCGCGCTTTTTCGCCTCGCTCTCGATATTGGAGCGCTCAAGACCGGTCAGGGCGAATTCGAAGGCGACGAAGAGGCCGTTGCCCGCGGTGAGGGCGATGAAGCCGACGACCGCGGCGATATTTAAGAGTATGTCCATGATTGGGAGCTGATTCTACAAGCTATCTGCGTTTCTTGCGCGGACCGCCACGGCGCCGTGAGGGGCTTGGCTGGCGGGTCTCGGGCTTCTTCTCAGGAGACTTCCGGCCAACCGGGCGCTTGGCACCCACGGCGGTCCGCAGTTCCGGAGACGTAGGCCGGTTGACCTCGATAATCCGCGGGGTGACACCAACCTGGGCCAGAACGCGCTCGGTGGCCGCAATCTGGCGTTGCCGAACGAGAGTCGCCACGGTGCCAGTTGCGCCGGCTCGCGCAGTACGACCCGAACGGTGGACATAAGTCGCAGCATCCGCTGGCGGATCCACGTGGACGACGAGGTCCAGTGACGCGATATCCAATCCACGGGCAGCCACGTCGGTGGCCACCAAGACGGGGCAGCGCCCCGAGGAGAAATCTGCAAGCGCATCCCGACGTGCAGTTTGACCACGGTCCCCATGGATATACCCGTGGTTCACTCCGTTAGCGGTGAGCAGTCCGCACACCTGAGCTACACGAGTCTTCGCGGAGACGAACAACACCGTGCGGCCTTCACGAGAGGCGATCCAGGGGATTACTGCGTCGGCGTCTTCGTCCTCGCGCACCCGCAATTCTAGGTGCGTCATAAGATCTTCGGTCTGCGCTTCAGCCGCAACCTCGTGCCTGATTGGATCCGGAACGAGCCGGGTCAGCGGCTCGACCTCCTCGTCGAGGGTTGCCGAGAACAGCATCCTCTGCGCGTTTTTCGGGACCTTACGCAGGATCCCGGTGACATCGGGGAGGAACCCGAGGTCGGCCATTTCGTCGGCTTCGTCGATGACGGCGACGGTGACGTCGTCAAGCGATAAAGCTTTTTCCCGCAGGAGCTGAAGCGCGCGACCTGGCGTCGTGACCACGACGTCGACGGTGGCAGCAAGCATAAGCTTCTGCTTGTTGACCTTCTCACCGCCTATGAAGACGAGCGATCGCAAACCGCGAACAGCGCCGAGATCAGCGACCACGTCACCGATCTGGTCGGCCAACTCGCGAGTGGGCACCACGACCAGGCCGCGCGGGCGACCTGGTACAGAATGCCCGGTGAGTAGCCGCGAGACCATTGGAATCAGAAACGCCAATGTTTTCCCGGTACCTGTCGGTGCCTTGCCAAGAATGTTCCGGCCCGCCAAGGCATCCGGGATGACGGCAGACTGAATAGGCGTCGGCTCCGTCACTTTCATGCGGCGGGCAGCCGCGACGACGGATTCGGGGACGCCCAAGTCCCGCATAGTGCCACTCACGTTAGTGATTACGCCTCAATCTCAGAGCGGTCGCCGGACCACAGGGTGTGGAAGGAACCCTCACGGTCGACACGGCGGTAGGTGTGAGCGCCGAAGAAGTCACGCTGACCCTGGATCAGCGCTGCCGGCAGACGCTCTGCACGCAGTGCGTCGTAGTAGGCCAGGGACGAGGAGAACACCGGGGTCGGGATGCCAAGGCGGACGCCGGTCACGACAACATCGCGCCATGCGTCGAGGCAGTCGGAGACCTGCTCAGTGAAGTACGGGTCCAAAACCAGAGCCGGCAGCTCCGGGTTGCGGTCGTATGCCTCCTTGATGCGGTTGAGGAAGCGGGCGCGAATGATGCAGCCTCCGCGCCAGATGGTGGCGAGGGCGCCGCGGTCGATATCCCAGTTGTACTCGGCTGCGCCGGCGTTGATCTCGTCGAAGCCCTGCGAGTACGCGATGATCTTGGAGGCGTACAGAGCCTTGCGGACCTTCTCGATGAACTCAGCGCGATCTTCCGGGCGCTGGCCCAGGTCGCCTGCCGGCAGAGACTGAGCAGCCTCACGCTGGGACAGGGAAGAGGAGAGCGCACGGGCGAAGACGGCCTCGCCGATGCCCGTGGTCGGGATACCCAGGTCCAGAGCAGCCTTGACGGTCCAGCGGCCGGTGCCCTTCTGTCCGGCGGCATCGACGATGACGTCGACAAGCGGCTTTCCGGTGGCTTCGTCGACCTGGGAGAGCACCTCCGCGGTGATTTCCACGAGGTAGGAGTCCAGATCTCCGGAGTTCCACTCGCGGAACACGTCAGCGATCTCGGCGGGAGTCATTCCCAGTGCGTCGCGCAGCAGGTGGTACGCCTCGCCGATGACCTGCATGTCGGCGTACTCGATGCCATTGTGAACCATCTTGACGAAGTGGCCGGCGCCATCGGTGCCGATGTGGGTGCAGCACGGAGTTCCATCGACCTTTGCGGAGACGGACTCCAGCAGCGGACCAAGGGACTTGTAGGACTCAGCGGTGCCGCCGGGCATGATGGACGGGCCGTTCAGGGCACCTTCCTCGCCACCGGAGATGCCTGCGCCGACGAAGTGCAGGTCGCGGGCGCGGATCTCGCGCTCACGGCGGATGGTGTCCTCGAACAGAGCGTTGCCGCCGTCGATGATGATGTCGCCGGGCTCCATTGCTTCGGCGAGCTGCTCAATCACTGCGTCCGTTGCCGGACCTGCCTGCACCATGATCAGTGCGCGGCGGGGGCGCTCCAGCGACGCGACGAACTCCTCGATGGTCGCCGACGGGATGAAGTTCCCGTCGGTGCCGTGAGTGTCGATGAGAGCGTCGGTTTTGTCAGTGGACCGGTTGTAGACGGCGACAGTGTGGCCGTGCCGAGCGAAGTTGCGGGCGATGTTGGATCCCATCACCGCGAGGCCGACGACACCGATCTGAGCGAGCTGCTGTTTCTGCATGGTGTCCGATTCTACCGCTTCCACCAGCTTCTGCAGAGACCGCCGCCTGCCGACGACATTTCCGGGATACCACCGTGCACAAATGGTTATGATCTGGGCAACATCAACGAGGAGACGGAGACAACATGACTGAAAAAACCAGCACGTCTGACCGCAAGGCCACCTACCAGGATCTGATGGCCGCAGCGAAGGATCGAGAACTGACCCCGGAAGAGATCGACCTCGGCAACGGTTTCTTTGAAAGCGCCGCGGACCAGCCGATTCCGCTGGGTCTTGAGGCGCTTATGGGAGTTCGATACCAGTCGGTTGGGCCGAAGAAGGTCTCTCTCATCATGACGGCGGATCCGCGTCACCTCCAGCCTGCAGGGCTGGTTAATGGCGGCGTCTTTGCGGTGCTGGGTGAGACCGCCGGCTCCATTGCAGGATTCATCGCAGCGGGAACAGACCGGCCAGTAGTGGGCGCGAATAACAGCACCGACTTCTTCCGTCCGGGCAAAGCCGGAGACACGATCATCTCGACGGCGGAGCCGGTACACATCGGCCGGACCTCCCAGGTGTGGGAGATCCGGCACGAAAATGGCGAAGGCAAGCTGCTGGCCCGTACGAATCTCAGGCTCGCAGTCTTGCCGAAGTAGGGGTCAGGACAAGAGCTGGTCGCGGGCCAGGTCCTGGTACAGCTCGGACTCGCGCATAAGTTCGGAGTGCGTTCCGACAGCCTGAACCCGGCCACCGTCCACGACTACGATCCGGTCCGCATTGGCCACTGTTGCCAAACGGTGGGCGACGATGATGACCGAACGACGGCGGGAGACCGTCTCGATGGCCTGCTGCATGGCGCGTTCATTGCGTGAGTCCAGTGAAGCGGTGGGCTCGTCGAGAAGCAGAAGTGGCCGGTCCGACAGCAGCGTCCTGGCGATTGCCAGGCGCTGGCGTTCTCCACCGGAGAGTCCGATGCCATGGTCGCCGATGACCGAGTCGAGCCCATTCTCATGAGATTCGACGCGCTCGAGCAGGTTTACGTCCGCGAGGACTCGACGGCAATCTTCCTCAGTCGCACTCGGGTGGCCAAGGGTGAGGTTGCTGCGGATCGTGCCGGCCAGTGCTGGGCTGGCCTGTTCCACGTATCCGATAGCTGACCGAAGGACGTTGCGGTCTAGGTCTCGGATGTCCACGCCGCCAACGCTGACAGTGCCGCTGGAGGGGTCGTGGAAACGTTCGATCATCGCCAAAACGGTAGATTTACCGGCACCTGACGGTCCGACAAGAGCTGTCGTCGTGCCAGCATCGGCTGTAAAGCTCATGCCGGTGAGGACATCGTTGCCGTCTTCTTCCTGGCTGAAGTACACGTCGCGGAACTGAACGGCCGGGGCCGCGCCAAACGAGCCAGACAGGTCCGGATTTGCTGAGGTAACGGGGGAGTCAGAGTCCGTCTCGGATGGCTCAATGAGCACCTCATTGATGCGACCCAGCGCACCGAGCGCCTGCGCAATCGTGGTGATGGCGCCAAACATCTGACCGATCGGCATCATCATCATGAACAGGAACATCAGGAATGCGACGAGATCGGCCACCGAGAGCGCTCCGGAAGCGACACGAGCACCACCAAAGCCAAGAACCGCGAGGAATGCGACCTGGATGGAGAGACCTCCGACCGGGTACAGCATCGCAGCAACCTTGACCTGGCCAACCGAAGCCCGCCAGGCGTTGTCAGCGTGATTCTGCAGTGCCTTCTCTTCGGCGTCGGTGGCGCCGGATGCACGGATGGTACGGATCGCAGAGAGCGCACGTTCAGTGCCGGCGCCCATTCGACCGGTGGACTCCTGGGCCTTCTTCGACAAGGCCTGAATGCGGCTGGAAGCGACGATGACGACGATGAACGAGACTGCCAGCACGCCGAAGGCGACGAGGAAGAGCATTGGGTCGAGGTAAATCATGGCGAAGGCGGACCCGAACAGAACCAGCATTCCGCCTGCTGCATCCACGATGCCGCCGGTCAGTGCAACTCGCACCAAAGTGGTGTCGGAGTTGACGCGAGAGACCAAGTCACCGGTACGAAGCCTGCCGTACGCAGAGACTGGAAGCCTCAGGAGGCTGCCGACCAGGCTGTACCTGATTCGGCGAACCATTCCCTCTGCAGTCCGACCGAGCATGTACTGCTTGGTGATGCCCAGGACTGCCTGCAGGAAAAGCAAACCGACCATGGTCATCACGAATGGCCGGATGGTGGAGCCGTCGCCCACTGCGGTGATCACCTGGTTGACCAGCAAAGGCTGGGCCAGCGACGCAGCAGCGTCGAGAATAGACAGGAGGACCACTACGCCCAACACGAGTTTGGCATTGCGCAGATGGTCAAGGAGGATCTTCAAGCCGGTACGCAGCGGGAGCCGCGGGGACGAGGACGCTTTGTCGTCGTTTCCGGAACCGGACAAGGTCGGCTCTGGAGCCGCAGTTGTCTGAGGGGTGGTCACGCAGTAGTCCTTTCACTGTCAGAAAACGCCCGCTACGACCAAAGTCGTTGCGGGCGTTTCTCAGAGTACAGTGATAGCTTTTGTCGCGCGAAGCACCACTCTCAAAAAGGATTAGGCCTTTTTGGTGATCTGCTTGACTCGGTGCGTGTCACGCACTGCCATCGGCAGTTCCTTGTCCTCGCTGAGCTCCTCCAGCAGGTCGATCGCGTTGCGCGCGTAGAGCTGCTGACGGGTGGCAGTGAGCTGCCAACGGTTGCGGGTCAAGACGTTCAGGCCCCAGCTGAAGGCGGAGACCAGGCGGTTGCGGAAACCAACCATGAACATCAGGTGCACGGCCAGCCACATGATCCAGCCGATGAAGCCGGTGAACTCGATCTTGTCGATCTTGGCCACAGCGGAGAACCGCGAAATGGTCGCCATTGAACCCTTGTCGAAGTACTCGAACTGTCCGCGCTCGGACTTGTCGCGACCTTCGGCCTCGGCGGCGATGTTGTCAGCGACGAACTGACCACCCTGGATCGCAACCTGAGCAACGCCCGGCAGACCCTTGTAGGCCATCATGTCGCCAATGACGAAGACGTTGTCGAGCTCGCCAACGGACAGGTCGTCGTTGACAACGACGCGGCCTGCGCGGTCGAACTCAACGTCGACCTGCTCGGCAACCATCTTGCCCAACGGCGACGCAGCAACGCCGGCAGACCAGATCTTGCAGAAGGACGGGATGGTTTCAACGGAGTCGTCGTTCATGTTCTTGAACGTGACGCCGCGGTCGTCCACGTCGGTGACGATCGAGTTCAGTCGAACCTCGACACCAAGCTTCTCCAGGGTCTTCTGAGCGTTGCGGCCCAGACGCTTTCCGAACGGCGGCAGCACCTGCGGAGCACCGTCGAGCAGAACAACCTTCACCGAGTGCGGGTTGAAGGAGCGGAAGGAGGACCGCAGGGTGCGGTTGGCGAGTTCCGCCAACTGGCCTGCGAGCTCCACACCGGTCGGGCCTGCGCCGACGACGACGAAGGTCAGCAGGCGCTCGCGCTCCACCGGGTCGTCGGTGAGCTCGGCGCGCTCGAAGGCGCCGATGATGCGGGCGCGGATCTCCAGGGCGTCATCAATGGTCTTCATGCCCGGAGCGAACTCGGCGAAGTGGTCATTGCCGAAGTACGACTGGCCAGCGCCGGCTGCGAGCATGAGGTGGTCGTACTTCCAGACCGTCGTGGTGTCTCCGAGCTCGGAGGTCACGGTCTGGTCACCGGTGTTGATGTCAGTGACATCACCCTTGACCACGCGAACGTTGGGCTGGTTGTCGAAGATCTGACGGGTCGGCGGGGCGATCTCGCCGGACGACAGAATACCGGTGGCTACCTGGTACAGCAGAGGCTGGAACAGGTGATGGTTGGTGCGATCGATGAGTGTGATGTCGACGTTGGCCTTGGCCAGCTTCTGAGCGGCAAAAAGGCCACCGAAACCTGCACCAACGATGACGACGTGCGGGCGTCCGGTCTGGGGCCGATACGGCGTCATGGTCATGCTCTCTCCTAGTGGGATTGTATGTGCTGTCATGCAGGGCGCTTGAGGCTCCACACGGCAATTCCTACTTTCGACATGATAGACCCATGCCGACATGTCAACCATCGTAGGTCCGGTACGGGTACCGTTCATACCTCAGGAGAGGTAGTTGACGAAGCCGAAGGAGGCGCGGATGGGTCCGGACCGACAGTCCGTTGACGCGGAACGATGGCCTGGGGTGGCTCGCACCCCGGCAGGTCGAATCGCAGAAGCGGGTGGACGTTTGGCCCGTAGATCCTTCGGACGGGCGTGTGACGCAGCTGGGTTACAGGTCGGGGAAGACCTCAAGATTCACGATGACACGACCTTCGCGCGCATCGCTGAGTCGGACTGGCTTGGCTTTGGCGAAGGGTATTTGGCCGACGAGTGGGATTCGGCGGACTTGGTGTCGACGCTGTCTTCGTTGCTTGAGACCGGATTGGAAGTTGGCTCCGCGGGCAGGTCCGTGAAGGTGATGCGGGCTCTTGGCAGGACCAAGCCCCCACAGGTTGAACCGCTCAAGGGCGGTGAACTGCCCTCATCGCTGCTGAGTTTGTACGCGGGACCTGGACAAGCGGCCGGTTCTGCATTGTTCGGCTCTGGAATTGCGACCACGGTCCGTGAGGAGATGCCGTCCCGGATTCCGGGGGCGGGCAAGCACGGACTTCCCCCATCGTTCCCAGTGGACGTCACGCGTGTGACTGCTCCGGTGGATCCTCGGCGGTCCGATCTTGCGGCAGCGCAGCGGCGTCGTATTTCCCGGATGCTCCACGCAGGGCGGGTCCGCACCGGCTCGCGGGTGCTCGAATGGCCGGCAGCCGGAGGCGCCGTTGCGCTCGCCGCTGCCGAGGCAGGGGCAGCCGCTGACGTCTTGGCCGGTTCTGAGGACTCTGCAGCCTCGGTAACCGAAAGGGCGAAGGCCGCAGACCTATCCGGGGCTGTGCGCGTGCTGCGCTCGCGTGACCCGGTACCTGGACCTATGTCGTTCCCTGGCAGGTATGACGCAATTTTCTGCGTAGAGCGACTGGAAACACTCGGAATGCCCGGGCTTGTGGCGTGGCTGCGAGGAGCAGAGCGGATCATCGCTGACCGCGGCACGATCGTGGTGCAGATGGCGCTCGCGACTGGGTCGTTCGGCGACTCAGCCCGTCATGCCTTGGACCTGGATAGGTCGTATGTCTGGCCGTCCTTGTCTTTTCCGACTCTCACGGAATTCCAGACCGCAGTGGAAAAAGAGACTGGCCTGCGAATCGTTGCGGCGACGCACTTTCCGGAGCATTACGCGAAGACTCTGGAAATGTGGCGTGACCAGTTTGAGGCGAACAGCCGACAGGCAGCAGGTCTTGGATATGACCGTGTGTACCGGAGGCTGTGGAACTACCGATTGGGATTGCAGCAGGCCCTGGCAGAGACAGGCAGGTTGGATATGGTGCAGATCTGTATGGTGCGGCCGAGAAGGCGTCGTTAAGCGCTATTTTTATACCAGAATTAATCGGTTGAATTGTCAGCATCTGTAGTTCCGGTGCCGGTACTATTGCCACATGAGTGCACAGGATAAGCAGTGGGACATCATCGTTGTCGGAGCAGGATTGGCCGGACTCGTCGCGGCCTATGAGGCGCAGAAGGCTGGCAGCTCCGTCTTGATCGTGGATCAAGAAAACCGGAACAACCGCGGCGGTCAGGCGTTCTGGTCCTTGGGTGGAATGTTCTTGATTGATTCCCCAGAGCAGCGGCGCCTCGGTGTCAAAGACTCCTTCGAATTGGCCCGGCGCGACTGGTTTGATTCGGCGAAGTTCGACGGGGACCAGGACGAGAACCCGAAGAAGTGGGCAGAGGCGTATTTGCGCTTCGCTGCTGGTGAGAAGCGGGAGTACTTGCGGAGCCTGGGCATGGGGTTTGTGCCGGTGGTCGGCTGGGCAGAGCGTGGCGACGGCACAGCCGATGGTCATGGCAACTCGGTCCCTCGTTTTCATCTGACGTGGGGGACCGGCCCAGAGGTTGTCCGTGTGTTCATCGAGCCGGTGGAGGAGGCAGAGCGAGAGGGCCGCGTTGAGTTTGCTCACCGCTGCCAGGTCGATGAGGTCATCTTGGAAGATGGCGCTGTGACTGGTGTACGTGGAACCCGACTGGTGGAGTGTGAGGATTTGGGGCGTGGCAAGGAGTCTCCTCGTGAATCGGTCGGTTCCTTCGAGTTCCGGGCGCCGAAGGTCATGATCGCCACGGGAGGTGTTGGAGGAAACCTCGACACGATCCGCCGGTATTGGCCGGAGGAGAACCTCGGGCCCATGCCGCAGGATGTGGTCACCGGTGTGCCGGCGCACGTGGACGGCCGCGGCATCGACATTGCAGCAGATGCCGGCGCGAACATTATCAACCGTGGTCGGATGTGGCACTACACCGAAGGCATGAAGAACTGGGATCCGATCTGGCCGAACCACGGCATTCGCATCATCCCAGGGCCCTCTTCACTCTGGTTTGACGCGCACGGTGACCGGCTGCGCCCACCGCTGATTCCCGGTGCGGACACGGTCAACACCATGAAGGAGATTCTCGCTTCCGGACATGCGTACTCGTGGTTTGTTCTAGATGAGTCAATCGTCTCGAAGGAGTTCCTGTTCTCCGGCTCTGAGCAGAACCCCGACCTCACCGATAAAGAGGTGCGCAAACTGGTGGACAAGGTTCGCTCCGGCGTCCCAGGTCCGGTGCAGAAGTTCATGGATAACGGCGAGGACTGGGTCGTCGCGGACACTCTCGAAGATTTGGTCGCGGGAATGAACGACATTGCAACGCAGTCCGCCCCGGAAAATCCCCAGATTGACGTGGACCACTTGCGTAAGCAGATTGAAGCCCGGGACGCTCAGACTGCCAACAAGTTCGGTAAAGACTACCAGGTCAATTACACGCGGGTCACTCGGAACTTCTTCGGAGACAAGCTGATCCGTTCGGTCGCTCCGCACGAAATCCTCGACCCGAAGAATGGGCCGCTGATCGCGGTGCGCCTGCGAATTCTGACCCGCAAGACCCTCGGCGGTATTGAAACAAACCTCGACGGTCAGGTCATCGGATCGGACGGTACTCCGGTCACCGGCTTGTGGGCCGGCGGCGAAGCCACGGGCTTCGGTGGCGGTGGAGTCCATGGCAACAACGCATTAGAGGGAACATTCCTTGGTGGTTGTGTCTTCTCCGGAATGAGGGCGGGGCGGTCGATGGCTAGGTAAACGGGCTCTTCACGATTTAGAGTGCGTTGATCCGGTTGTGTATCTGGCCGGAGTGGATCAGTGACCGCAAGATGTAGTGGTTGAGATTCCTGAACCCCAGAGCAATCCCGCGTAGATGCTCGAGCCGTCCGTTGATGGCTTCGACCGGACCGTTGGACGCCCCGATATCGAAGTACGCCAGGACATCCTCACGCCGACGCCACAATGTCCGACCCAGTTGCGCGAGCTCTTCCAGCCCCTTCGGTAGGCCCTTACGAATGCTGTTGATC
>NZ_ATYV01000003.1 GCF_000427865.1 Corynebacterium sputi DSM 45148 | reverse complement strand
CAACCCCCTCGGCTCGGGTCTGCCCTGGCCGGTCACCGTCCTCCACCGCGGCGCGCTGCAACCATTTCTGCAGGGTCATCGGGTGAACGCCGAAATCTTTCGCAATCTGCTCGATCGTCACACCTGGTTCACGACTCCTCGCAACACGCACAACGTCGTCACGGAACTCTCGGGGATAGGGCTTCGGCACAATGACATCCTTCCAGCCCACCCTCCCGGGCAAGCCAACTCAGATGTCACCTACACGTGCAGCAGACCCGGCCACGGACTTCATCACCGGCGCCATGATTCCACCGCCTCGGGCGGTTGCGGACGGGATGGCGGGAGCCATCACCAGGTCAGCCAGGCTTAGCCCATAGCCAACACCGAGCATGCGGCCGCCGACTTTCGAGACAAAGAACAACGCGATCCGTCGACCAAAGCCGGTTTTCACAAATGCTCGCGAAAGCAAGAACGCCATTACAATCAACCAGATCGTGGCATTGCCAAAGCCCATCAGCGCATAAGGTGCGGTGGGGTCATCGGAGCTCCAGGCAAGTGGGACCAAGCCAGTCAGCACTGTCGCGATCATGCCGATCATGGTGACGGCACCCATCGGCATCGGAGCAAGGATGATGCAGACGATCGTCGCGGCGAAGACACCGAACATCCGCCACGCCTGGTCGGTCAGCGCCTCCGGGTGAGGGATAAACCAGAACGCCAAGGCGATAAGGACCGGAATGCCGAACCCGATCGCCAGTTTCTTCCAGTAAGCACCATCCGGGGCACCGACGCTCTCCGGCCCTCCGTCAGTTGGAGGTGCCGGTGGGGCGGGAGAGGTCGAGGTTCCGTCGGTCGTCTCTGCGACGGACTGTGGTGCCGGGGAGTGCCCGGAGTTCTGGGACGAAGAGGCCACGGTGTTTCTCCTTGCGCTGGTCTCATTGACTGAGGATCATGCGCGGGCCTGTTTCTCACGGCAGAACCGCGCTGAACAGAACCGGTACTCAACTCCGGCCAGCTACCTCACCCATGAGCGTCTTCCAGCCAACGCCGTTGCGCCAGGGTCGGGGTCGATTCCGTCTGAGGACAAGCTTAAACCCTTCACGCCTTAAGGACGAGCGTATTAACTGTGTTGGCCAGCACAGACTGCGGTGATGTTTCCCACGCCCATCGCACGCCATGGCGATTTCAGAAAAGCGGTGAACCCCTTTGTCGGACCTGTCAATACTCTTCACAATTCAAACATTGTTCTGCGCACCCCTCCGCAGTCCTCCAGGTTGCGCCCGTTTAGGAATCAGGTCCCGTGAAGAAACTCATTTCCATCCGCGCTGTCATATCTATGCTGCCTTTGATCTCTAGCTGCAGCACACTATCTAGCTCCCTCAACGGCACCAGGCAGGATTTCCCAAGGTCAGGACTACAGAACTACGAAACTCCCGCCGCGATCCTCACTGACCTAGAGACCGGTGGGATGACCTGTGAGAATTTCGAGCAGAAAACCGGCAGCCGCCACGCCGCTTCAAGCGCTGACTGCGATTTGCTCCTCGAAGATGACACGACCAAACAGATCATTCTCATGACCTTCAGCTCCGAGACCAATAAAGAGGACCAAGCCGATGTTTATCGCTGGCTGGGCGAGGCGATCGATTCATACGGATTCGTTGAAGGTGGCAACTGGATGATCAACTGCGGTGAACGAAACATATGCACTGGACTTCAGGAGATCTTGGGCGGACGCCAGGAAACGAAACCCTACGTCTAGTGGACTAGGTTTTCTCCGACCGCACCCAGTGCAATCGTCAAATGCTAAGTCCGCCAACAATGTTGTCAGCGACAAGGACCGATTCCCTGTGCGGTTCGGACGCCATTAGCGAGCCAAAGAAACTCTAGGGCCCAGGTACGATGGGCCTCCATGACGCATCGCCTGCAGGCCGCCGACCAGTCACCGCTTGAGCCACTCCTCATGCCACGCGGCAATGACGCGTTCGGGGTACTGCCCCGCCTGCAGAAAGCCCTAGCCGGCGGCGCTCCAATACTCCCTATCCCAGCCGATGACCAGGTCAGAGCGCAGCTCCTGTGCAGCTCCCAACGCGCCGGCGAGCCAATCGACTCTGACATCGCACTTGTCGCCTGCACCTCCGGCTCGACCGGTGAGCCGAAGGGCGCAATGCTGAGCGTGGAGAATCTCGCGGCGTCCGCTGACGCCACTCATGCCCGGCTAGGCGGACCCGGGCAGTGGCTTTTGGCCACGCCCGCGGACCACATCGCCGGAATCCAGGTCCTTGCCCGTTCTCTTCGCGCCGGATTCGAGCCGGTGATCCTCGATATCGAGAATGGCTTTGACCCGTCCCTTCTTCCCCAGTCCGTCGGAACCATGACCGGACCTCGCCGGTACCTCTCTCTGGTTCCGCTGCAGCTGGGCAAGGCATTGTCCGATCCGGACGCCACTGCCGCCCTCGCCGAACTCGATGCTGTCCTTGTGGGAGGCCAGGCCACAAATCCCGAACTTCTCCACGCGACCCGGGCAGCCGGAATCACTGTGGTCACTACTTATGGCTCCTCAGAGACGTGCGGCGGCGTCATCTATGACGGCACTCCTCTCGACGGCGTGGACGTTCACATCGAGCAGGGGCGCGTGATCATTGCTGGCCCTATGGTCTCTCGCGGGTATCGGATCGTGGACTCGGATGATCTCCGTGACGGGGTTTTCCGTACCTCTGACGCAGGCGAGATCACTGCGGAGGGGCAGGTTCGCATTCTTGGGCGAATGGATGACGTGATCATCTCAGGCGGTCTCAAGTTCCTGCCGGGCCCCATTGAGGACGCGATCTCCGGAATGCCTGAAGTCGAGTCCGTTGTTGTGGTGCCTCTTCCAGATCTGAGACTCGGACAATCAATTGCGGCTCTCATCACGCTTCCCGACGCCCCCTTCCCCACACCCCCCCTTCCCCACACCGGACCCATTTCTGCACCGTTGGAGCTTGTAGAGGCGATCCACCAGAGGGTGAGTTCATCACTAGAAACCTTCGCTGCACCACGCACGGTTGTGGTGACCGGGGCACTACCCACGCTGGCCAGTGGAAAGGTCGATCGACAGGCGGCAATCAGGGCTATCTCGGCCGCAACTACCCCCGCCTAACAGTCGAAAATAACAGGACAATTGATCATTCCTGATAGTCAGCTGGCAAAAATAAAGCGCATGCAGCAAGTGCAATTAATTGCATTAATTTCTGCGGGTTAATAGCACATAAAAAAGGGCCCCTGTCGCACTAAGTGCGACGGGACCCTCTTTCGCAACTTTAAAAGTTGCTGTCACGAGGCCCTATTTACAGGGAGCCCTCGGTGATGGTGGTGATAGCGGTCTGGAAGAACTCGAAGATGAGGGCGAGCATAATATGCTCCTTGCGTCGATGTGAAGAACGGATCTTCCGTTCCCAGAAAGAAGAATGGCATGACGAATCATCACATCGCAAGCTGAAGCGCCAATTTTTTTCCGGCATATTCGATACCGAAACATCGCTGCTGCTCATCGTCCATAACTATGCATTCATAACACTTCTAGATGCATACGTGTGTTAGCGATTCAGCTTCGTTAACCGATCAAGAAACCCCGATCTGCCGCCCCCGCTCAACGGTCGGAGATCCTGACATGTCAACGATCGTTTGGATTTTACTTAATCGACACCCCACCCCCGGCCACTTCGCCCCGATGAAGGCTGGAGACCTTCACTGAGGGATGATTCCGGGCTTGGAGGCGCAAACAGGGCGGCCGGCCGGAAGGCAGGCCGACCCTGGATCCGAAAAGAGGCGCGATGTCACATCAACATCGCGCCCTTTCGGAACAAAGGCCCCAACTGGAGCCAGTGACCTCTACTAGGCCGGACCACCGAGGGAACCACCGGTGATGACAGTGATGAGGGTGTTGAAGAAGTTGAAAATTCCAGTGAGCATATTGACTCCTAATAATTTGCGCCGAGAGGCCGTGTTGCCTGCTCATGAGCGACATTAACAAGATCCCTTTCCCGCCTAAACTTTTATATTCGAACGGATTACCCCTCCCCAAGTTCGCTCACCGAACATGAAATTGCCAAGAAAACGGCGTTAGCCCTATATGCACACGATATAGCGAGTTTGGGTGACACCGTTAACCCGACAATCCGTCACTACCCCTGTCGCAGACCGGATTTCGTTCACCCGAAACGGGGTCAGCCAACCAGCTTGGAAAAATGTCTAGTAATAGAGACACCTGTAGCACCGGGCACGCAAAGTGACCGACCCTGGCTCGTTCAGCCAGCGGCTGATGCGGAACAATGGAGCAATGACCGCCGCCCGCGATAACAACAACCCACAGCCTCAGAAGCAGACAGCCACTCTGTCGGACTGGTTCCAGGCCGCCCGACCACATACCTGGGCTAATGCCTTCGCTCCGGTTATCGCCGGCGTCGGCGCAGCCGCCTGGTCCATTGGCGGGGCCAACTGGTGGAAGGCGATTCTCGCGGCAGTAGTCGCCTGGGCGTTGATCGTTGGCGTGAACTTCGCCAATGACTACTCCGACGGCATTCGTGGCACTGACGACGACCGAACCGGCCCCATGCGCATCACAGCCTCGGGCCTCGTGGCTCCTCAGACGGTGAAGAAGGCAGCGTTTGGAGCCTTCGGTGTTGCAGGCATCGCGGGAGTGGCGTTGTCACTCACCTCGGCCTGGTGGCTGATTCTCGTCGGTCTGGTGTGCATCATCGGCGCTTGGTTCTATACCGGCGGCAAAAACCCTTATGGATACCGAGGCCTTGGTGAAGTTGCGGTCTTCATCTTCTTCGGCCTGGTGGCCGTTCTAGGCACCGAGTTCACCCAGACGGGCCGCATCTCCTGGGTCGGTGTCGTCATGGCAGTGGCGGTCGGCGCCATCTCCTCATCGGTGAACCTGGCGAACAACCTCCGCGATATCCCGACCGACCGTGAAGCCGGCAAAATCACCCTGGCTGTCCGCCTTGGCGATTCTGGCACCCGACGCCTATGGTTCCTCCTCGCCTTCACTCCCATCGCCGCATCTGTGGTTCTGGCCGTGTGGGCCGATGTTCTTGCGATCCTCGGTGTCGCTGCTCTGCCGTTCCTCGTCACCGCGGCCCGTCCGATCGCTGCCAAGGCCCAGGGGGTCGCTCTTATCCCGGTCCTGGGCATGGCAGGCCGCGCCATGCTGCTCTGGTCGGTCCTCACCACAGTCGCGCTCTTCTAAGCAGTCACTGCCCCTAGCGACTTCCCGGACGTACGAAAGGAGCGCCTCGAGAAATCGAGGCGCTCCTTTGTCGTAGTACTCCTCAGCAGCGCTGAGGCTCTGCGTTAGTACGGTTCGTTCGCGAACATCCGCTGCCAGGAGTCGTGCAGATCTTCCTGCCAGTGATCCCACGCATGAGTACCGGAATCGCGCAGGTTCCACACCATGTCTGCGTCGGCACCGTTCTGTTCCATCTTCGTCTTCAGCGCGAGGCCACAGCCATAGGTAGCCATCTCGATGAACGAGCCGGCGGTACGCCGCGGCATAACGTCCTCAGAGCCCTGAATCGTGTACTCGGCGGGCTCGTCGAACTCATCCCAGACACCGTTGCCGGTAGAGACGTAGGTCGGGGTTCCCACGAGCTTGTCGGAGTTCACCAATGCGTCGTTGTAGACCCAGGTATCCCCGCCGCGCGGTCCCCACATCTGCTCAGCATCGAGCTCACCGCGGTCGAGCACTCGTTACACATAAAACTGGCCAAAGGGATCCGACGTCTGTGCGCAACCGGAATAGGAAGCCACGGCGTCGTAAAGCCCGGGGTGGTGCTGCGCGTACACCAGGGAGGTCGTGCCGGACATACTCATGCCGACTAGTCCGCGCTTCTGACCGGTAGAGCCGATTGCGGCCTCCAACGAACCCGGCAATTCCTGGGTCAGGAACGTTTCCCAGTACTGGGTGCCGAGGCGAGTGTCCTGGTCGACCCAGTCGGTGTAGTACGAGACAACGCCGTCATAAGGAATGACCACGTTGACGTTCTTGTCCCGGAAGAAGTCCTGAATGTCCGTCTGGAACAGCCAATGTGCGTCACCAGTGCCACCGCTGGCGCCGTTGAGGGTGCACAGCGTCGGACGCGGCTCGAACTTGTCCTGGCCCTCGGGGTACAGCCACACAAACGGCACGTCCCGCTGCATCGACGGGAAGTAGGCCCAGAAGACCTGTCCGTTGTCCCCGATCAGATCCATCCAGCCGAGGTGCTCCTTGCCGGTGCCATCCAGATCGATGACAGCGTCGCCGTAAGTTCCGGTCGACACCCCTGCGTTCGGGTCTGCCACGGCGGTGGCGACGGGAGCGAGCGACGCGACCAGCGCGGACGGACACAGACGCGACAATACGGCGCGTGAGGAGGCTATTCACAATGTGTCCTGTGTGTAGTTATGCAGTGCTGCGGTGATCGGGCTTAGTAGAGCTCGTGAGAGAACATACGGTTCCAGGAATCGTGGAGATCTTCCTGCCAGTGATCCCATTCGTGGGTGCCGGTCTGACGAAGGTTCCACACAGCGCGGTCATCCGAACCGGTGCGGATCATTTCCGACTTCAGCGCCACGCTGCAACCAAACACAGCCATCTCAATGACAGAGCCGGTGGTGCGACGCGGGAACACATCCATGTAGCCGTCGAGGGTGTACTCAGCCGGTTCATCGAACTCGTCCCAGATGCCGCTGCCGTTAGAAACGTACGTCGCGGTTCCCTTGAGCTTGTCAGCGTTCACGAGCGCATCGTTGTACCGCCAGAGGTCGCCATCGCGCGGGCCCCACATCTGGGTACCGGTGGCCTCACCGCGGTTGACCACCAGTTCCACGAAGGTCTGACCGAACGGGTCAGAGGTCTGCGCACAGCCGGAGTACGAAGCGACGGCCTCGTACATCTCCGGGTTGTGCTGAGCGTAGAGCAGCGAGCTGGTGCCGGACATGCTCATTCCGATCAGACCACGCTTGTGCTGGTCCGATCCGATGGCGGCCTCCAACGGCCCCGGCAGCTCCTTCGTCAGGAAGGTCTCCCAGTACTGAGTACCCAGCGGAGTGTCCTGGTCAACCCAGTCGGTGTAATACGAGACGAACCCATCAAACGGAATGACGATGTTGACGTCTTTGTCCTTGAAGAACTCCTGGATGTCCGTCTTCGCAAGCCAGTTGGCATCGCTCTGGCCGCCACCGGCGCCGTTCAGCGTGTACAGGATCGGACGCGGAGCAAACTTGTCCTTGCCCTCCGGGTGCAGCCAGACCAGCGGGATGTCACGGTCCATCGACGGCGAATAGGACCAGATAATGGTCGCGTTCTCCCCCAGAAGGTTCATCCATTCCAGGTACTCGTGGTCCCCTTCGTTGCCGGGCTCAACAATCTCGATCTCGGCCGGCGCGACCGACGAAGCAGTGGACGCGTACGCGGGATTCGCTCCTGCCGACACCGGAGCCAGCGTCATGGTGAGCGCAGCGGCCGCAGCGACGGCGATACCTCGACGGAACTTCAACTTCATCGGGCGGGACCTCCCAGTCACCTGTGAATGGGGTGGTCCCGCTCTGCATTTTCTTAGTTTTCGCCAACAGATCAGCGATGCGCCAAAAATGACGCTCCACTTCCCGCATGAGTCCCGCGCACCGCCGTTCATTGGTCAGCACACAGGTCCTACACAGTTTTCTCAGGACAATATCGCCAAGAATACAGAACGAGCATTCCCCTGGCGAGACAAGGGACCTGAGCGAGTCAGCACCCGGGGTAACCCGGTTAGCTCAGGCCCCTCAAATCCGCCGGTCACTCGCGTCCGGTGAGCTCCTCGCGCATGTACTCCTTATGCGCAGCTCGATCCACAGACCAGTCCGTCACGCCCTCATTTGCCCGCGCACGAAGGCCGGGGAAGACAAATACCGCAGCCGGCATCGCGATCAGCAGCGCCAGCACACCGAGCACCGGCAGCACGACCTGCGCCCCGATAACCCAGGCGAATCCCATCAGCAACAAGGTGATCACTACGAAGAGTGCGACGCGCGCCAGCGCGTAGATCCACACGTCCTTCATGCCGCGCTTCTCCGGGGCGTCGGCAGTGGAGGCTGCCCCTGAGGAGGTCTCCACCTGCGCGCCCTGATCCTGATCATCCGTTGAGGTACTCACGGCCCGTATTCTACGTATGATGGATCAGACAAGGAGGTTCCGGTGGGCCGTTTAATTTTGATCATTCTCATCATCGTCGCGGTGGTGCTGCTGTGGAAGGCTTTCGGGCCAGGTTCTCGCAGGCAGACGACTAGCGCGCAGAAGCAACAGGCCCCGCGAGAAGTCGTGGGACCTGACGATGATCCGGATTTCCTGTGGAAGTTGCAGAAGCAGCAGCACGACGAACGTAAGCGTCGGGAGCAGCAGGAAAAACAAGCAAAGAAGGACCGCAACGATGAGGACGGCGCTGAAGGCGCTGCCTAAACACTCTTGGCGGGGCAAGTACGTCTTAGACGTACTTGCCCCGCTTTAGTAGCTGCAGCAAGTATTCCCCATATCCGGAGCCACGCTGGGACTCTGCCATGGCTGCAAGTTCGCCATCGTCGACGTAGCCCATGCGCCATGCGATTTCCTCAGGGCAACCGATCTTGAGTCCCTGGCGCTGCTCGATGGTGCGCACGAAGTCCCCAGCAGCCATGAGCGTATCGACGGTTCCAGTGTCCAACCACGCCGTTCCGCGCGGCAGCACATCAACACTGAGACGCCCCTGCTCGAGGTACGTGCGGTTGACGTCGGTGATCTCTAGCTCGCCACGTGCGGACGGCTCGAGTCCTTTAGCGATCTCCACGACGTCTGGACCGTAGAAGTACAGTCCAGGCACCGCGAAGTTGGAGCGAGGCTCCTGCGGCTTCTCCTGAATCGCGGTGGCTTTGCCATCCGCGTCAAAGTCGACGACACCGTATGCAGTGGGGTCTGCAACCCAGTAAGCAAAGATGCCACCGCCATCGATGTCCTGGAAGCGCCGCAGCTGGGTACCCAGGCCCGCACCATAAAAGATGTTGTCTCCAAGAACCAGAGCGACAGAGTCTCCGTCGATGTGGTCCTCACCGATGATGAACGCCTCTGCCAGGCCCCGAGGTTCGGACTGAGTCGCGTAGGTCAGGTTCACCCCGAAGCGGGATCCATCACCGAGTAGACGACGGAACTGATCCTCGTCATACGGCGTGGTGATAACCAATATGTCCGTGACTCCCGCCAACATGAGTGTCGACAACGGGTAATAGATCATCGGCTTGTCGTACACCGGGACGAGCTGCTTGCTCACGCCCAGTGTGATCGGCCGGAGCCTCGAACCGGTTCCACCGGCGAGGATGATGCCTTTCACAGGCCCGCGTCTTCCTCATTGGACATTGCCCACAAGTCCTTCATCTCTCGCTCGAGAGACTGACACTCGCTCCACTCTGGAAGTCGGTGTTCCACCTCAGAGAGGCCCGGTGCGTCCGCGTCACGATCAGAGGTGACCTCAGAGACCTCACCAAGAATCGCCGCGACGTCAATGCCGAGCGCCTCATCATGAATGTTCAGCGTGTGCTCAATGCCGGGGTCATATCCAGTCGAGGTGAAGTACGTGACAACCGAGCCATCGACGTGCGAGATAAACGCATGCCCCACTCCCACCGGCAGGTAGACAATCTTCCGGGTCTCGGCATTAAGTTCCACCACAATGTGCTGCAAGTACGTGTCGGAGCCACGACGCAGATCAATGATGACGTCACTAACTGCACCAGCCGCACACGTGACCATCTTGGCCTGGCCCGGAGGAACGTCTGCAAAGTGAATACCGCGGACGACACCGGCGGCAGAGACGCTCATGTTCGCCTGCTCCGGGATGAATGGGTACCCCACTGCCTCAGCGAAACCATCGGCCTTGAACCACTCATGAAATGAACCCCGGGAATCCTCGTGGATGACGGGTTCGAAGACGTGGACACCGTCGATGGACGTGGGTAGATATTCTCCGCGTTCAGTCATGGATACAACCGTAGCTTCTCTCTCCAAACGATTCCGCTGCTCTCCCCCGGACATGAAAGAACCCGCCGACCATGTGGTCGACGGGATCAATGCAAGCTCAAGACCTACTACTCGGTCGGGTCCTCGTCGCCGAGGTCTCCACCCAGGCTGCCACCGAAGTCGAAGTCGAAGTCGCCGAGGCTTCCACCCAACGAGGGGCCCTCAGGCTTGACGTCGGTACCCTCGGTGTCATTATCGCCGCCGAGGCTTTCTTCGCCCAGGCTGCCGTCGCCGAGGCTTCCGTCGTCGAAGAGGCCCTCCAGGGCGTCCTTGATCGATCCTGCAATGTCCGGGAAGCCCTCAAAGGCGTCAAAAGACTTATGTGTCTCCTAAAAGTGGTGTGGTTCAGACGATTTGAGGGCCCGCGTCAGGCTCTCACCGGGACCACAGTACAACCGTTAATGCGTTTATCAATCACACACGATGAATGGGGTAGCCCGATTAACAGCGTTCGCCTTAAAGTCGCAGATAGGGACATTGAACAGTCAACAGTGTTCGCCAAAGAAATTACCCCCGTAGATCGTCGACACTTGGCGACAGGGGCGAAAACAGTTGCGCCAAAGCAGATGTCATACCCCGCTCGACACCGTTCGCGGGACACCAAAAACCTCTAATGCCGAAGGCACTGCCTAGCTCAGAGTTCGCGCTCAGACTCCGCGTACTTGGCCTCTGCAGCCGCGAGCGCATCTCGCCACAGCGACTGATTGTCCCGGTACCACTGGACGGTCTGCGCCAGGCCTTCAGCAAAGTCGGGGTGCGCCGGCCTCCAGCCGAGTTCGAGGACCGAGGTGGGGTCGATCGCGTAGCGCAGATCGTGGCCTGGGCGGTCGGTGACCCTGGTGAAGTCGTCGCGGTCTCGGCCGAAAGCCTCCACTACGTCGCCGACAACTTCGAGGTTCGAGCGTTCCCCATCCGCCCCGATCAGGTAGGTTCCGCCGATCTGCCCACGATCGATCACTGCCCATACCGCGTCATTGTGATCATCCACGTGGATCCAGTCTCGGACGTTCTTGCCGTCGCCATAGAGACGAGGGCGCACCCCATCGATAAGACCGCAGACCTGACGCGGGATGAACTTCTCCGGATGCTGGCGCGGTCCGTAGTTGTTCGAGCAGTTCGAGATAGTCGCACGAAGCCCATGGGAACGAACCCAGGCGCGAACGAAATGATCCGCAGATGCCTTCGAGGCGGAATACGGGCTCGAAGGCCGGTATGGAGTCTCCGGGGTAAACCGGGCTGGGTCATCGAGCTCTAGGTCCCCGAACACCTCGTCCGTGGAGATGTGGTGGAACCGGACGTCATGCTCCGTACAGGCCTGAATGAGGGTGACGGTCCCGTCGACGTTGGTGCGGACGAAGGGGTGAGCGTCGATAAGCGAGTTGTCGTTGTGGGACTCGGCGGCGAAGTGCACGACGACGTCGTGCAGCGGCACGAGTTCATTAACAAGCGCGGCATCACAGATGTCGCCGCGCACGACCTCACACACATACCCGCTATCCGGGTCGGTGGGGTCGGTGCGCAAGAACGCGGGATTAGCCGCGTACGTGAATGCGTCCAGAACGGTCACGCTGGTGTCCGGCCGAGTGGCCAGGGTGCGCAGCACGAAGTTGGATCCGATGAATCCGGCACCGCCGGTGACCAAGACACGCATGGTGCGCTACTTCGCCTCGCGACGGGTGCTGACTCCGATTGCCTCATCGGAGTCGTCGGGGTCATCCAGGTCCGTGTCCTCCGCGGACTCCACGCGCCAATAAGCCAGTGCGTGCAGCAGAAGCACCGCGAAACCACCGAAGAACAGCACGACCGAGACGACGTCCCAGAACTTGCCGAGGTACAGACCCCAGTCGAGGATCGTCACGATGCCACCGAGAACCAGCAGCACTGCCGCGATCCAGCGCCACATCTTGTTTGCCAGTCCAGCGATCCAGTTCTCCGGGAACAGTGCAGCCAAGGCAACGATGACACCAAGGGCGATCGTCGGCTCACCGAGGCCACCGGGAGCCATCAGTGTGAAAGCGACTCCAGTGACGAGGAAAAACGCCGCGAGTCCGAGAATTCCGCGTCCCATGTCAGTTCAGCCCTGCGTAGGAGTGCAGTCCGGAGACCACGATGTTGATGAAGAACAAGTTGAAGATGTTCGTCGCAAACGCCACGATGTTGATCCACGCTGCCATCTGGTTCTTCCAACCGGAGGTTGCACGTGCGTGCAGGTAACCGGCGTAGAGGATCCAGGTGACGAACGAGACCGTCTCCTTCGGGTCCCAGCCCCAGAAGCGACCCCAGGCAGCTTCGGCCCAAATGGCGCCGAGGACAATGCCGAGGGTGAACAGCGGGAACGCCCAAATCGCGGTGCGGTAAGCAACCGTGTCGAGCTTCTTGGCGGAGGGCAACGGCTTGGCGATCGCGCCCATGATGCCCTTCTCCTTGCCCATCGGCTGACCCATGCGGATCAGGTACAGCAGGGAGGCGAAGCCGGAGATCAGGAAGATCGAGGCACCGATAACCACCGTGGAGACATGGATCGGGAACCAGAAGGACTGCAGCGCCGGGACCACCGGAGCGGACTCGGAATACAGTGCAGTGCCGCCATAGAACATCAGGATCAGCACACCGGTGAGGATAAACGGCCAGAAGACGCGGTACTCACGGTTGCGCAGGACCACTGCGGCGACTGCCAAGGCGATGGCACAGAAGATCGAAATGTACTCGTACATGTTGCCCCACGGGAAGCGTCCCGCAGACAGACCACGCAGGAACACCGAAGCGATGTGCACGGCGATGCCGACGTAGAGGATCATTTCGCCCCAGGTGCCGAAGGTGTCGGCACGCTTTTCGCGCTTCTCGACGTCCTCCTGCGTTACCGGCGCATCTTCGCCCCGACGTCGCCGGTTCTTTCCGTTGTCCTTGCCATCGGCATCAACGTCTGAGGTTGATTCACCGGGCGCGGCATCGGCGGAATCGGCTCCGACCGAGACAAGTGCCTTCTGCTGGGCTCCGAGTTCTTCCTTCGCGTCCACAGCCGACTTCTGGCGGATGTAATAGGCGATGAAGAAGAGTAGTGCGATCACGTAGATCACGAACGCTGTCCGGAAGGACAAGTCCGAGAAATATGCGAGCGTGCTGTTGACCGGCATTCCGAACCTCCACGCGGGGTTTGGTCTAGCTGTTGTTTATTTCTGCAGACCCACGGTAGTCGGGCCACGGCCTTTTCCCAATTATTGGGTTAGGTCAGGCTACTACCGGGGTGTGTGAACCCTTAGTTCTCGTCGTCTTCGGGTTCGGGGCGGCCGAGGACTTCACGGACGAACGTGTCGAACTCGTCTCCCCAACCGGCGCGGTCGGTGCGCGCCAGGCCACCGAACTCAACGCGGGTCGTGCCATCACCGTTGTCCCAAGAGCGGACCCACAGGCGACGTCGCTTCACTGCCAGGGAGATCACTAGGCCGCCCATCATTGCGATCGTCGAGACCAGCACCCAGTTCTGGGTTGGGTCATGGGAAACCTGGAAGTTCGCGAACTCCTTGGCACCGAGGAATTCCACAGTGGTGCCGTCATCCAGCTCCACGCTTTCACCCTCGCTGAGGTTGACGCGTTCCTGCTTCTCCAGTTCACCGGAGTGGGTCAGGACCGGGTCGAGGCTCCAGATGCTCTGGCTCGTGCCGGAGTCCAGGCCTGCGTCACCGCGGTAGATGTCGATAGCGACAGCGGGGTCATTCATCGCTGGGTAGGACGACTGCAGCAGTTCACCGTTGTCTCCGCTCCACTCCGCCGTCGGAGCAAACAGGCCCTCAAGAGCGATCTGATTCTGACGACGCTCAAAGAGATCCGGGTACATACCCGCCGGCGGGTCGAAGCGCATTGCTCCCGAGGACAGGAAGAATGTCACGTCATCCGGGCGGAACTGCATCACCTGAGTGCGAGACTCACCGTTCGGCCAGGTCACTCGCATGACCGGGGAGAAACCATGACCCTGCAGGTAGACGCGGTCACCGGAGATACGCAGCGGTTCGTTGACTCGAACCTCCTGGACCTCCCACTCCTCGACCGGCTTACGGATGTCCTCGCCCTCGGCGAAACGCACGGTGGAGTTGAACATCTCGGCCTGTCCATTCGGCAGGTAATCGCCGATAAAAGTCTCCGGCAGGAAGCAGTAGACGTTCATCAGGTCGCCGGAACCGTCAAAGAGGTTGCCGTGCCGGAAGGAGTCGAAGTTCGCCACAGCGGTGTTGCAGAAAGGCTGCGACGTTGCCTGCTCCACGGCCGGATCATCGATCTCGGTACCGGTAGCGGTCGTAATAATGACCTGGCCCTCATAATAGACTAGGCGTCCCAGCGCGACAGTCAGCAGTAGGAACACCAGACCAAGGTGGAACACCAGGTTTCCAAATTCACGCAGGTAGCCGCGCTCTGCGGCGACGGAGTGCGCCCCGCCACGGTCATCCGCCGGGGTTGAATCCGTGCGGTGCCAGCGCTTCAGCCGGGAGTTCACGTCCTCGAGGACGTCATCGAGAGGCTTCTCGACGGTCCCCTCATCAAACATCGGCAGACGACTGAGATTCTTCGGAGCACGGGCCGGCGGGGTCCGCATCGCCTTCCAGTGGTCCACCGTTCGCGGCAAGATACATCCGATCAGGGATATAAAGAGCAGCGCGTAAATGGCAGTGAACCAGACGGAAGAGAAGACGTCGAAAAGCTGGAGCTGGTCGAAGATCTCAGCGGTACGTCCATTGTTCTCGATGTACTCGATGACATTGGACTCATTGAGGGAACGCTGCGGCAGCAGTGCACCTGGAACCGCGGCGAACGCCAGCAGGAACAGCAGGATCAGTGCCGTGCGCATGCTCGTCAACCACCGCCACGCAGACCGAATCGGCCGCATGATCTTGTGCCAGACCGATCCCGCACTGGAGCCTTGTCTGGTACCTGCGCTGGACATGGTGTGGAACCCCTTTCCGACGGGAACCCGGTGGTTTTACCGCCGGTGCAACGCTACCCGCGGAAACCTCTGACTAGATAAACAGAATGGTGTCGCTGATGAAGCGTGCCTGGACCCAAGAGATGAAGATGTCCCACAGGCCGGTGACGAGTGCCAGTCCGACCAGCACCATCATGATGCCGCCGGCGAACTGGATCTGACGCGAATGCTTCCGCAGCCAGTCCACGCTTCGCATGGCCGAAACCGAGCCGAGCGCCACCAGAATGAACGGAAGACCAAGACCGAGGCAGTACGCCACGATCATGACTACTCCCCTGGCTGCGGTGATGCCGTCGGTACCAGCGGCGATCGACATGATGCCGATCAACGTCGGCCCGAGACACGGCGTCCAGCCCAGAGCAAACACACCACCGAGCACCGGAGCGCCCACCCAGGTAGCCAGTTTCTTCGGAGCCATCCTGGTATCGCGCTGCAAGAACGGGACAAAGCCCATAAAGGCGATACCCATGAGGATCATGATCACGCCGCCGCCGACGGTCAGCACCTGCTGATTCAGCCGCAAGACAGAAATCATCCCGAAAATCGAGGCCGACCCCAACACGAAAATGATGGTGAAGCCCAACACGAAGAGGAGTGCGGCGCCGCCAGCGCGTGCGCGCGCTGAACGTCGGGAAGCATGTGTTTCTTCGCCGTTCTCCGGGTCAGCCCCGGAGATTCCAGACAGGTACGACACGTATCCGGGAACCAGTGGGATGACACACGGGCTGGCGAACGAGACCAAGCCCGCTGCCAACGCCGCCATCAAACCGATCAGGAACGGGCCGGTGGCTGCTGCATCAGAGAAGGCAGTGCCAACTCCTTGCGCCAGAACCAGTGAATTCACTGCTCCTCCGAAGCGACCTGCTCAACCAGGTCCCACAACTCGGGTTCGGTGGTCTCACGGAGAATCACCACGGCCGGGCGGTGCTGCCGGTCGAGGATGATCGTGGTCGGGATGACCGATGCCGGAACGCCGCCAAGAGCGGAGGCGTTCATGAACGGCGGGTCATAAATCGACGGGTAGGTCACCCCGTTGTCGTTCTTAAAGTCCTGGGGCGCGCTCATCACGTTGTCACGGACATTGATGCCGAGCATCGTGCCGTAGCCCGCCTCTTCCATCTTCTCGTGCACCGCCTGCAGATCATCAGTCTCACTGCGGCAGGGAGCACACCACTGACCCCAGGCGTTGAGGACAACCATCTCGCCCTCGAAGTCAGCCAGGCTGACGTCATCGTCGGGGTTCATCAAGTCCGGGCCGTAGACGTCCGCGATGGGCGCACGGTCCTCCGGTGCGTATTCGATGACGGTCTGCCCACCAGGGGACACGAACTCGAACTGGCCGCCGATGGCTACCGCATCATGACCCTGAATCGAGTCATCTCCACAGGCAACCAAGGCGCCCGTAGCGAAGGTGACGGCAGCCGCGGCCGCAGCCAGGCGCTTCAACATACTTCTCCTCACAGAAAACTCCCGCGATCCGAACTCATCAGAGCCCGCGCGCCGGCTCGGCATAGCGAACATCGATGAGGTTTTGACCCTGGAAGACCAAGGACGTCACCGACGCCAGATCGCACTGACGCTGCGCCGGGTTATGCGCAAGCGGAAGACCACGGGCACGACGCGCAGCGGCGACAACACACAGCTGGTGCGTGACAATCACAGCCTCCCGACCCTCGGCCTGCTCGCGTGCCTCGTGGATGGCGTCGAACATGCGATCCGCGATCTCCTCGTACGGCTCTCCCCAGCTAGGCACCGACGGACGACGCAGTCGCGGCCAGTAACGAGGGTTCCACAAAGCAGAGTCGATGCCCTTAATGTGCAGACCTTCGAAAGAGTTTCCAGCCTCGATGACCTCTTCACGAGTATCGATCTTCACACCAGAGATGTCCGCGATCGGCATGGCCGTCTGCTGAGTGCGCAGCATCGGAGACACGTACAGCGCTGCGATGTCGTGGCCGGCGAAGGATGCGGCGGTCGCAGCGGCCTGGGCCATGCCGCGATCGGACAGGCGGTAGCCGGGCAGGCGACCATAGAGAATCTTCTCCGGGTTATAGACCTCACCGTGGCGGACGAGGTGAACCACGGTGTTCGGCGAGGTACTCATTGTCGTTTTTTAGCCTTCCCGGGAAGCGGATGCGGCGGCCTTGGCCGCGTGGCCTGCCGCGTTCTCGATGATCTCGAAGTCGGAATCGGTCATGGCAGAAGAGACGAACCAGGTCTCGTACACCGACGGCGGTGCGGAGACACCGTGGTCCAGCATGGAGTGGAAGAACGCGGGGTAACGCCATACGTCCGCGGCCTGCATCTGCTCGAAGTTATGGCCCTCGCCCTCGGCGAAGCGGATCGACAGGAAGGTCTCGGCGCGCTGCATGTGATGAGCGACGCCCTCACGGGTCAGTGCCTCCGAGAGGATCCCCGAGACACGGTCCGCGTTGGAGCGAACTGCGGCGTAGACAAGCTCGTCAGCAGAGCGCAGGCTCGCCAGGCCCGCAGCCATGGCGACGGGGTTTCCGGACAGGGTGCCTGCCTGGTAGACGGGACCGGTGGGTGCCAGGTGCTGCATGATGTCGGCGCGGCCACCGAAGGCTGCTGCCGGCAGTCCTCCGGAGACAACCTTGCCGAAGGTGGTCAGGTCGCCAACGACGCCATCAACGCCGTACCAACCCATGCGGGAGGTACGGAAGCCGGTCATAACCTCATCGAGGATGAGCAGTGCCCCGTCCTCGTGAGCGATGTCCTTAAGTGCCTGGTTGTAGCCCTCAGCGGGGCGAACGGTGCCCATGTTGCCCGGTGCTGCCTCGGTGATAATGCAGGCGATCTCGCCCTTGTTCTCAGCGAAGACTGCGCGGACTGCGTCGAGGTCGCCATAGGGCACAACGATCGTGTCAGCCGCCGACGCCCCGGTTACACCGGGCGAATCCGGCAAACCGAAGGTGGCAACGCCGGAGCCGGCAGAGGCCAGCAACGCGTCGACGTGTCCGTGGTAGCAACCAGCGAACTTCAGAACCTTGCTACGTCCGGTGAAGCCGCGGGCCAGGCGCACTGCGGACATGGTGGCCTCGGTGCCGGAGTTGACCATACGAACCTCATCGACCGAGGTCCGCGAGATGATCTCTTCTGCCAGTTCCACCTCTGCGATGCAGGGGGCACCGAAGGACAGGCCACGGGTCGCTGCCTCTCGAACGGCTTCGACGACTGCAGGATGGGCGTGGCCCATCAACATTGGGCCCCAAGAACACACCAGGTCGACGTACTCATTGCCGTCAACGTCCGTGAGCCGGGAGCCACGGGCGGACTCAATGAACCTGGGAGTGCCGCCGACGGAGCCGAAGGCCCGGACTGGGGAGTTAACCCCTCCCGGGATCACCTTCCGGGCGTGGTTGAACCACTTCTCCGAGTTGTCGGTCGGCTGCCGGAGGCTGTCTGAGGTAGTCACGGCCCCCATCGTAGGGAACGGCTACCTACCGGAGCCAACCGTGCTCGCGTCACTACACCAACTGGCCGGCCGCGGAGCAGGTCAGATGTGCCTTATCTGCTTGGGTCGAAACGCCGAGAACATCATCACTGTGCCAATCACAAGGATGACAATCGGCACCGCAGCCCACGGCTGCACCGCACGGGAAACCATGCCAAAGGTACTGATCACGGCGGTGAGCCCGACCATCACCAGAATTGCCCGGCGTGCCCCGAGCGACACTCGAGCCGACTGGATCAGGATGGCAATCACCAGCGCTGAGATCACCGCAGCGCCACCGACGACGCGGATGTCTCGAATCACCGCCGACGGCATGCCTGCGGGCAGATCCGTGGTCAGCAACAGCAACGCGAACACGAGGCTCACGATCGATCCGGCCCACAGGACCCACCACCAGCTCGGCTTTTTCACTGTCGGTTACTCTGCTCTTCCTGCTTTTTCTTTCCGGGACCGCCTGCCGGCCCGAACCATTGGATGCTGTCGCGTCCAGAGGTCAAAATCATTCCCGCAATCGCGGCACAGGCCGCCGCGATGGACAGTCCACCGTAGGTCAGCTGCAACCAGGAGGGCGAGGACTGGTACACCGGGGACGTTGTGCCGAAGAACAGCAAGATCGCTCCGATGGCCAGGTAGATCGAACCTGCAACGAGAATCAGTCTGGCCCACGAACGCCCGGCGCGCATCCGGAACGTCAGCCACACGAACAGTCCCAGGATCAGCCAGGTGATAACCAGTGCCACCACCGACGCCGCCATAGCGACCCCTTCGAGCTGGGCGCCGGTGAGCTCGGCGTACGTATCGGCGAAGGAGCCACCACCATCGGCCTGGTTCATCACCGCGCCAGGGTCACGGAGGTTCATCACCAACATTGCGACTGCTGCGAGCGCCTGTATTCCCCATGCCACGAGCCATGCCTGCCAGGCTCCGATGATGCTCTCTGGGGGGCCTGCGGGGGCATCCGTCGGCTCGGTCGGTTGTGTCGACTCCGCCATCAGCCGTCGGCCCGCAGTCGGCGGGCGATGTTCACCGCGTCGTAGGTGAGGACCTGGTCGGCCCCTGCCCGGCGGATGGAGATGACTGCCTCGAGCATTGCAGCATCGCGGTCGATCCAGCCCCGCTCTCCAGCAGCGCAGATCATCGCGTACTCACCGGAGACCTGATACGCCGCCACCGGCACCGGGGAGGAATCGGCCACCTCACGCAGCACGTCGAGGAATGCCATCGCGGGTTTAACCATGACGATGTCGGCACCTTCTGCGACATCGAGTTCGACCTCAAGCAGGGATTCGCGACGGTTCGCCACGTCCTGCTGGTACGTCCGGCGATCGCCCTGAAGGCTGCTTCCCACGGCTTCGCGGAACGGTCCGTAGAACGCGGAGGCGTACTTCGCGGAGTACGCCATGATCGCCACGTCCTGGTGTCCAGCGTCGTCCAGAGCCTCGCGGATTGCCTCAATCTGGCCATCCATCATCCCGGACGGGCTGATGATATGAGCACCGGCTTCGGCCTGGGCGACAGCCATCTTGCGGTAAAACTCCAGTGTGTCGTCATTGTCGACGCGGACACCGCCGTGGCCGTCCTCCCGCAGCACACCGCAGTGGCCGTGGTCAGTGAACTCGTCCAGGCAGGTGTCGGCCATGACCAGCACGTCATCGCCGAACTCATCGCGCAGTCGGCGCAGTGCCTTGTTCAGAATGCCTCCCGGGTTCCAGGCTTCAGAGCCCTCGGCATCCTTGTTCTCCTCCAGCGGAACGCCGAAAAGATCGACGCACGGGATTCCGACCGAGATCGCCTCTGCCACCGCGTCGACAAGCGAATCCTCGGTGTGCTGGACCACGCCAGGCAGCGACGTGATCGGCTTCGGCTCGGCCAGTCCCTCTGCGACGAACATCGGCAGGACAAGGTGGCGCGGTTCCAAAGAGGTTTCCGCGACCATCCTGCGCATCACCGGGCTTGTCCTCAGTCGACGCGGGCGCCGGTTCAGGCGCTGCCCGTGGTTAGTGGACGGTGTAGACAACGTGGCTCATCCTCGGTGTGATCGACGGCAGGTGGATACTTCGCAATCATATGCCCCGGGCTGGTCGAGCCCCGGCGGACCCGGCGATCCTGTCACTCCCGGCCACGTCCCTGGGACTGATGACCCCGTTCGATGAGCGCATTTCATGTTTTCGCAGGTCAGATTTTCTTGTTGTCACCGAATGGGGTGACACACCCACGCCAACCCTTCGATTCAACATGATTCAAAAGCTCGCACCATAGACCGCTTGGTCTATTTACTGTCCGTCATGACCACAGCGACCCCCGCGACAATCACGCCTGCTGCCTCCACACCGACCACTGCCCCCGCCACCTCCAGCACGTCACCTCCCCCACCCAGATCCCGGCGCAGCCGCATCCCGGTCCGCGCCTTATTGCCCATCGCGTTCTTGCTCATCTGGCAGGTCGGCAGCCTGCTCGGGCTTATCCCCGAACGCATCCTCCCGGCGCCGACCACGATTCTCGCCGCCGGATGGGAAGTGCTCTCCAACGGCACGCTTCTAGACGCGCTCGCCGTTTCGGCCCAGCGTGTCATTATCGGTTTCCTCATTGGTGCAGTCATTGGCATCGGTCTCGGAGTCCTGACCGGTGTCTCAAAGGCCTTCGACAACATCGTCGATCCCCTACTCCAGGCGGTCCGCGCACTTCCCCACCTTGGCCTAGTGCCGCTCTTCATCATCTGGTTCGGCATCGTCGAACTACCGAAATTCCTGCTCATCGCACTTGGCGTGTTGTTCCCGCTGTACCTCAACACCACCTCCGGTTTCCGCCAGACCGATCCGAAACTCCTCGAGAGCGCCCGCGTCCTTGGCTTCAGTTTCGTCCAGCGTCTGCGCACCGTGGTCCTTCCCGCCGCAGCACCCGCGCTGTTCGTCGGTCTGCGCCAAGCATCAGCAGCAGCATGGCTCACGTTGATCGTTGCGGAGCAGGTCAACGCCCGTGAAGGCATCGGCTTCATGATCAACAACGCTCGCGATTTCTACCGCACCGACATCGTCATCTTCGGCTTGATCATTTACGCCACCCTCGGTTTGCTCACCGACGCTCTCATCCGGCGCTGGGAGCGCCACGTCTTCCGCTACCGCGCTGGCGCGCATTAAAAGCTTTGCTTCCCGACGTCTCCCTCTCCCCACCCCAAGGACCCACCATGACCCGCACATTATCTGCCCCAAACGCCCCGAGCACATCCACTTCAGGCACCGAGAAAAACACTCCCACCACGACTGGAAAGCCCGTTGTCAGTGTCCATAACCTGCACAAGTCATTTGGCCCGAAGGAGGTTCTCTCCGGCATTGACCTTCAGATCGCCCGGGGTGAAATCGTCGCGCTCATTGGACGCTCCGGCTCCGGCAAGTCCACCATCTTGAAGGTCCTCGCAGGACTGTCGGATAGCCATTCTGGAGAAGTGGACGTCGTAGGCGATCCCTCAGTCGCTTTCCAGGAGCCCCGGCTGTTTCCGTGGCGCACCGTCGTCGACAATGTCGCGTTTGGACTCAACCGAGAGAAGATCCCCTTCGATCACGCACGTGGGCGGGCATCTGCCCTTTTGCGCGAGGTGCATTTGCCGGATTCCGATGGCGCCTGGCCGCTCACTCTCAGCGATGGTCAGGCCCAGCGTGTCTCCCTCGCGAGGGCGCTGATCAGCGATCCTGACCTGTTGCTTCTCGACGAACCTTTCGGCGCCCTCGACGCCCTCACTCGCCTAACTGCCCAACAGCTTCTCTTGGACACCGTCAGCGATCGCAATATCGGCGTGCTGCTCGTCACCCATGACGTGCAAGAGGCGGTGGCCCTGGCCGATCGCGTCATCCTCTTGGATCAGGGCCGCATCACCCATCGCATCGACATCGATCTTCCCCAACCCCGTGACCGCAGGGACCCGCGTTTTGCCGGACACACCGCTGAACTGCTGGACCTTCTCGGCGTCACCGCTCCTGCCTGATCCCCTCTACGAACCGAAAGAACACAACAATGAAGAACTCACTGCTCTCCCCCACCAGGCTCGCTGCCCTCAGCGGAATTGCCGCGCTCACCTTCGGTCTAGCGGCGTGCTCTACCTCCGCTGCGACTCCGGTGGATACCTCCGAGGTCGACCTGTCGCAGGTGACCCTCCGGGTGGGTGATCAGGTGTCGGGGACCGAATCGATCCTGAAGTCCGCCGGTGAGTTGGAGGATATTCCCTACGAGATTGAGTGGTCCACCTTTACTTCCGGTCCACCTCAGATTGAGGCACTCAACGCCGATCAGATCGACTACGCCATCACCGGCAATACGCCGCCGATCCTTGGCCATGAGACCGCGACGGCAGTCATCCAGGCATTCGACAGCCCACAGGAGAACGTCAGCGACGCCATCCTCGTCGGCCCAGACTCCGACATCACCGAGGTGGCCGATCTGAAGGGTCGGAGCATCGGCGTTGCCCGCGGCTCCAGCGCCCACGGCCACCTCATCCTCCAGTTGGAGAAGGCAGGCATCTCGCTTGACGACGTCGAGGTCAACTACCTCCAACCAACCGACACCAAAAACGCCTTCGAATCCGGCCAGCTAGACGCCTGGGTTGTGTGGGATCCCTACACCGGACTTGCCGAACTCGATGGAGCCGAACCACTGGTCACCGGCGAAGGCGTCACCAATGGATATGGCTTCGCGGTCGCCAGCGACAAAGCACTGGAGGACCCGGAGCGTGCCGCCGCGATTGAGGATCTGTCGGAGCGCGTCGCCAAGGCCTACCGGTGGGCATACGACAACCCTGAGGAGTGGGCAGAGGTGTTCTCCTCAACCACCGGACTCGCACCGGAGGCCGCGAAACTCAATGCCCGCGGCAACCGTCTGGCCATCCCGTTGAACCAGGACGTCTTCGACTCGCAGAATGAGCTCATCCGAGCTTTCGTTGCCGCTGCTGTCCTGCCGTCAGAGTTCAACTTCGAGGACCAGACCTCCGACCAGTTCAACACCACCCTGGAGCCTTACTTCGACTAACGGCACACTGGAGAGCATGCGTATGCACCGTCTCCAGTCACTGCCCGGAACCGCCGTCGCCATCATCGTCGGCGGTTCACTTGTGTTGACGGCCTGTTCCGCCGACACCGACGGTGACTCGGACGGCGGTGTTCCGACCGCTCAACAGGAGGAGCAGGAATCCATGTCCCCGGGAAGCTACACCTCACACTCCACAACCTTCGACGGCATCGATAGGAGTTGGAACGTTTTCGTTCCCCAGGTCGGCTATGGCGAAGCCGACCATGAGCCGATGCCGGTAGTTCTTGTCATTCACGGCACCGGCGACACCGGCAATGGGATCCGCGGCGGTATTGGGATGGATCTGGAAGAGGTCGCCGAGCGTGAAGGCTTCGTCATCGCTTATGTCGACGGTTACCGCAACAACTGGAACGAATGCCGCATCGAAGGTGACTGGCCAGCCAAGGAGGAGAACGTCGATGATGTTGGCCTGATGCGTGAGATCGTCGCCGGCATCCACAGCGACCTGGGACCTGAGACCGTCGACCCCGAGACCACCTACGCCATCGGTTTCTCCAGCGGCGGCAATATGGCCCAGCGACTCGCGCTGGAGGCACCTGATCTGGTCAGCAGATTCGCCTCAGTCAATGCGAATGTCCCAGTCGAGGACAACAACGCCTGCACCGACTCTGGCGAGCCAGTTCCTGCGATGTTCATCCAAGGCCGCGAAGACCCCATCGTCCCCTTCGATGGCGGCGAGGTCATCGCTGGCAGTGGCTTGTTCGCAGAGACCCGCGGTCACGTGATGTCTGCCTATGACGGTGCCGAATGGTTCGCCGAACGCAATGGCGCAGAGGCAGAAGAACCCGCTTCGGTGCGCGACGGTGACGCCGAGATCACCACTTGGGACGGCGACGCCCCCGTCACCCTTATCGCCGTCGACCACAGCGGTCACTCATTCCCGACGTCTACCGGAAGCTGGGGCAACGACAACGGCGCTAGGTACGACGCCCCCGGCGCCATCCTGGGCTTCTTCTCCAGCCTCCGCCACTAACCGCAGCCTTCAACCTCAAAAAGAAAAACAACCCCTCGGCAACAATGCCGAGGGGTTGTTGGGACTCTGCTGGATTACTCCGAATCGTCAGAGTCAGCGGCTGCGTCCGCAAACGACGCCGGTGCTGCAGGCGCAGCAGGGCCGGCGGCTGCGGCGGTCGTAGTCATCGAGGAGCTACGACGGCGGCGCTTCTTGCGTGGCGGCGGCAACTGACCGGCTGCACGCAGCGAGGCGACATGATCACCAAGTGCATCGACGAGGTCAGTGATGCCTGCGCGTTCAGGCTGCACGTCAACACGAAGTCCGTACTCCCGCGCGGTCGCAGCAGCCATCGGCCCAATGCACGCGATGATCGTGCGCGTGTGCGGCTTGCCGGCTATGCCCACCAGGTTCTTCACGGTGGAAGAGGAGGTGAAGCAGACGGCGTCAAAGCCACCGGACTTGATCATCTCGCGGACCTCAGCGCTCGGCGGTGCGGCGCGAACGGTGCGGTACGCGGTGACGTCGTCGACCTCCCAGCCGAGGTCCTCCAGGCCTTCAACCAGCAGGTCCGCACCGATGTCGGCACGCGGCAGCAGCACCTTGTTGACCGGATCCAGGTCGTCGATGAATTCCGGGAATACCTCGACGATGCCGGCGGCGTTCTGGCGGTGCTCGTCGGGAAGCAGTTCTGGTTCGATGCCGTGGGCACGGACCGCCTCGGCGGTCTTCAGACCCACGGCGGCGATGCGCACGCCAGCGAAGGAGCGGGCATCGAGGCCGAACTCAGTGAACTTTTCCCACACCGAAGTCACAGCGTTGACCGAGGTGAAGATAACCCACTGGTAGCGGCCGTCCACCAGGCCCTTGATGGCACGTTCCATCTGCGCGGGGCTGCGCGGCGGCTCGATGGAGATAGTGGGCACCTCCACCGGGATCGCACCGTGCGATGCGAGGCGTGCGCTCATCGGACCAGCCTGGCCCTTGGCGCGCGGAACGAGCACGTTCCAGCCATACAGGGCGCGGTTCTCCCACCAGGAGTACTTCGAGCGCTTATCGACGCCCTTACCCAGCGTCACCACCAACGGACCCGAGAGGTCACCATCGAGCTGGGACAGCGTGCCCAGCGTGACGTCGTAGGTGCGCTGCAGTCGGGTGGTGCCATTTACCGTCACCGACACCGGCAGGCTGTCCGCTAAACCGCGGGAAGACAGTTCCTTAACGATTGCGTCCAGGTCGTCCTCAACGGCCTGCAGCACCAGCGGCTGCGGGGCCGACGCGAGCTGATCCCAGTCCACGTCGACCCGGCCCAGGTCGGTCTCCGTGTAGGTCGAACCCAAGGCGATGCCCGCGAAAGCCGGGACCGTCGAGGGAACCGACATACCCGGAACGATCTGGAATTCGACGGTGGTTCGGGCGACGGCGTTGATCTCTGCGAGGACGCGGTCGTCGTTAAGCGGGTTTCCGGCAACGAGGCGGACCACGTCATGGCCCTTACGGGCCTCAGCGGCCAGCTCCCGGCTCATTTCGGTCGGGTCGGCTTCCGGAGCGCGCAGATCTGCGGCCGTCGGAGCAGCCGGGCGCGGCGGCTTACGGCGAGCACCGGAGTTCTTTGCCTCCTCGCAGATGCGCTGGTACTCCTCCTCCGACTCACGAAGCTTCTCCTCCGGCACGGGGAGGTCGGCGGCGACCAGGTCGCGGACGCCCTCCAGTACCCCGGCGTCGATGTACGCGACGGTGGTGGAGGCGAGGACCTCGCGGGCGCGCAACGTCAGCAGGTCCGGGTTACCTGGACCGGCGCCGACGAACAGGATGCGGCCGACGGAGGGCGAGGTGCGGGAGTTGCTCATTATCTGGTGGTGGCCTTCTTCTCGCTGAGTGTCTGGGACGTGGGTGAGTTGCTGGCTGAAACTCTGGGGTTAGCGAAAGTCTGAGTGAGTCGTGTCAGCGGAAGTCATCCGCCATCAGGTCCAGTGCGTCCGCGTCGACCAGCCTGTGGGCGACGAGGCGACCGAGATCCCGCGGCTTATCCGCCGGACCCTGTGCACTGCGGACGATGTTGGCGGAGCCGTCGATGGCGAAGACTCCGGCAGTCAGTGTCATCTCACCGTCATCGTCAATCTCCGAATACGCAGCTACAGGCGCGGTGCAGCCGGCCTGCAGGACCTCGAGGATCATGCGCTCGGCGATCGCGCGATAGCGCGACTGCGCATCGTCGATGCGGCGCAGCATCAGTGCAATCTCGTTGTCGTCCGAACGGTGCTCCACCGCCAGCGCACCCTGAGCGGGAGCCGGCAGCAGTTCCTCTACGGAGAGAGTCTGCATCTCGTGGGTGAGCTTGTCGGTGCGATCGAGACCGGCCCGAGCAAGAATCACCGCGTCCAGGTCGTTCCCGACGCGGGCCATGCGGGTATCGATGTTGCCTCGTAGCGGGCGGATTTCCAGGTCCGGGCGCTCAGCGCGGAGCTGGGAGACACGGCGGGGTGCAGAGGTACCGACCTTTGCGCCCTCCGGGAGCTCCGACAGCGTCGCTCCGCCTCGGGCGATGAGAACCTCACGCGGGTCGACGCGCTTCGGCACAGCGCCGATGGTCAGGTCCGGCTCCGGTGCGGTGGGCAGGTCCTTGTAGGAGTGCACGGCGATGTCACACTCGTCGGCACGCAGTGCGTGACGCAAAGCCTGGGTGAACACTCCGACGCCGATTTTCTCCACCGGATCATGACGGTTGGCGTCACCTTCGGTACGAATGATGACCAGTTCGGCCGGGTATCCGAATCGGATCAGCGCGTCCCGAATGTGTCCGGCCTGGGTGCGGGCAAGTACTGACCCTCGTGTTCCGATCCGGATGATGCCGTCTCGGTCTCCACGCTGATCAGTCATTATGTCCTCCTAGAACGGTTCGCACTATTGCGTCATGGCTACCAAGTCCGTCAGCAACCATGATGTCGGCCGGGATTCCGGTATCAGTACCGATGCCCTCTGGAAGGTCCAGCGGCAGGTCAAACAGTTCCTTCAGGGCCTCGGCGTAGGAGGCTCCTCCGGGCTGACCCGACAGGCGTTTCACCTGAACGGTCGGCACATGCAGAAGTTTGTCCACGACTCGCTTGACGGTCCGGGACACCTCGTCCCGCTCCCGGTCAGTCAGACCAGGGGTCTTGGTCTCCAGTCGCTCCATCTCTGCGCGGACGACATCACCGGCACGCTCACGCAGTGCCTTGATCGTCGGTGCGACATCGATGGCTCGCTGAGCGGCCAGGTAGGAGCCGAGCTCCTCATGAACGATCGCGCGGGCTGCAGCCTCTTCGTCCATGCCGACGGCGTGGCGGGAGGATTCCTGCAGGTGCTCAATGTTGAACAGGCTGGCACCGGGGACCAGCTCGACGCCTTCGGCGATATCGCGCGGCATCGACAGATCCACCAACGCCAGCGGGCGGCCATCACGGCGAGCCATGGATGCCTGGACGGTGTCCAGGTCCACGACCGGGGAGACCGAACCGGTGGCAGACACGAGAATGTCCACGTCATCGATCATGTCGGCGAAGTCCTCCAGCGCGATGGCGCTGGCTGGAACCCCTGCCTCCAGTGAGTGGTTGACCAGGTTCTCAGCCCGGTCGAGGGTCCGGTTCGCAACGGTGAGATGAGAAATACCCAGCCGGCCCATGTGGGTCGCAGCCAGTGAACTCATCGCACCGGCGCCAAGGATCAGCGCCTTGCGGCCATTCAGCACGTACGGGTCGTCAGCCTGGAAAGAGCCAACGAGGTAGGCAACAGCGGAATCCACCGCAACGGACACCATCGACGCACCAGCGTCATCGATGCCGGTCTCGGTGTGAACGCGCTTGCCGGTTTGCAGGGCCTTGCTCGCCAGCTCGTGGATCGTCCGGCCTGCGGTACCAACTTCGGTGGCCTCCGCATAGGCCGTACGGATCTGTCCGAGGATCTGCTGCTCGCCAATCACCATGGAGTCCAGGCCAGAGGCCACCGACAACATGTGCTCGGCAGAGCCTTCGGCGTAGCGAACGTAGAGGTGCGGGCTGAGCTCGTCGACCTCGATGCCCGTGCGGTCGGAGATCTCTCGCATCACCACGGAGAGGCCTGCGTGGAAACCACGACAGGCGACGTAGTACTCGACCCTGTTACAGGTAGACACCACAAGCGCCTCGGTCACCGCATCGTCGGCAACGAGGCGTGCAAGGGTCTCCGGTCGTTCGGTCTCCCCGACGGTCACCTTTTCAAGCAATGGCACCGGGGCTGATCGATGCGACATTCCGACAAGCAGTATGCTCACGGCGAAATCACCGCTATTCGTCTCCTCCTGCACCCGAACCGCACTTATCCGGGGATTCTCCTGGCTGCCGTCCGGACTACCCGGTGCGGATGGGTGTTCCGCTGTGATCTACGATCAAATCCAGGAGTTGTGCGCCCTTAGCAGCCGGGCCAGTCCCGTCCACGGTAGACGGGACCCGGGTGAATCCACAAACGGGCCACCCGCAGTTGATTTTCAGGTTGACCTTAGTTTACTGAAACACTGCGCCGGCGTCGATGAGCGCTGCACGAAGCTGTTCTTCATCTATTTCCCAGCACGCAACTTCCTCGTCATCCACGAGAATCACTGGTACTCGGTCGCCGAATTCCACTGCGTCACCCCCGTCACCGGCGTCGACGTCGACGGCGTCAACCTGTGCGTCGCAGCCCGCGACGATCGCGCGCACCTCCGCGAGGACCCGTTCGCATGATCCGCAGGTCGCTCTGGTCATCACGGTCACCGTCACATTCGCCATGGGGGCACTGTAACTGCACAAGGATGTGCTTCCCGACGTCCACCTCCACTTCCCCATCCCCCACACAAATCGCGAATCGCACCCCGGGTGCATAGGATCACTCGCGTGCAGACTTCCGACGGGATCCCCAGCGACAACGGTTCAGCCGCATTCTTCGACATCGACAACACGCTGATCAAGGGTGCGTCGATTGTCATTCTCGGAATCGGCTTGGCCCGTCGCGGATTCTTTCGCCCCTCGGCGGTCGCGATGATGGCGTGGAAGCAATTGAAGTTCCGCATCAGCGGCACCGAGAACGCCGCCGACGTTGCACAGGGACGCCGGATGGCTCTCTCTTTCATCCGCGGACAGAAGATGTCCGATCTGGAGGCGCTGGCCGAGGAGATCTACGACGACTCAATCGGTGACCGTATATATGAGGCCACCCACGAGATGGCCCAACTTCACCTGGAGGCCGGTCAAGAGGTGTGGTTAGTCTCTGCCACCCCGATCCAGCTGGCTCAGGTGATCGCTCGTCGCAATGGCTTTACCGGCGCTCTGGGCACTGTTGCAGAGGTCGGACCCGATGGATTGCTCACTGGCGAACTGGTCGGTGAGATCCTCCACGGACCGGGCAAGCGCACGGCTGTGGAGAAACTGGCAGAAGAGCGAGGCCTGGATCTGGCGAGGTGCACCGCCTACTCCGACTCGGTGAATGACATCCCGATGCTCACTCTCACCGGCACCTCCGTCGCCATCAACCCGGACCGGAAACTTCGGGACGAGGCGCAATCACGAGGCTGGGCAATCCGCGACTACCGGATGATGCGCAGGGCGCTGCGGCGCAGCCGCAGCGCCGCCCAGGCCGGGCGCTCCCCCATTGCCCTGGGCCTTGTTGGAGCCGCCCTGGGAACCGCACTGTCTGTCGCTGTGGCACGCACGCTGTTCTCCCATCAGGACTAGTCCTGATCGACCGAGCACTCCCCAGGATGTTCCTCACACCACGGCGTGCGCCCAGGCAGGCGATGTCGATTGTCCGCGATCACGCGATAGACGCGTTCTTGGAGCCACCTCATCCCTGGCAGCCGATAGATACGGAGGAAGATCCGTCTGCCCAGTGTCGCGTCTAAAACGCCGTTGATGGCGGCGGCGCCGGAGAAGACCTGGCCGTCGTAAAGCAACCACACAGCGTCCTGCACCTGCTCGAGGCTGAGCCCGAATTCCTCGATGACCCCGGGGCGCTGATACGGGTACAGGCTAACTCGCTGGTGCCGATCCAGCCGCTGGGTCAGATACACCGCGCGGGCACAGAAGCCACAGCGACCGTCGAAGATGAGATCAACCATGCCGCCACCGTACGTGCCCTGACAATGGAAAACGCGCCTTCCACCATTGCTGGTGAAAGGCGCGCCTCAAGAAATCCAGGTCGAACCTGAGCGACCTACTTGCCGAGCTTCCGTCGCTGAACGCGGGTGCGGCGAAGCATCTTGCGGTGCTTCTTCTTGGACATACGCTTGCGGCGCTTCTTGATGACAGAACCCATGGGTTCGACCTCATTTCCTTCGTAGTTGAATCGTGGGCCGGCGTTCGACTGCGGACTCCAAAAGGCCCGTCGGCTGCTAGGCCGGGCGCGCGCCAGGGGCCCGGCACACGCGGATTTCTCCAATCATAGCGGTGCCACCGGGTAGCCGGTCAAACAGGCTCTCCGATTGGACCGCTAATTAACCAGCGCGGTAGGAGGAGGAGTCGAGGTACTCGTTCACAGCTGACTCATGAACACGGAAGGAACGGCCAACGCGGACCGCCGGCAGCTCCTCGGAGTGCACCAGGCGGTAGACCGTCATCTTCGAAACGCGCATGATCTCTGCGACCTCGGCGACCGTAAGAAAAATTCCGTTTTCGTTGTTCGACATATCTAATCCCTTCAGGCACACACGCGCTGCAGGCTTCCCCTCCTGCAGAGTGTGTGACACGCGCGTGCTCTGCCACACATCATATCGTTACCCCTGAGGGAATTGCGATATTGAGGTGAAAGAAGTAACTGGTGTGACTGGTGTGAATAGCAACGTACCTGGTGACGGTGTTACCTCCCGTGAATATTGGGGGCACCCATCCGGCCCCTCAACGTTCACTCGGGAGACATCTACACCTGCCAGATGACAGAACCCGGGCACGAATGCCAGGGTTGTTCTCTCACCCACCTACCGAGTGCTCACGGCGGCAGGCCGCTGCGGATGGTCTCTTACTTGCCCAGTTCCACAGAGCGATCGTGCGTTGCCTGCAGGCCACGGTAGACAGCGGTACGGATGCCAGCCTCTTCCAGAGCGCGGGTACCGGCTGCGGTGGTGCCGCCCGGGGAGGACACGTTGACGCGCAGCTGCGTGGGGTCTGCACCTTCCTGCATCAGCATCTCGGCTGCGCCGGCCATCGTGGCGGAGGCGAGGCGCTGAGCCTGATCGCGCGGCAGGCCCAGGAACACACCTGCGTCAGACATCGCCTCGATGTACTGGAAGAAGTATGCCGGGCCGGAGCCGGACATAGCGGTCACAGCGTCGAGCTGCGACTCCTTCACGCGCTCGACGATGCCAACCTTCTCCAGCAGGGACGCCACGAGATCCATGTCGTCCTCAGACGCGAAACGGCCCGGGGCAATGGCGCTGACGCCACGGCCAACGAGCATCGGGGTGTTCGGCATGACGCGGATGACCGGAGTGCCGCCCGGCACGTGCTCATCGATGGCGTCGATGGTGATTCCGGCAGCCATGGACACCACCACCGGCTCACCCTCGTGTGCTTCCAGCGACGGGGTGATCTCGTCCAGGACAGTCGCGACGACATCCGGCTTCACACAGATCACAACAACGTCTGCACCCTGCGCTGCGTCGGCCGGGTTGTCGCCGGGAGTGATGCCCAGTTCTTCCGCCAGCTTCTCGACCTGGGGCCGGTAGGTGTCCGCCACGGAAATGTCCGCTGCAGGGTTGCCACTTTCGATGAGGCCCGAAATCAGGGCCGTTCCAATCTTTCCTCCACCAATTACAGCTATTTTTGTCATGATCGCCAGTGTGCCAAAAGCGCCCCTCCTTTGAAAGGAGGGGCTCCAGACTGGGGCTATCGCGGCCATCTGAGGGCCGCTGCATTGCTACACCAATTGGATGAGGAACGGCCCGAATGTCAGGGCCAGTCCCACTACTCCGGCAAGGATCGGAGTCAATCGGTCGGTTTCTCGTCGCAGTTTGCTCGCGACCAGCACAAACACACCGGTAACAACGAGGCCAATCAGGACCATTGCGACCGTCGGCAGACCCGACCACAGCATCGCGAACAACATAAAGAGGAAGACACCGGCGATCACGCCGACGAAGACCTGCAGAATCAGCAACGGAACGCTGAGAGTGTTGTCCTCCTCGGTGTCGGCGTACGCAGCCTGGTCCCGATCACGGGCTGCACGCTCATAGCGGTGCTCCGGCTCGGACTCGTCCAGAAGCGCGTCATCGGGAGCCTCGACGTACTCCTCAACAATCTCCTCGACCTCAACGTATTCCGGCTCATTGTCGTAGGCGGGAGCCACGTCGTCGTCGATAGCCTCGACGGTCTCGACAACCTCGATCTCCTCGTCAACAGGAGCCTCAGCGGTCTCGTCGACAAGCGGGATGACGGAGGTCTGCTCGCGATCAAACTCGGCCGGGGCGGTCGGCTCCGGATCCGGTGTCTCTTCAACCTCCACCTCGGGTGCGGCGACAGTCGCCGGGTCGAATCCGAAGACCGGAACCGGGGCGATCTCATCTACTGCGGAGAAGCCGTCGAGCATCTCACGGGCCGTCGGGCCCGGATCTGCAACCTCGCTTGTGACGGTCTCAGAGTCGAGGAATGCGGTGAAGGTGTAAGTCACCTCATCATCGGAATAGCTGCCAGAGGACACCACCGGGTTTACCGGCACTGCCTGGGGGACACCTGCGGCGAAGCCTTCAGGCTGCTTCGGCAGCGCTGCACGGGCGGCGCCAGCTTGTTCTTCCTCTGCTTCACGGGCCTCTGCCTCGGCGCGGGCGGCTGCGTCAGCCTCTTCGGCTGCGCGAGCCTCAGCTTCGGCCTTAGCGGCCGCTTCTGCCTCTGCTTCGCGTGCTGCCTGCGCTTCAGCTTCTGCCTGTGCCAGTGCTGCGGCCTCGGCCTCTTCAGCTGCTCGTGCCTCAGCCTCGGCCTTCGCCACGGCCGCTGCTTCGGCTTCCTGAGCGGCAAGTGCCTCTGCCTCAGCCTGAGCAACTGCCTCGGCTTCTGCGGCGGCACGCTTCTGAGCTTCGGCTTCCGCTAGCGCCTCGGCCTGGGCTACCGCTGCAGCGTCATCAGATACTGCCTCGGTGGCCGGCGTCTCCTGCTCGTCGACCTCACTGTCGTCAGCGGCGTGAGCGCCACGACGTGGACCGTCTGCTTCGATACGGGAAAAGCCGTCGGTCAGGTCAGCGACCGAAATACCGCCTTCATCGAGGCTGCGCCGCCGGCGTCGACGTGTCTTATCCGCCGCGGGAACTTCCCGGCCCGCACGGGCCATTAGCTCCGCGACGGTGAGCTTTTCCTCACTCATCTCATGCCTTCCCGTAGAGGTCGCCGTCAAGGCGCCGGAGAATGATTCCTTCTCGCAACGCCCAGGGACAAATCTCAACCTGTTCGAGTCCCAATGCTCGCATACTAGCCTCTGCGACCAAGGCACCTGCGACGATTTGGTGCGAGCGGTCCGAACTGACACCTTCCAATTCCGCACGATCAGCTGCGGTCATGCGCGAAATGAAGGCGATAAGCTGTCGCAGACCAGGTGCCGTCAGAGTACGGCGAACGCGCGGGCCAGCCGAGCTCGGAGCCGCACCGGTCAGGCGAGCCAGCGTCCGGAACGTCTTCGAGGTAGCAACCGCAACATCGGGCTCGCCGAGCTTGCGTAGCTCCCTCGCCGGATCCACCAGTTCCGCATCGATGTAATCGCGAAGCATGGAGATCTTCTTGCGCGACGGCGGATCTGCATCGAACCACTCATGGGTCAAACGACCAGCACCAAGCAGCACTGAGTACGCCAGGTCCGGGTCTTCATCGGTCCCGGAGGTCAGCTCCAGAGAGCCACCGCCGATGTCCAGGTTCGCGATTCGGCCGGCGGACCAGCCATACCAGCGGCGCACCGCAAGGAACGTCAGACGTGCCTCATCCTCACCGGAGAGAATCTCCAGGCGGACACCGGTTTCCTTCTCGACATGGTCGAGGACGGCGTCACTGTTTCCGGCATCACGAACGGCAGAAGTGGCGAAGGAGATCATCTCCTCGCACTTCATCTTCTGGCTCAGGAACGAAGCCTCTCCGACATAGTCGGTGAGCTTGTCGATGCCCTTCTGACTGAGGTCGCCCTGATCATCCAGGTACTCCACCAGTTTCATCGTCGACTTTGAATCGCTCATCGGGATTGGAGCGCCACCCTTTCGGGCGTCGACCATCACGAGGTGAACGGTATTACTGCCGACATCCAATACACCTAAACGCACGGGTCCACACTAGACGGTCTACGGTGACTCTGTGTGAATCAGCCCCACCGCACTTCAGCCTCTCCTTGGCGTGGGAAACAGCCCTCCCCCGCCGAGGTTGCCGAGGATTACCCACGCGAATGGTTCGAATTCGTCGATCCCGATGATTCCGAACACCTCATCTCTGTTGACCTGACCTGGCTCCTTTCGGATTACCGGTGTGCGTTTGGCACCGACGCCTGCAAAGGAATCGATCCGGAACGCGTCGATGCCGGCTGCTGTATCCACGGAGCTTTCCTCACGGATGAGGAGGACCGGGACAGAGTTGTAGACGTCGTAAAGCAGATGGAAGAGGCGCCACGGGTGCCGCAAAAGAACCAGAAGCTTCCCGACGGCTCCTCTGATCCCGGCGGCTGGTGGCAAAACCGACCGGCCGATACCGGTAAGTGGTACGAGGCGATTGACGCCGACACGCTCGATGAACCGTTGGAGCCATGGCTGGAATGGGACGAGCTAGAAAACGACGACGGCGAGATGGAGCCCGCGCTGCGCACGAAGGTCGTTGATGGGGCTTGCATCTTCGCCAACCGCGCTGGTTGGCCGGGTGGGCGTGGCTGCGCCATTCACCAGTTCGCTGAGGGCAATGGCCTCAACCATGTCGATGTGAAACCGGACGTGTGCTGGCAGGTGCCGCTGCGTCGGCTCGAAGAGTGGGAAGAGAGGCCCGACGGCCAGGAGATCCTGCACACCCGCATCACCGAATACGATCGGCGCGCCTGGGGCGGTGGAGAAGAATTCGAATGGTGGTGCTCTGGAGCACCTGGCACTCACGCCGGTGGCGAGTCACTGTGGAAGACCTCAAAAAACGAACTGCGGGCGCTAATTGGCGACGCTGCTTATGCGGTCGTTGCTCAGCACTGCCGCGAGCGAGAGGCCGCTGGCGCCCGGCAGGCATTCGGCCCGTCCGGATATCCGCTGCTGTCGATTCACCCGGCGACACGGGCAGCACGCGAAGGGCTCGAGCCGGACGAGGTCTAGCGAGCCCTTCGCGGTGCGTTAGGACTCGTATTTGTAGCCGAGCCCGCGCACGGTAAGTAGGTGAACTGGGCGCTTCGGGTCGTCCTCTATCTTCGAGCGCAGGCGCTTGATGTGCACGTCGAGGGTCTTGGTGTCCCCAACGTAGTCCGAGCCCCACACCCGATCAATTAACTGACCCCGGGTGAGCACACGGCCTGCATTGCGGAGCAGGTACTCCAGCAGATCAAACTCCTTCAGCGGCATCTGAATGGATGTGCCACTGACGGTGACGATGTGTCGCTCCACGTCCATAACCACGCGGCCACCGTCCAGCACATCCTCCGCGTCTGCCAGTTCCACGTCGATGTCCTGCTCAGCGGCACCCCGGCGCAATACCGCCCGGATCCTGGCGATCAGTTCACGGGAGCTGTAGGGCTTGGTCACGTAGTCGTCGGCGCCAATTTCCAGCCCAACGACCTTGTCGATCTCGCTGTCGCGGGCGGTCACCATGATCACCGGCACTGCGGACTTCTGGCGGATTGACTTGCACACCTCGGTGCCACTCATTCCCGGCAGCATCAAATCCAGTAGGACGATGTCCGGGGCTTCGTTGTCGAATGCCACGAGAGCAGAAGGGCCATCCTCAGCGATCTCGACGGTGAAGCCTTCTTTCTCCAAGAGGAAAGCGAGCGGCTCAGCCAGAGCGACTTCATCCTCCACCACAAGAATCCTGGTTCGCGATGACATTAGTTACGTTCTCCTTCAATGGAATCGGGCACAGGCAGTTCGATGGTGAACGTGGATCCAGTACCCGGCCGGCTCCAGACGTTCAGTGCGCCACCGTGATTGGCGACAATGTGTTTGACGATAGCGAGGCCAAGGCCTGTTCCACCGGTAGTGCGAGAGCGAGCCTTGTCGACACGGAAGAACCGTTCAAAGATCCGTTCCTGGTCCGCCGGGGAAATGCCGATCCCCCGGTCGGTAACGCGCAGGGCGACTGTGTCGCCGTCCACCTGTTCACAACTGATGGACACCGGAGTCTGCTCCGGAGAGTAGTTCACCGCATTGGAGACCAGATTCGTCAGGGCAGTGACAAGCAAGGGCTTGTCTCCGCAGATAACTAGGTCCTCGGGGCAATCGACATTCACTTCGATGCCCGTGGACATCACCTGCTGACGGGTGCGGTTGATCGCCTCCTGGATGATGACCTGCACCGGAATCGGTTCCATGTCCGGCGGGGCTTCTGCACCTTGGAGCTTGGACAGTGCAATGAGCTCGGTGATCATCGTCGACAACCGCTGCGTCTCACGTGTGATGCTCGCGCCGAATCGCTCCACGTCCTCCGGGTTGTCCCGGGACTGCACCATGGCTTCGACCAGCAGACTGAGTGCGCCAACTGGGGTCTTCAGTTCATGGGAAACGTTGGCCACGAAGTCACGACGGGCGTGCTCCATGCGCACCAGTTCCGACTCGTCCACGGCATAGACCGCGACGAACCGGGAGTCGTGAACACTCAGAGGAGTGACGTGGCAGTGCACGTGTGTGTCCGGGCCACCTGCCCTACGGGAGGGCAGCTTGAGGTTGACCTCTTGAATCTCCCGGTGTTCAAAGACTCGCTCGGCCGCCGCCCACACCTTCGGCGCAATCGTCCGCTCGTGCACGAGACCCAGTTGGTGTGCCTGCGGGTTCGAGAGAATCACGTCGCTGGAAATGTCGACGATGATCACACCGGTAGGTGCCCTTTGCACTGCCAGGTGCATGACCTGGCTGATTGTGGTGACCTTGGAGTTCTTCCGGTCACGCTGCTTTGCCTGTCGCCGCATGAGCACCGCCGACAAGGCGATTCCGAGGGCGACACCGAGTAGGGCCGCCACTAGCGCGTTAATCACAACACCACATTAATGCCAATACCCGGTATCCGCCGAGTGAACGGGGATACCGGGTATTGGATTCAGGATGAGCAGAAGTTACTACTTGCCGCCCTGGTTCGCGACAGCCGCGGCGCCTGCCTCTGCAGCAGCCGGGTCGAGGTAGCGACCGCCCGGGTTGACCACGGTGCCCTTGGAGTCGAACTCGTAGACCAGCGGGATGCCGGTGGGGATGTTCAGACCGGCGATGTCCTCATCAGAGATGCCGTCGAGGTGCTTGACCAGCGCACGCAGGGAGTTGCCGTGGGCGGCGACCATCACGGTCTGACCGCTCTGCAGACGCGGGAGGATCTCATCCTCGTAGTACGGGATGAATCGCTTCACGACGTCCAGGAGGCATTCGGTCTGCGGCACACTCGGCAGATCCGCGTAGCGCGGGTCATTCGCCTGCGAGTACTCCGAGTCCTCCTCCAGCGGCGGCGGCGGGGTGTCGTAGGAGCGGCGCCATGCCATGAACTGGTCTTCACCGTACTTCTCCTTGGTCTCGGCCTTGTTCAGGCCCTGCAGAGCGCCGTAGTGGCGCTCGTTGAGACGCCAGTCGCGGATCACGGGGATCCAGCCGAGATCAGCGACGTCCAGGGAGATGTTCGCGGTGGTGATCGCGCGACGCAGCAGCGAGGTGTAGAGAATCTCCGGCTTCAGGTCAGCCTCCACCAGGAGTTCACCTGCCCGGTGTGCTTCAGCGCGGCCCTGCTCGGTGAGGTGGACGTCAACCCAGCCGGTGAACTGGTTAGATGCGTTCCACTCGCTCTGGCCGTGTCGGACAAGAATGAGGTTTCCGTTGGTCATGCGTTCAATTCTGCCTCAAAACGCCCGTGCCCGGTGACATCCGGGCCAGACTCCCCCGGATCGGTGGACTATTTTTCTGCGTCGGCGGAGCCGGTGTCCTTCTTCTCCGCGAGATGCCGGAACTGCTGCAAATTCGCCACAGATTCACCCCGGTCGGTGCGCCATGCCCATTCCTTACGGATCGAGGTGGAGAAGCCCAATTCCAAGATCGAGTTGAAGTCTCCGTCAGCGGATTCGAGTAGCTGTCCCAGCAATCGGTCCAGGTCTGCGTCATCGAGCTTCGCCGGCAACTGGCCGACCAAATAAATATCTCCGCGCAGGTCGACGGTGTAGGCAATGCCAAACATGCGGCGATTGCGCTGCAGCAACCACTCGTGGACACCGGGGACGTTCTCCTCGGGCGAACGGGCGACAAACGCTTCGACCCGCAAGGAGTCGGCGCTCGGCACTAGCAACACGGTCGTCTTCAGCTTCTTAGTTCCGGGCAACTCGACAACGACGGCATCCTTGAACACCTGGTGCTCGACCTCGAGGCCCTCCAGCTGGGCGCTGAGCGACTCCAACCGGGACTGTGCATGATCTGCTTCGGTCATTTCTCACCCTCCATGTCCATCATGGCCCGATCGTAAACCCCAAGGAGCTTCCCGACGGTCGCTTCCCATGAGAAATCCCTCGCATGCACCGGCGCAGCCTCACCCATGGCAATTCGCCGTGGGTCGTCTTCGAGCAGTGCCTCCAGGGCGGTGGCCCAGTCCTCGGCACCGTGGCCGTCGACAAGCAATCCTGTCTCGTTGTTCTTCACTGCAACCGGCAGTCCGCCGACGTTCGCGGCGACCACCGGAGTGCCGGAGGCCTGTGCCTCCATGGCAACCAGCCCGAAGGACTCGTTGTAACTGGGCACCGCCACCACATCTGCTGCTTGGTAGAGGCACACCAGGTCCTCTGGCGGGCGCGGACGCAGGAACCGAACGTAATCCATGACCCCGAGTTCCCGGGCCAAATCATGGAACTCGTCCGGCCGCTGGGTGCCGCTTCCGGAGGGTCCACCGCAAATGAGCACTCGGATGCCGCTGGTGGGGTTCCTGCGGAGGATTTCCGCGGTCGCGCGCAGCAGGACCTGGGGTCCCTTGAGTTTCTGCAGCCGACCGACGAAGAGCACAACCTGGGAGTACATCGGGATGCCCTGCTCGCGGCGGCACCGCTCAGTCGCGCGGTCGGAGCCTGGGCTATAGAGTTCCACGTCCACGCCCGGCGCGACGACGTCGATTCGTGCCGGGTCGGCGTCGTGATGCCAGATGAGGTTGTCGCGCTCCTCCGGAGTGTTCACCACCATGCGGTCGGCGTGGTCGGCGATCTGCTGCTCACAGATGCGTCGAGACTCCGGCTCCTCTGAATCGCCATCGGCGAGGAACCGGTTCTTCACTGCGGCAAGGGTGTGCGCGGTGTGTACCAAGGGCTTGTGCCACAGGTCCCGCAGCAGCCAGCCGACCTGGCCGGAGAGCCAGTAATGCGAATGAATGAGGTCGTAGGAGGCGCCAGTGTCCTCACAGAAGCGCAGGATGCCACCGACAAAGGCAACCAGCTGGGTCGGCAGCTCGCCCTTGGACAGCCCTTCAAAGGGGCCGGCGACGATATTGACCACTCGCAGGTTCCGTTCGACTTCGATGACCTGATTGTGACTGGCAGAGGTAGCCCGGGTGAACACGTCGACCGCGACTCCCTGTCGGGCCAATTCGATGGCCGTGCGCAGAACATAGACATTCATCCCGCCGGCATCACCGGTTCCCGGCTGCTCCAGCGGAGAGGTGTGCATCGATAGGAATGCGACGGACTCCACCGCCCCGGTGCCGCCGGTAGTCACAGTTCCACTCCGACCCACACCGGTTCGGGGACCAAGTCCACGCCAAAGGCCTCTCGCACGCCGTCGCGCACGTCCCGGGCCAGCGCCACCAGATCTGCGGTGCCCGCGCTTCCGCGGTTGGTCAGAGCGAGAGTGTGCTTGGTGGACAGGCGCGCCGGGGCGTCGTCATCGGGATATCCCTTGGGGAATCCGGCTCGCTCAATGAGCCAGGCGGCAGAGAGCTTCACCATGTCGTCTGCACCTGGGTAAGCGGGCATAGTTGCCACTTCGTCGGCGCCGCAGCGCTGCTCCACGGCAGCACGGACGGACTCCAGGTCGGCGGAGTCGATGACTGGGTTGGTGAAGAATGATCCGGCCGACCAGGTGTCATGATCCTCAGGATCAAGCACCATGCCCTTGCCGCGGCGCAGCTGCAGCACTGCATCACGGACGTCGGCAACGGGTCGGCGTGCCTCACCGGAGCGCCCCTCTTCTTCGCTGACTCCGAGAGTCCGGGCGAGCTCACCAAAGCGCAACGGTGCCGACATGCCATCGACAGTCAGTCGGAATCGCACCGCCAGCACCACTGCCCGGGAGGTGAACTTCAGGTTGGAGTACCGGTAACCCAGGTCGAGCGATTCCGGGGAGACCCATTCGTCGGTGCCGGTGGCCCGGTCGTACAGACGCACCTCCTCGAGCGTCTGGGAGACCTCTGCGCCATAAGCACCGACATTCTGTACCGGAGTCGCGCCGACGGACCCCGGGATGCCAGAGAGACACTCCAGTCCGCCGAAACCTGCGTCGACGCTCATCTGCACCACGTCGTCCCACTCGGCTCCGGCTTCGGCCTCAACAATCGCGGCGAAAGACTCGATTCCCTGTCCCTGCGTCGACAGCGACACCTCGTCGGCGTCAATGACGACCGCGACGAGGTCTCCGGGCTCATCAGAGACGACAAGGTTGGACCCGCCGCCCACTACCAAGAGCGGCACGTCGGCCTCGTCGAGAATGCGGATCGTTTGAACCACCGCGTCCGGGGACTCGCAGCGTACGACGGCTGCGGGGGTACCCCCCAAGCGCAACGTTGTTAACGCGGAGAACGGCACGTCGTCGAAACACTTAGTTCCGGAAACCGTTCTAATTTCGTCAAGCGCTGATGTCATCACGATTCCCACGTTAGTATCGCCCGCATGGCAACCAACACTGAGATCGTCAGCAATCTGTCCTTCGAGCCGGCAAAGGCTCACGCAGCACTCACCTCCAATGAGTTCTGGACCCTCGTCGTCACCGAAGGTGCCGGCAAGGGCGAGGTCCTCTCCTTCGAGGCAGAAGGCGACAACACCGTCATCAAGGTGCAGCAGTCCTTGGACACCGACGCACTCCCGGATGCGGTCAAGAGCTTCGTCAAGGATGGCCTGACCGTCGTCCGCACCATCACCTGGGGCCCGCTGACCGGTGACTCCGCTACCGGTACCATCGCCGCAGAGGTCAACGGCTTCCCGGTCGCCTTCAACGGCACCCAGACCCTCGCCGCTGAAGGCGACGCTTCGACCCTGACCACCAGCGCAGACATCACCGTTAACGTCCCGATGATGGGCGCAATGCTGGAACCGAAGGTCGCCGACGCAGTCAAGGGCATCTTCGACCGCGAGGCCGACGCACTCAACGAATACCTGGCCAAGCAGTAGTACCTGCTGACCCGTAACTTCTCCGGTCGCTAGCCCTTACCGGGCCGGCGGGCGGTTTTTTCCCACCTACCGTTTTTTGATCACTTGCTCCCCACCGGACGCATCCTCGCCCCTATGCTGGGGCCGGTGAAGACAAAACCTGTAACTATAGTCATCGGAGTCATCGTCGCGTTGATCCTCGCCCTAGTGGTGGGTGAGATCGCCGTCCGCATGTCGGCATCGAAGATGGTGACGGACGAGTTCCAGGCAATGTCTGAGGCTGACGGGGTCAACACCGAAGAAACCCTCGACGTTTCCTTCGGTGCCTCGCCGTTGCTCCTCGCACTGGTGACGAACAACGTCGGCACCGTTAACGTGGAGGCTCCCAACACCCTGGAGATCACCGACCCGGCTGCCGATAACGGTCAGACCGAGGTCCGTGGCACCCCGTCAGCGCAGATCCACGCCAGCAATGTGGATGTCTCCGATCGCAATAACCCGATCGCTGAGAGCGTCACGGTCACCTCACAGCTGCCCTCAGATCTGATTCTCGCCGAGGCGAACCTGGCATCGCGTACCGGCGCCGGAAACGACTCGATCCTGGAGCAGCTGGCTTCCAGCGCTACCCGGATGACATCCATTCAGCCGGACCCGGAGCGCGGCGTCCTGATGGTGGAGTTCTCCGGAGGAGTCGTCACCGCTGAGATCACTCCGGTCGTGCGCAATGGCACCGTCGAGGTTGATGTCCAGGGCGGCAGCATCGCAGGATTCGCTGCGGACGAGGCCGTGCGCACCATGGCTCAGCTCGCAATCACCGGACCGATCGGCGATCTGGACGTGGAAGGCCTGGAGATCAGTGACGTTCGCGTCACCGAGAACGGCATCGACGTGGATCTGGAAGGCACCAACCTCTCCGCCGAAGCCCTCACCGGGATTCAGTTCATGACCCGATAAGGACAACGACGCGAACCGACCGCCCTAGCGGTGGTTCACCTGCACTACATGAGCCCCGGCCCCGAGCAGATCCTGCACGGTGGCCGGGTTTTCTGCTTCGCGAACTACCGCGATAACTCCGGTTCCGGCACGCACCGCGCCGGCGACCAACTCCACCTCTCGCGCACCGCCATCGCCCAGCACATGGAAGCCGGAGGCAGTCGCCACAGCCTCCACTCCTGCGGTCGAAGTGGCCTGGATGATGGATGAGAGGGTGGGGGCGTCGATAAGCCCTGACGCATGTAGCCCTGTCTCCACCACGGCGGTCAACTGGACCGGCGCGGATACGGCCTCCCGAAGGGCGGCGACCTCCATGAGGACCCCAGACGCATCGCCGGTGGCAATGAGAGAGGGGTCAACGACCACCGCGATGTCCTGCGCCCCAGAATCCGCTGCGAGCCGCGCCTCAGCGGCCTTCACCAACACATGGGAACGCCCGGCTGGGAAACCTGCAACGGTGCCAATCCGCGGTGCGCGACCATCCGGGGAGACCTCCCGCATCTGCTCCAGCAACGCCACCACCGACGCCACCGCAGCTGGGTGCACCCGCACTCCAGCAACACCCTCAACGGCCAATTCCAGTGCCCGCTCTGCGACCTGCGCGGTCGGCATTTCCGGGTCCAGCAGGGCCACATCGAGGCGATTGCGGGGCAGTGAACTAATGGCGTCGGGCAAGCCGGTGTCGGGGTTCATGTCGACAACACTAACGGCGGGGCTAAACTCCTGGGAATGAGCAATTCCCCGTTGGCACAGCCGGCGCTCGCCACGCAAGAGCGCCAGTACATCCTGACCCTCGGTTGCCCGGACTCCACCGGCATCGTCGCGAAGATCTCCGGCTTCCTTTCCGACATCGGCGCTTGGATCACCGAGGCGCACTACTTCTCCGACCCCGAGTCCGGTTGGTTCTATACCCGCCAGGCCGTGCGTGCCGATGAGCTCGACATGACCCTGGAAGAGGTCACCGCGGCGTTCAGTCAGGTTGTGGAGCAGTTCGGCGAGCAAGCCCGGTGGCGTGTCACCGACAGCGGCGCCCCGAACAAGGCCGTCATCCTCGTGTCTAAGGAGGGCCACTGCCTGCAGGACCTGCTCGGCCGGGTCGACCAGAACGACTACCCGATGGAAGTCGCTGCCGTCATCGGTAACCACCGCGACCTGGAGCCGCTGGCTCGCGCGCACGGTATCCCGTTCCACCACGTGCCCTTCCCGAAGGACGCGATTGGCAAGCGCCGCGCGTTCGACGAGGTCGCAGAGCTGGTCAACGTGCACAACCCGGACGCGATCGTCCTGGCGCGCTTCATGCAGATCCTTCCGCCGGACCTGTGCGAGATGTGGACCGGCCGGGCCATCAACATCCACCACAGCTTCCTGCCGTCGTTCATGGGTGCCCGTCCGTACCACCAGGCGTACCAGCGCGGTGTGAAGCTAATCGGTGCCACCTGTCATTACGCCACGCAGGATCTTGATGACGGACCGATCATCGAGCAGGACGTCATCCGCGTTTCCCATAAGGACCTCCCGCGCGACATGCAGCGTGAAGGCCGTGACGCCGAGAAGCAGGTTCTCGCCCGCGGACTACGCTGGCATCTGGAGGACCGCGTCCAGGTCCACGGCAACCGCACCGTGGTCTTCGAGTAGCACCCCCCGCACAGCGAACGCCCCGTCCACCGAATCACGGTGGGCGGGGCGTCCTTAATTCTCAGGCGCAGTCGACCTCGGAACTAACCCTGGGCGTTGGCCAGCAAGTCTTTGATCTGCGGACGAACGTCCATCCAGTACATACCGGTAATCACCATTCCGGCGATGATCGGAATGCCCAGGAATGCCCAGCCAATCCACGGCATCAGCAAGAACGCTGCGGAGCCGAACATCATCGCAGTCCAGATACCGCGGGATTTACGGTCGGCGGCGTCAAAAGCATCAGCTCGGGTAGTCAGGACCATCACGGCCCCGATCAGCGCGAAAATGCCGACGAGCATCGGCACACCCAGCTGGAAGATCACCTGAATCCACATCGCGATCTGGTTCAGGACCGAGCCTGAGGTGCTCATCATCATTTACTTACCGCTTTCACTATCAGGCCGATCATCGTCATCTAGTTCTTCTTCCTCAACAACGATATCGTCCACGGGCAGGTCGTCCGGGTAGGGTTCCCGATTCCGCAGTCCGTCGAAGAAATTCTCCGCTGCGCCGCTAGCCTCACGCAGGACGTCGTTGACAAGGCCGCCGGACATTCCGCCGAATGCGGCGGATCCAAAACGGCCGGTACCAAAGCGAGCAGGGTCGAACTTCTTCAGCAGTTCGCTGATCTCATCGCGCGGCTCATCGGCTACCGGGTCGGCGTCGGCACCCTCACGGGCCTGTCGGTCCTCGCGCACTGCCCGAGCACCACGGTCCCTGGCCTCACGCCACGGGTGCTCGCCGTCCTCGAGTTTCTGCGCCAGATCGATGCCGAGGCCGATCAAAACGTGCAGGGCTGACACTGCGGGATCATTCGAACGTGCTTTACGACGTCCCCTTCCGGACCTTTCACCCCGCGGCAACTCGCCGCGGGTACGGTCCGCATCGCCACTAGCGCCACGGTCGTCGCGGCCACCGTTGGTGGCACGATTCAGCCAGTACGAGTGGTAGTCAGAGAAATCGTCCGATTCGGAATGTGAGTCTGTCATTGTTGCGCTCCTCGCGTTCCTGTCGAAAAAAGTCTACCCGCCGAACAATACGTTCGAGACGGTGTAAATGGTCAGGCCGGCCAGTGAACCGACCACCGTTCCGTTCACACGGATGAACTGAAGGTCCTTACCGACCATCAGCTCGATCCTCTCGGAGGCCTCGTCAGCATCCCATCGTTCGATGGTCTCCGAAATGATGGAGGTCACCTCGCCGGAGTAGTTTTCTGCGAAGAATCGCACACCACCCTCGATGCGGTGTTCCACCGTCTGCCGAAGTTCCTGATCCTCGCGCAGTCGACGTCCGTATTCAAGTACGGAGGTGACGATTCTGCGTCGGATCAGGGACTCCGGATCACGAGCCTGCTCGATGATTCCTGCAGAGGTCGCCTCCCAGATCTTTCTGGGCGCTTCCACAATCGGGCGGGATCCAAGGATGTCCTGCTTGATCTCTTCGACCTTTTCCATGGTCGTCGGGTCGGTCTGCAGGTCCGATGCCAGTTTGTCCAGACCTGCACGCAGGGCAATGCGCGCCTCGTGATCAGGGTCGGACTTTACTTCCCAGGCCCAGTCGACCAGCTCGCGGTGAACGCGCTCGCCGACGATGTCCTTGACGAAGCGCGGCGCCCAGTTTGGGGACCTGTCTCCCACCATTCGATCGATCAGGTCCTCGCTGGTGACTACCTTTCGGTAGAGCCACTCGGCCAGCTCCTGAACGATCGGTTCGGTTTTGCCGTCTGCGATCAGCTGCTGGAGCAATCGTCCAGCCGGTGGGCCCCATTCCGGTGCGGCAAGTCGGTCGATGATGCTCGCACGGATGAGAGTCTCGGCATCTTCCGTGTCGATCGCCTCCACAGCATTGCCGAGGAATTTCCCGACTTCTGCAGAGACTCGCTCGGCATTGCCGGGCTCGGCCGTCCACTCGCCAATCCGCTCGGGGATCCCTGCCTGGCGGACCTTATCCACGATCAGTGCCGGGTTGAGGAAGTTGGTGCCAACGAACTCGGACAGCGCCTCACCCACCTGATCCTTCTTGCGGCGGATGATCGCAGTGTGCGGGATAGGAATACCCATTGGGTGCCGGAACAGCGCCGTCACGGCGAACCAGTCCGCCAAAGCGCCGACCATGCCGGCCTCACTGGCAGCGCGGACATAGCCAATCCACGCCGCAGGCTGCTCCCCTACGGAGGTCGCCTCCGTCTCGAGCCAACGGCAACCGAAGTAGATGACGGTCGCGATGACCAGGAGGCTGGTGGCGAACGCCTTATGTCGCCTGAGTTCACGGCGCTTCTGGGCTTCAGTTTCCGGGGACGGGCCGGGAACCGGCAGCTGATCCGCTTCCCTGGTGACCACAACAGCTTCTTCAGACATAACCGCCATTATCCACGCCGGACGCGGAGAGCCTGAATTCCAGCCGGAGATGTACTCTTCCAGCTCCTCCCCCAAGCAAGAAGACGACCCCTGGTTCCATGATGGAACCAGGGGTCGTTCTGCGAAGTAGGGCGGTCACACCTTTTAGTGGGGCCAGCCCGTACGCCAGGTCGAACTAGTGGCGTACGCCGTACTTGCGCTTGTACTCGCGGTAGTTCTTGCGGCCAAGGCGGATGCAGGCGTAACCGACGGCGATGAAGACCGCTGCGATCAGCAGACCAGCCCACATCAGCGCCGAAGCGTTGGTGTTTGCACCGTCTGCAGCGGCGCTGAGGGCTGTGCGGGACTGATCGCCACTGCGCACAACTGCCAGACCGAAAATGAAGGTGCCGAGGCCGACGACCGACGACAGGAAAAAGCCCATGCCGATCCAGGTGAGGCTGCGGTTCAGCGAGGAGTACTCCGCATTGAGGCTCTGCGGAACATACCCGTCGACGAAGTGCTCCTCACCCGGGTACCAACGCTCTTCGAGCTTGGGGTTCATTAACTTAGTCCTTCCTTCACACCAACTCAGATAAACCTGAGTTTAGTTGTTCTTACCGCGGAAAGCTGCACGGGCACGCTCTTTGTTAATCGCGGCAACCGCAGTCAGGGGGATACCTGCCGGGCAGACGTCAGCGCACTCACCGAAGAGCGAGCACGGACCGAAGTTGGTCTCGGCCTCGTCGACCATGCTGGTGGCACGGCGGCCACGCTCTTCCTTGCCCAGGGGCAGCAGGGAGAGGTGAACCAGCTTGGCGCCGGTGAACAGGTGCGATGCACCATTCGGGCATGCTGCGACGCAGGCGCCACAACCGATGCAGGCTGCGTGGTCCAGTGCGAGCTCAGCGGTCTGGTGGTTGACGTGCAGGGTGTCGGCGTCCGGTGCAGTACCGGCCGGCACGGACACGAAGCCGCCCTTTTCCATGACGCGATCCAGTGCGGAACGGTCGACGACCATGTCGCGGATGACCGGGTACGCAGCCGAACGCATCGGCTCGATCTTCAGCGTGTCACCGTCGTTGAATAGGTGCAGACGCTGCTGGCAGGCCGGGGTGTTCTTTCCCGGGCCGTGCGGACGTCCGTTGACGTTCAGTCCACAGGTACCGCAGATGCCCTCACGGCAGTCGGATGCGAACGCGAAGGGCTCCTTGCGGGCCTCCACGTACTTTGCGTTGACGTGGTCGAGGAGTTCCAGGATGGACATCTCCGCGACGGCGTCGTCGATAGTGACGCTCTCGAAGTGGCCCTCGCTGTTCGGGCCAGCCTGACGCCAGATCTCAAGTTGCAGTTTCATTACTTGTAGTTCCTTGTCTGGAGCGGGACGTCCTCGAACGCCAGAGGCTCCGCGTGGCGGATGAACTCATGAGAGGTTCGGGTCCAGACCGGGTTACGGTCAGCCGGCTCCCAAGCGGAAACGAAGCACCACTCAGCGTCGTTGCGCTCAGCCTCTCCGTCCGCGTCCACGTGGTCTTCGCGGTAGTGAGCACCGCAGGACTCGTCACGGTCGATCGCGTCGACACACATGAGCTCGCCCAGGTCCAGGTAGTCAGCGACTCGGTTAGCGTACTCGAGCTGCTGGTTCATCTCGTCGGCGTTGCCGGGGATGAACAGGTCCTTCCAGAACTCCTCACGGATCTTGCGGATGTTCGCCAGACCATCCTTGAGATCCGCCACGTTCCGGGCGACGCCACAGACGCGGTACAGCTCATCGCCGAGCTGGCGGTGGAAGTACTCGGCGCCGTGGGTGCCGTCGATGGACATGAGCTTCTCGATGCGCTCCTTGGAGCGGGTGATTGCCTCGGTCGCCTCGGGGGCGTCCTCCGGCAGTCGCGCGGATCCAAGCAGCGGTCCCAGGTAGTTCGGGACGGTGAACGGGAGGGTGAACCAACCGTCGACGGATGCCGAGAGCAGCGAGTTCGCGCCCAGGCGGTTCGCGCCGTGGTAGGTCCAAGAGCACTCACCACCGACGAACAGACCCGGGATGGAGGTCATCTGATCGAAGTCCGACCACAGGCCACCCATGGTGAAGTGGCAGGTAGGAGCGATACGCATCGGGACCTCATACGGGTCCTCACCGATCGCCTCTTCGTACATCTGGATGAGGTTGGAGTAGCGCTCCTTGATGGTGTCCTTGCCCAGACGCTCGATGGCGTCGCGCAGGTCCAGGTACACCGAGTTGTCCAGCGGGCCAACGCCGTAGCCGGCGTTGATCTGCTGAGCGTTGGCGCGGGAGGCCACGTCGCGCGGGACGAGGTTACCGAAGGCCGGGTAACGGCGCTCCAGGAAGTAGTCGCGCTCATCCTCAGGGATATCGTTGGCGGCGCGGGTCTCATCGGTCTTCTTCGGGGTCCAGATGCGAGCGTCGTTACGAAGCGACTCCGACATCAGGATCGTCTTGGACTGCCAGAGCGCGTTGACCGGAAGACCGGTCGGGTGGAACTGGATGAACGAGGGGGAGGCGAAGTATGCGCCCTGCTCGTATGCACGCATGATGGCCGAAGCGTTGGAGTTCTTGGCCAGCGTGGACATGTGGTACACGTTGCCGTATCCACCGGTGGCCAGCACCACTGCGTGAGCGGTGTGAGCCGTCAGTTCACCGTTGATGAGGTTACGCATGACGGCACCCTGGCAACGACCATCGGCGACGATGACGTCGACGAGCTCATTGTGGGTGAACATCTCAACGTTGCCAAGGCCGACCTGACGCTGCAGGGCCGAGGCGGTCGACAGCTGCAGCTGCTGGCCGGTCTGTCCACGGGTGTAGTAGGTGCGGGACACCTGCACGCCACCGAAGGAACGGGTGGCCAAAACTCCGCCGTACTCACGAGCGAATGGAGCGCCGATGGCGTTCATGTGGTCGATGACGCGAGCGGACTCAAGGCCCAGGCGCCAGCAGTCGTTCTCGCGGCAACGGTAGTCGCCACCCTTAACGGTGTCCTTGACCAGGCGGTACGCGCTGTCGTTGTCCACGCGCTTGCCGCGGGCGGAGTTCACGCCACCCTGGGCAGCGATGGAGTGCGCACGGCGCGGTGCATCGTGGTACGTGAAGCACTTCACGTCGTAGCCGAGCTCGCCAAGAGCGGCCGCAGCGGCGCCACCGGACAGGCCGGTGCCGACGACGAGGATGCGGAACTTGGTGCGGTTCAGCGGAGAGACCAGGTTGAAGTGGTCCTTCTGGTAACCCCAGTGGTCACGCATCGGGGCCTTGTCACCGGGGCTGTTGTCGCCGATGACCTTGCCGATCTTGACCTCCGGCAGCGAAGAGACCGGAGACTTGAATGCGGTGGTGGTTTCAGTCATTGAATTCCCCTTTGCCCTACGAGACCAGACCGGTCATGACAGCGACCGGAATAGCGATGTTGCCGACCACGACGACCAGCGGGATCAGACCGGACAGGAACAAGATGAACTTGCGCCAGCGGTGACCAGTCACGCCGAGGTCGCTCGATGCGGTCCACAGTCCGTGGGACAGGTGCAGCAGCAGAGCCAGCTGAGCGATGACGTACCAGATCGCCACTGCCGGACGCTGGAACGAGGAAATGAGGTTCTGGTATGCCTCACCGTGGACGAAATCCGACGGAGCGACGACAACGCCCATGGTCAGGTCCATGATGTGGAAAATGATGAAGGCCAGCAGCACAACACCGGTGACGAGCATCGTCCGCGCGGTGAAGGTGTTCCAGCCGGACACCATGCCCTGGCGGCGGAACTTGCCACGGGACTGACGGGACCGAGCCTGCAGCGCGAAAGCACCGTAGACGTGCAGAACCACAGCCACCAGCAGGACGATTCGGAACGCCCAGAGAAGACTCTCGTTGGGCGCGATCGGGTAACCCATGGTGCGCAGGAAGTGCGCGTAGGTGTCGAAGCTCTCAGCCCCCGAGAACACCTTCAGGTTTCCGAGCATGTGGACGATAACGAACAAACCGAAGATGATGCCGGTCACGGCCATCGTCATCTTCAGTGCCCACGACGGCACCTTGGGCTTCTCCCGAAGTGGTTTCGTGGTGATTTTGCCGTGGGCCAATGCCTCACGGTCTGAACTAGTAACAGTCATGGCACCTCCAGTGTCATGTTCACCTTAATTTCCCTGAGCGCATGAACACCATTTACCCCCCATAGGGGGGCGCTTTTCACAGCTTTGACGTGAAATTGAAGGGTTCTTCTTATCTTAGGCCAGCCTCACCTGCACTGATGTTGTATATAGAAAGGCTCCCCTCCCACCCCCGAGGGAGAAAGCTGAAAAAATCCCGCTGGAGCGGGATTTTTACAGGCGAAGCCTTGACTTCAGACTTTTAGCCTGAATCAGTGACTGTGATCCCAGTCACTCTGTGTCGGGGAGCACGATCGTAATCGGCTCCGAATCGACCACAACTTCGCGGCCAGCGACGGTGATCGGACCGATCGGCAACTCTCCATCTTCGCGGACTACTTCGACCGTCCGTCCACGCACGGTCACCTTCAATCGGCTGCCCTTCACGGTCACCCGATAGGTCAGCGCCTCCCATTCCTCCGGCAGGTGCGGGTTGATCGAGTAGTGCCCGCCGTAATCCCGGAATCCACCGAAACCGTAGACCAGCGACTGCCAGACACCACCGGCGGACGCCACGTGGACTCCATCGGCGGTATTGCCATGCAGATCGGCCAGGTCCACGAACAGTCCGCGCATGAAGAAGTCCAGGGCCTGCTCGGTGTAGCCGAGCTCTGCGGCCATGATCGACTGCACTACGGCGGACAAGGAGGAGTCGCCGGTGGTTAGCGGATCGTAGTAGTCGTAGTCCGCCTTCTTCTCTTCCATCGTGAAGCGCTGCCCCTGCAGGAACAGTGCCAGTACCACGTCGGCCTGCTTGATGATCTGGTGCCGGTAGATGGTTAGCGGATGGTAGTGCAGCAGAAGAGGCCGCTTAGGTCCGAGCTCTGGGTCGTCCAGGTTCCAGCGCTTGCGCAGCAGGAACTGGTCGTCCTGCGGGTGGATGCCGTTTGTTTCATCGAACGGAACGTACATCCGGTCCGCGGCCTCATCCCATTCGAGGATCTCTGCGTCCTCAAGGTGGTGCCGGTTGGCAAACTCGCGGTATGCCTCGGGGCGAGTCTCCTGCATTTGCTTCACGACGTTCGCCGCTGCCCGCAGATTAAATTCCGCCATCACGTTCGTGTACAGGTTGTTGTTCACGACGGTGTTGTACTCGTCTGGACCTGTTACTGAGTGAATCTGGAATTCCGTGCGATCGGGGTTGAAGAAGCCCAGGGACATCCAGAATCGTGCGGTCGCGATGAGCAGGTCAATGCCCTCACGCAGCAAGAAGTCCTCATCTCCGGAGGCATAGGCGTACTTCATCAGCGAGAAAACGATGTCCGCATCAATGTGGTACTGCGCGGTTCCTGCCGCGTAGTACGCGGAGGACTCCAGTCCATTAATGGTGCGCCATGGGAAGAGGGCGCCGTCGTGAGAGAGCTCGTCCGCACGCTGGTACGCCGCTTCGAGCATTCCGTAGCGGAAACGCAAGGCGTTCCTAGCCAACGGCGGGTTGGTGTAGGTCAGGAACGGCATCACGTAGATTTCCGTATCCCAGAAGTAATGGCCGCCGTAACCGGTACCGGTCATGCCCTTGGCAGGCACTCCCTGGATCTCTGCGCGGGCAGAGGCCTGGATCAGCTGGAAGATGTTCCACCGCACGGCCTGCTGAATTTCTGGCTGACCGTGCACCTCTACATCCGAACGCTCCCAGAAACGCTCGAGCCATTCATTCTGATTCTCCTCCAGCGAGCGCAGTCCCACTCGCATGGCCCGGTTCAACGTGCGGTTACAACGGAACGCCAGCTCGCGGCCAGCAACGTGACGCGAGGAGTGGTACGAGACGTACTTCTCCAGCCTCAGCACCGTGCCTGCCGGTGCGTTGACGTGGTAGATCACCGAGGCCGAATCTTCCTCGGTGAGCTGGTTGGAGTCGATCCGCAGCTGCTCGCCTTCAGGTCCATTAACGCTGAGCTCATGATCCATCGAGCAGGCGACGGTCATCTTTGAGTGTGAACAGCGAAATGCCAGGGTCGAACGACCGATCTCGTCTTCCGCTTGGAAGGTCGGGATCAGCACCCGCTCATCCAGTGCCTCGGCGCGGCGCGGATCGAGTTCGTCGCCCTGCGCGGCAGCCTTGTCGTGGTACTCATCGCCGCCGTCTTGGCGGTTGAGGATCTGTGAGGAAACGACGATCGCGGCGTCGGAGTCCAACAGCTCAACTTCCAACGACATCACGGCTAGGTGCTTCTCCTGCATCGACACCATCCGCGAAGCGCTCACCCGCACCCTCTTGCCGCCAGGCGTACGCCAAATAAACCGACGCCGCAGCACGCCCTCACGGAAGTCGAGGCAACGTTCGAAATCTTCGATCTCGGCCACCGAAAGCCGCAGCGGCTCATCATCGATGTATAGGCGCATTGGCTTTGCATCAGGGGCGTTGACGATCGTCTGACCCTCGCGCGCCAGGCCGAACGCATCTTCTGCGTGTCGGATCTGCCATGTCTCGTGCAGCCCATTAATGAAGGTTCCATGCTCGGCGGAGTCGCGGCCTTCTGGTGGGTTCGCGCGCAGGCCGATGTAGCCGTTAGACAGGTTGAACAGCGTCTCGGACACACCGATCGGCATGCCCTGCGGACTGGTCTCGACTAGGCGCCACTCATCTACTGGCGTGACGTCCCTATTCATGAGGGCTGAATAGTCCAGCCCCACATGGTGAACGTCCGCTCGGCCAGCCGGGAAGTCACGGCGCGCTCTGCGGCGCTGCTCTGATGTCTCTGGGTGGCGGTCGCCCTTTACTCTCGTCGTCGCCTGATCAGCATTGTCACTCACGGAAGTAGCTCCTCAAGATCGTCGACCACAACATCTGCGCCAGCCGCGGCCAGCGCATCGGCACCGGCGCCTCGGTTGACGCCGATCACCAAACCGAATTTACCGGCTGCACCGGAGGCGACTCCGCTCAGTGCGTCTTCAACAACGGCAACCTCGGCCGGCTCGAACCCGAGTTCGCGTGCTGCATGCAGGTAGGTATCTGGCGCAGGCTTGCCGGGAAGCCCCAGGTCCGAAGCAAGATTTCCATCGACGACTAACTCAAAACGATCCGCCAACCCTGCTGCGGCAAGCACCGGTCCGGCATTCTTCGAGGAGCTGACCACGGCTACTTCCGGCGGATTGTCCAGGCCTGACAGGTAGTCAAGGAATCGGACCGACCCGTCATAGGGTGCGACTCCTTCGGCGACGCGCTTGAGGAAGTCCCTATTCTTCCGAGCGCCGAGGCCGTGGACTGAGTCGGTTTCGGGGGTGTCGTCGACCTGACCGTCGGGAAGCGAAATGTTTTTCGCCTTCAACACCGCCCGGATCCCCTCGTCCCTGCGGCGACCATCTAAGTACGCGAAGTAATCAGCGTCCGTGTATTCCTCCGCTCCCCGTTCGGTGAGGAATGCGCGGAACATGTCGCCCCAGGCCTCCTCGTGAATCAACGCCGTCGGCGTCAACACCCCGTCCAGGTCGAACAAGACCGCGCGGCATTCGGTGATCTCCACGTCCACTCCTCATCATCATGCGTCTTCCGCACGTCACCTCCGGTGGCCCCGTACGATTCCCCGTCAACGATAACGGGATTCCTGCGCACCTTCCGGTCTAAACCGGCCTGTAACCCGCAAGAAATGCGAAACGCCGCCGCACCCATAGTGGGTACGGCGGCGTCTTTAGAACATGCTTCCCGACGTCAACCTAGTCAACACCGTTCAGCCCTCAACCCGGAATTAACCCTGGTCGATACCTTCGCGCTTCTTGAACTCCAGGCGGGAGCGGTGCAGGATCGGCTCGGTGTAGCCGGAGGGCTGCTTCGCACCTTCCAGGATGAGCTCCTTGGCAGCCTGGAAACCGATCGACTTGTCGAAGTCGGTGGCCATCGGCAGGTACTCAGCGTCGCCCTCGTTCTGGCGGTCAACGATTTCGGCCATGCGGTGCAGCGAATCGATGATCTGCTCCTCGGTCACCACGCCCTGGACGAGCCAGTTGGCGAGGGTCTGGGAGGAGATGCGCAGGGTAGCGCGGTCTTCCATCAGGTCGACATCGTTGATATCCGGAACCTTGGAGCAACCAACGCCCTGCTCGACCCAGCGGATGACGTATCCGAGGATGCTCTGGCAGTTGTTGTCGAGCTCGTTCTGACGCTCTTCCTCAGACCAGTCCGCACCCGGGTCACCGGCGGCAGCAGCTGCAACCGGGATGGTCAGCAGGTCAGCCTTGGTCTCACGACGGCCATCGGTGATGAGCTTGTCCTGGACCTCGTAGACGTCAACCTCGTGGTAGTGAGTCGCGTGCAGAACGCCACCGGTCGGGGACGGAACCCATGCGGTGGAGGCGCCCTGCTTCGGCTGACCGATCTTCTGCTCGAGCAGCTCTGCCATCAGCTCGGTCATGGCCCACATGCCCTTACCGATCTGAGCCTTACCCTGCAGACCGTGTGCCAGGCCGGCGTCGACGTTGTTGTCCTCGTAGGCCAGCATCCACTTGGCGGTCTTCTGCTCTGCCTTGCGGAACATCGGGCCTGCGTAGAGGGAGGTGTGGATCTCGTCGCCGGTGCGGTCCATGAAGCCGGTGTTGATGAAGACCACGCGCTCGGAGACGGACTTGATGGCAGCGTCGAGGTTCACCGAGGTGCGGCGCTCCTCGTCCATGAGGCCGACCTTCATGGTGTTGCGCTCCAGGCCAAGGAGATCCTCAACAGCAGCGAAGACCTCGTTGGTGAAGGCTGCCTCGTCCGGACCGTGCTGCTTCGGCTTCACGATGTAGATGGAGCCGGTGCGGGAGTTACGGCGTGCGTTCTCCGGGTTCAGGCCCGGGATTGCGCAGATCGGGGTGATGACGGCATCCATCAGGCCCTCGAAGATTTCCTCGCCATTGCGGTCGAGGATCGCCGGGTTCTGCATCAGGTGGCCGACGTTACGGATCAGGTTCATCGAGCGGCCGTGCAGGACCTGCTCGTTGCCCTCAAGGTCCGTGTAGGTGCGGTCATCGTTGATCTCGCGGGTCAGGGTCTTGCCCTTGCGCTCGAACTCGATGTGCAGGTCACCCTGGTTCAGGCCGAGCCAGTTGGTGTAGCCCAGAACCTTGTCAGCTGCATCGACAGCTGCGACGGAGTCTTCCAGGTCCATGATGTTGGTGACTGCAGCCTCCAGCACGATGTCCTTCACGCCGGCCTTGTCGGTCTTGCCGACCGGGGACTCAGCGTCGAGAAGCAGCTCGATGTGCAGACCGTTGTGCTTGAAGTAAATGGAGTCCGGGTTCTCCAGGGAACCGGTGTAACCAACGAGGGTCTCCGGCTCGCGCAGGCCAACCTGGTTGCCGTCGATGGTGGCGACAAAACGGCCGTCGACAATTGCATACTCGGTGGCGTCCGCGTGGGAGCCCTCCAGCAGCGGCAGTGCGCGGTCGAGGAAGCCACGACCCCAAGCGATGACCTTGTCACCACGGACCTTGTTGTAGCCCGGGGTGTCCTTCTCGGCGCCGCCGTCTTCGGAAATAGCGTTGGTGCCATACAGTGCGTCGTACAGCGAACCCCAACGAGCGTTAGCGGCGTTGATCGCGAAACGGGCGTTAAGAACCGGCACAACCAGCTGCGGACCAGCGGTAGCGGCGATCTCGACGTCCACGTTCTCAGTGGTCACCTGGTAGTCGCCCGGATCCTCGGCGAGGTAGCCGATCTCCTTGAGGAAGGACACGTACTTGTCCTGGTCCTGCTCACCCGGGTTTGCGCGGTACCAATCATCAAGCTGCGCCTGCAGCTCATCACGACGGGCCAAGAGTTCCTTGTTACGCGGGGTGTGCTTCTCGACGATGTCGCCGAAACCCTGCCAGAAGGCGTCCTTGTCCTCGATGCCCGCCGCAGGAAGAGCGGTGTCGTTGACGAAGTCGTACAGAACCTTGGCAACCTGCAGGCCGCCAGCCGTGATGCGCTCAGTCATAGTTCTCCTTAACTCAGGGGGTGTGCGTGCGAGGCGTGTTTAACCGCATTTTCGGACACACAAACGATGCGCGTGCCCCCTCGCGATGCTCCCACCATAAGTGATCGCGATCTCGATGTGCAGGAAAATGCAATCCCTGCCACCGTTTCCGCCGATTACACCGAGCGATCCTGCAGGTATCGAAATGTTCAGGTCGTTCCTTAACTGACCGATGCCCCCGCCCTCACCCCCGATACAGAATGGATCCACTGCAAGCGCATTCCGGTTAGAACACGGTGTTACCCATCGGAAGAACTTGGGCATTTTTCGCCACGGACAGAACGAAACACACAGGTCTTCGGCACATTTGGTCCCGACCTGGCAATTTACCTCAGAACAATGTTGCCACGATAGAGTTAGCTAACTTCACAAAATGGCAATCCTCACATACAGGAATTTACATGATGTGATCCTTGACTCAGGGCTATGTCCTCAATCATCATGTGAAGCAGAGCACGCGGACAGACCACTCAATACTGCGCGGCGATGCTTGTGAAGCCTCGGCTGAACGAGCGAACTTCGGCGCAGTGGTGGACCGTGTCCTCACAGGCTTTCGCACACTGCAGACCCTTCGGGGCGCAACGGCGATGCCTCTCACCGGAATTCGGAACGTAAGGAAGTGACACCGATATGTCGAACGTCGGCAAGGCCCGTACCGCAGCGGAAATCCAGAAGGACTGGGATGAGAACCCGCGCTGGAAGGGCATCACCCGTAACTACACCGCCGAGCAGGTCGAGAAGCTCCAGGGCACCGTCGTCGAGGATCACACCCTCGCCCGCCGTGGTGCTGAGATCCTGTTCGAGGGCGTCACCCAGGAGGGCGACGGCTACATCAACGCTCTCGGCGCCCTGACCGGTAACCAGGCTGTCCAGCAGGTCCGCGCTGGCCTGAAGGCTGTTTACCTCTCCGGTTGGCAGGTCGCAGGTGACGCCAACCTCTCCGGCAACACCTACCCGGACCAGTCGCTGTACCCGGCGAACTCCGTCCCGAACGTGGTCCGTCGTATCAACAACGCACTGCTGCGTGCTGACGAGATCTCCCACGTCGATGGCGATGACTCCATCGACAACTGGCTCGTCCCGATCGTCGCTGACGGTGAGGCCGGCTTCGGTGGCGCACTGAACGTCTACGAGCTGCAGAAGGCCATGATCCAGGCCGGCGCCGCTGGTACCCACTGGGAAGACCAGCTCGCTTCGGAGAAGAAGTGCGGCCACCTCGGTGGAAAGGTCCTCATCCCGACCCAGCAGCACATCCGCACCCTGAGCTCCGCTCGCCTGGCTGCTGACGTTGCTAACACCCCGACCGTCGTCATCGCTCGTACCGATGCCGAGGCCGCTACCCTGATCACCTCCGACGTGGACGAGCGTGACCGCAAGTTCATCACCGGTGAGCGCACCTCTGAGGGCTACTACCACGTGCAGAACGGCCTTGAGCCCTGCATCGAGCGTGCGAAGTCCTACGCTCCGTACTCCGACCTCATCTGGATGGAGACCGGCACCCCGGACCTGGCCCTGGCCAAGAAGTTCGCCGAGGGTGTCCGCGAGGAGTTCCCGGACCAGCTGCTGTCCTACAACTGCTCCCCGTCCTTCAACTGGTCGGCACACCTCGAGGCAGACGAGATCGCCAAGTTCCAGAACGAGCTCGGAGCCATGGGCTTCAAGTTCCAGTTCATCACCCTGGCTGGCTTCCACTCCCTCAACTACGGCATGTTCGATCTGGCTCACGGCTACGCACGCGAGCAGATGACCGCATTCGTCGACCTGCAGAACCGCGAGTTCAAGGCAGCCGAGGAGCGTGGCTTCACCGCCGTCAAGCACCAGCGCGAGGTCGGCGCCGGCTACTTCGACAGCATCGCCACCACCGTCGACCCGAACTCCTCCACCACCGCCCTCAAGGGCTCCACCGAGGAGGGCCAGTTCTAATCAGATTCCTCTGATTGGAACGGCCGGAAGTTCACTTCCGATTCGGTTCGCCAAGACCCCGTCTCATGCATCTAGGTGCAGGAGGCGGGGTCTTGTCAGCTCCGCACCCATACCGGGCACGCTTCGCAGTTTTCACTTCCGATCTGTGCAGTCGGTTAATCTCGGTGCATGGCGAAAACCTACGTGGGTTCCCGGCTCCGACAGCTCCGCCGAGAACGCGACATGAGCCAGGCCGCGCTCGCCCAAGCGCTCGGCCTGTCCGCGAGCTACGTGAACCAGATCGAGCATGACGTCCGCCCGCTTACAGTCCCGGTTCTACTGAAGATCACAGACACGTTCGGCGTTGATGCGACGTTTTTCTCTCGTGACGATGACTCGCGCCTGTTGGCAGAAGTCCAGGACGTGGTCCTCGATAAGGAAGTCTGCCCGGAACCGGTGGATCTGCAGGAGATCTCGGACATGGTCCGTAATCATCCGGGCCTGGCCAGAGCAATGGTTGATTCCCACCGCAGGTATCGCAACGTCACCGACAAGTTGTCACTGGCTACCGACCACCGCAACTTCGAAGGTGAGCCCACCGCCGCAGCCGCCGCACGCGCGCTGACCATGCCGCACGAGGAGGTCCGTGACTTCTTCTACGCTCGGCAGAACTACATCGACTCGGTGGATGTGGCCGCAGAGAACCTGGCGGTGGAACTTGGACTGACCAACCCGAACATCGTCGCTGAGGAGGTCCTCGCCGACCGGCTCTCCATCCGATACGGGGTGACGATTCGGTACCGCTCCGACATGGGATCGACGCAGCACCAGTTCGACCCCAATTCCGGAACTCTGGATCTGGCAAGGTACCTCACCTCTGGGCAGAAGGCTTTCCGCATGGCCCAAGAGTTGGCGTACTTCGAGTGCGGCGAACTGATCCGCGACGAGGCCAAAGACAGTGTGTTGACCTCAGAAGAAGCCCGCCGCCTGGCAATTCGTGGTGTCGCCACGTACTACGCCGCGGCCTTGATGCTGCCTTATGAGTCCTTCCATGACACCGCAGAATCCCTGCGATACGACATCGAATTGCTCTCCCAGCAATACGGGATGGGCTACGAGACGATCTGCCACCGCCTCTCCACGATGCAGCGGCCGAGCCTGCGCGGCATCCCCTTCACGTTTGTCCGCGTGGACCGCGCGGGAAACATGTCCAAACGCCAGTCCGCCACCGGATTCCACTTCACCAACTCTGGCGGCACCTGCCCGTTGTGGAGTGTCTACGAGACTTTCTCCTACCCCGGCAAAGTCATGCGCCAATTCGCACAGATGCCAGACGGACGCCCGTATCTCTGGATCGCCCGCACTGTGGAGCATCACACCAGCCGGTTCGGAAGCCCCGGAAAACTCTTCGCAATCGGCCTTGGTTGCGAAGCCCGCCACGCCCAACGCACGGTGTACGCCGAAGGCCTAGACCTCAGCGACAACAATGCCGCTACCCCGATCGGTGCCGGCTGCCGAGTGTGCTCACGCGATGACTGTCCTCAGCGAGCATTCCCGCCGCTGAACCGCAGCATCGACGTGGACATGCACCGCTCGTCCGTCGAGCCGTACTAGGAATCGATCGCGCACAGACCGGCGCGAATATGACTTCTCCCCGTTCCGAGGGCTCGGAACGGGGAGAAGGGGACGTCGGGAAGCGGAGTTCTTACTTCTTCGCTGCCAGAAGTGCCAGGCCGGTACCGAGGAGCCAGGTGTCCTTCAGCATCGGCAGGCCCTGATCGGTCGGACGGACCGAACCGTTCTCGGTCAGACCCGGGGTACGCAGGTACATCGCGGTGAAGCCTGCACCGAATGCGGTCAGCGCAGCGCCGGCAACCTTGTTCGGGACCAGCGGGGTAAGCAGTGCTGCGGCAGTGGCAACCTCAGAGCCGGCGAGAACGCGGCCGAAGGTCTTGGCCGGGATCTTCTTCACGAACGGAAGGGCGGTGCCGGCGAAGTCCTGCAGGCCCTTGGCGCCTTCTTCATCGATGCTGAGCTTTCCGATGCCGGAGTTAAGGAAGACCAGTCCCGGGAAGACGCGTGCGGGGTACAGGGAGAAGTTAGCCATGATGATCCTTTCGGGATTTGTGTGGGGGCTCGTCCATATTTTGTTGACAGATCAACGTTTACGCCCCGAGCATCCTGAACGCAACCCCTTATCAATGAAAATATGCAGAAAGTGGGTCATCCCACAAGGGACGACCCACTCTCAGCGTTACAGCGCGGCGATGCGACTCAGTCGCGCTGCACGATCATTACACCGCTACCTGCAATTACAGGTTGATCATGTGTCCGCCGATGCCCTCGGCGGCTTCCTTCATAGCCTCAGACATGGTCGGGTGCGTGTGCACGGCGCGACCGATTTCAGCGGCAGTGAGCTCGTACTTCTGGGCCAGGACCAGCTGCGGGGTGAGCTCGGAGACGTTGGCACCAACCAGGTGACCGCCGAGCAGTTCGCCGTGCTCGGCGTCCGCGATGATCTTCGAGAAACCGGCGGTCTCCGCCAGGCCCATCGCCTTGCCGTTCGCAGAGAACGGGAAGGACGCGACCTTGATCTCGCGGCCATTCTCCTCGGCCCACTCCTTGGCCTGCGCCTCGGTGAGACCGAAGGAGGCCACCTGCGGGTTACAGAACGTTGCACGGGGCATCATTCGGTAGTCCTGGTCAAGGATCGGCTCGGTCTCAGCGCCGGCCATGTGCTCAGCGGCGATAACGCCCTGAGCCTCGGCGACGTGAGCGAGCTGCAGCTTCATGGTGACGTCACCGATGGAGTAGATGCCATCAACGTTGGTGCGCATGTACTCGTCAATGACGATCTCGCCGCGCTTGCCTAGCTCCACGCCGGCCTTGTCCAGGCCGATGTTTTCGGTGCGCGGGGCGAAGCCGATGGAGACCATGACGCGGTCGACGGTGAGAGTCTGCTCCTTGCCGCCGTTCTTTGCCTCGATCTTGACCACGACAGAATCGCCCTTGTCGTCGATCTCGGTGGTCGCGTGACCGGTCAGGAGCTTCACACCAAGCTTCTTGTACTCCTTGGCGATGACCTTGGAGACTTCCTCATCCTCGTTCGGGAGGACGCGGTCGAGGTACTCAACGATGGTGACGTCCACGCCGTAGTTGGCCAGGACGTAGGCAAACTCCATGCCGATGGCGCCAGCGCCAACGATGACGATGGACTCCGGCAGGTCGTCACTGAGGATCTGCTCCTCGTAAGAGACGATGTTGCCGCCGATCTCGACGCCCGGCAGGGAGCGCACGACGGAGCCGGTTGCGACGATGCAGTTATCGAACGAGAGCTCCTTGCCCTTGTCCTTGCCGTCGGTGACCTTGATGGAGGTCGGGCCGGTGAAGGCACCCCAGCCGTCGATCTCGTCGATCTTGTTCTTCTTCATGAGGAAGTGAACGCCCTTGACGATGCCCGCGGACACCTTCCGGGAGCGCGCGTGCGCCGCACCGAAGTCAAAGGAGACATCTCCGGAGATGCCGAAGGTCTTCGCTTCATGGTTGAAGATGTGCGCGACCTCCGCATTCTTCAGCAGAGACTTCGACGGGATACAACCGACGTTGAGGCAGACACCTCCCCAGTACTGCTTTTCAACCACGGCCACCTTCAGGCCGAGCTGGGATGCGCGGATGGCGGCGACGTAACCGCCGGGTCCGGCGCCGAGGACAACGAGATCATAATGTTCAGCCACGGGGCCAAGGATAACCGGAACATGAGGGTCACGTCACCTAAGGGTTTTCGGCGAAAGGATTTTTGCTTCCCGACGCTCTCCTCGTCCCATCCCCCACATCCCTTCACGCCTGCCTGACTGTGCGGCAGTGACCGCAGGCGATTCGCGGCAAGCCCCGCGGACACAATGTTTCTGATGTTACGTATGTGACTATTGAGTTGAATCCCGTACCATTAGTCACATTGACCACAGCACGTCTGCGGGAACGGCACTTACTGTCCCGCACCTCACACAGGGAGATTTCACCCATGCGCAGCCCTAATATCCAGCGAACCCGGAGGGCGGCAGTGGCCGCGACCGCAGTGGCGTTGGCCATGTCGCTGGGTACGACCGCGGCTTATGCAGCCCCGATTGAGACCGAGGACGCCCCGGTGCCGGTGTCCCTCGACGCTCTCGAGGATGATTTCAAGGCTGAGCTCAAGGACGATAAAGTCGCCGAGGCTGACGAGACGAGCGAGGAGACGATCGAACCTTCGACGATCTTCCGCGGCGATGCACTGGCCGAATCTGGTCTGCCCGAGCGCCCCTGGATGAGTCTGCTGGAGGGCCACGACAACACCGAGGTCATATGGGCCACCGCCCCGACCATGGAGAAGGCTGTCCCGCTGGCCCGCATCTGGCCCGAGGGTGAGGACCCGGACGCGCCTCGTCCAACGCTGTACATCCTCAACGGCGCCGATGGCGGCGAAGGCACTGCCTCCTGGCTGTACCAGACGGACATCGTGGACTACTTCAGCGACAAGGACGTAAACGTCGTCATCGTCCAGGCCGGCGCGTTCTCCTATTACACCGACTGGGAGAGCGAGGAGACGGACTTCGAGAAGCAGTACTGGGAGACCTTCCTGACCCGCGAGCTCCCCGAGGCCCTGGAGGCTGAGATCGGTGGCAACGGCAAGCGCGGCATCGTCGGCATGAGCATGTCCGCATCCTCCGTGCTGGTCTACGCCGAGCAGCACCCGGAGCTTTACGACGGAGTGGCATCCTTCTCCGGCTGCCCGCAGACCTCCGACCGCTTCGGCTCCGCCTTCGTCCAGTTGGTTCTGGACCGCGCCGGTGTCGATGCCACCGACATGTGGGGCGAGCCCGGCTCTGACGCCTGGGTCCGCAATGACGCCCTGGTCAACGCCGACCTCCTCGGCGGCACCCCGCTGTTCATCTCTACGGGCAATGGTCTGTGGGGCGAGTGGGACCGAGCTCCGGAGCCGACCCTCGAGTCGGAAATCAACATGATGCCGCAGCGCACCACCGGATCGGTTATCGAAGCTGTCACCGCGGCCTGCACCCTGAATCTGCAGTCCGAGCTCGGCGACCTGGGCGTCACCGAGGACATCGACTTCGACTTCCGCAACACCGGAACTCACTCCTGGGGCTACTGGCAGGATGACCTGCACTCCTCATGGGACAACCTGTTCTCTGACGTGCTGTTCGATGGCGACGACAACGCCAACGATCAGAACGAAGACGAAGCCACCGACGATGAGGTCGAGGTAAACGACGAAGTCTAGGCACTTCCATCCCCCGTCCATCCCGCACATCAGCGGGGTGGGCGTTAGTCGTTGTTAGCCTCGAGGTGACAACGTCTACTGCCCGATCAAGGAGTTTCCATGAAGAGGCTTGACTGGAACTGGTTACCGATCCTCGCACTTGGTATCGGCTTCGGGCTGTTTGTCGGTCTGCGAAATGACGACTGGTGGGGGTTCGCGTTCATCTTCGGCGTCTGTGCTGCAGGCGCTGCATTCGTCTTCTGGTTCCGTAACCGCGAGTCCTTCCAAAACCGGCCGGACTATTACCGCAACCGCAACCGCAAACGCAGATAGCGGACGGCAGCCGAAGTCCGGAAGTACGTTAGGGAGTCATGACTGTTTTCCTCTCCACTGACCGCGTCCCGTCCTGGCTCGATGACATCGAAGGTGAGCAAGCCCTTGAGTGGGCGAAGGCCTGGTCCGACGGCACCTCTGGGAGGATCCCAGGGCCCGGCAAGGAATCGGGAAATCGCACTGCCCTGGAGCAGCAGATCCTCTCTGCCCTCGACGCCGACGACCGCATCCCCTTCCCCGCCCGGCGCGGCGAGCACTTGTACAACTTCTGGGTTGACTCCGAGCATCCCCGCGGACTGTGGCGTCGGACGACGCTGGATTCTTATCTTGACGGCAGCCCCGGCAGCGACGGCGGTGCCACCGAATGGGAGACCGTCCTGGACTTGGACGCCCTGGCCGAGCAGGAGGACGAGAACTGGGTGTGGAAGGGCTCCCACGTCCTGCGTCCGAACTACGATCGCGCGCTGCTGCGCCTGTCCCGTGGTGGCGCGGACGCTGTCGTCATCCGTGAATTCGATCTGGTGAATCTGCGTTTCCTCGACGATTGCGAGGACGGCACCGAGGCCCCCTTCACTGTGTCTGAAGCCAAGACCGACGTGTCCTGGGCTGGCCCTGATCTGCTGTACATCGGCACTGATCTCGGCGAGGGCACGCTGACCGACTCCGGATACCCGCGCCAGGTCCGCAAGTGGCGTCGCGGCGAGCCCCTGGAACGCGCCGAGATTGTCTACGAAGGTGCATCCACTGATGTCGCCGTTGGTGCAGGATTCGACCTGACCGAGGGTTTTAAGCGCCTCTTCGTTGAGCGCGCCATCGACTTTTACAACTCCGAGAGTTTCGTCGAAGTCGACGGCGACCTGCGCAAGATCGACGTGCCGGATGACTGTGAGGTCTCCGTTCACCGCGAGCACCTGATCATCCTCCCGCGCACAGACTTCGGGGCGATCCCCTCTGGCGCCCTCGCCGTGGCGGATCTGAAGGGCTGGCTCGACGGCGACCGGGAGAGCACCATTCTCTTCTCACCTGACGAGCACACCTCGCTCAAGTCCTTCGCGTGGACGGAAAACTACCTGGTACTGACGTTGCTTCACGACGTCGCCACCGTCCTCAAAACCTTCACCATCACCGGCAGCCCGGCAGAGTGGGAGCCAGGAATCGTCGAGGGGCTTCCAGAACAAGCCACCGTCCAGGTCGCTGGTACCTCCCCCACCCGCGACGACGAGATCTGGCTACTGGCCTCCTCCACATTGCAGCCATCGACGCTGCTGCGCGGTGTCCTCGGCGAGATCCGACCAGAAGTCGTCCGCTCCGCTCCCGAGCGTTTCAACGCCGCGGGCATGTCCACCATCCAACACTGGGCCACTTCCGCAGACGGGACCAAGATTCCATACCGGGTCTCCGGGTACCTGGATGGAGAAAAGCGCCCCACCCTGGTGAACGCCTATGGCGGATTCGAGGTCTCCCTGTTGCCGGGATACTCGGCAGTCTCCGGAATCGCATGGCTCAGCCAGGGCGGGCTCGCCGTCCAAGCGAATCTGCGCGGCGGCGGCGAGTTCGGTCCGCAGTGGCATTCCCAGGCGGTAAAGCTCGACCGAGAGAAGGTCTTCGAGGATCACCGTGCGGTGCTGCAGGACCTGGTTGAGCGTGGCTACACCGACGCAGAAACACTCGCGGTGCGTGGCGGTTCCAATGGAGGCCTCCTCACCGCGGTCTGTCTGACCTCTTATCCAGAATTGGTTGGGGCGGTCGTCTCCCAGGTTCCGCTGGCGGACATGATGCGGTACCACCGGCTGTCGGCAGGAGCGTCGTGGATGGCTGAATACGGCGACCCGGATGATCCGGCCGAGCGTGAGGTCATTAAGCGATACTCCCCTGTCCAGCGTGTCGCCGCGGCCACCGATCGGACCTATCCGCCGGTGCTAGTTACCACCTCTACCCGGGATGATCGCGTTCATCCGGCGCACGCTCGCTCACTGGCGTGGTTGCTCAAGGAAGCCGGCCAACCGGTCGACTACTGGGAGAACATCGAAGGCGGTCACGGTGGAGCTGCCGACAATAAGCAGGCTGCCTTCGCCGAGGCTCTGATCTACAGCTGGATCACGGAGAAGATCAGTACAGGTCGCTGAGGCAGCCGCTCGGGCACAAGCGGGTCGTTCTGCGCTTTTGGCGTTAAGGTGTGGGAGTGCACGCAGCCAACAACTACACCGAAATCCCCTTCAACCTGGGATTCCGTGTTGACCACTACCACCTTGACCTCGACTACCGCGTGGGTCCGAACCGCCTAAAGGCGACGGCGACGCTGAAGATCGAGGCCAACGCCCACATCGACCGCATGACGCTGGACTTCGCGGACGTGTTGGGCGTTGACGCCGTCGATGCCGATACCGAGATCCGTGGCACCGATCTGGATGTGAAACGATGGCGTCAGTCCGGCCGCAAATTGCGGATCTACTTCGACCGGGAGATCCAGCCGGAAGAGACCTTCACGCTGACCGTGAAGTACTCCGGCACACCGGGACCCGTTGGCTCTCGGTGGGGCGAGCTGGGCTGGGAGGAGTTGGAAAACGGCTCCCTCGTCGCCTCGCAGCCGATCGGTGCTGCGTCGTGGTTCCCGTGTGATGACGACCCTGAGACCAAGGCTCGATACACCATCACCATGGTCACGGATGCTCCGTACGCCGTGGTGGCAACTGGTGTGCCGAAGGCACCGGAGAAGGTCGGCGGTTCCCGTAAGCGCTGGACCTTCGAGTCCGAAGAACCTGTCGCTACGTACCTCGTCACCATCCAGGTCGGCGAGTTCGTAGAGATCCCCATCGAATGCGACTCAGTGCCGGTGACGGTGTGGGCGCCGAAGGAACTGGCCACTCGCATCCGCCATGACTTCCGCGACCAGGGCCACATGCTCGACCAGTACGCCGAGATGTTCGGCCCGTACCCGTTCCCAGATTATCGCGTGGTCGTCGTCGAAGACACCCTGGAGATCCCTCTGGAAGCCCAGGGCATGTCGATCTTCGGCTCGAATCACGCCACCGGCGAGGATTCCTGGACTCGACTGATCGCGCACGAGTTGTCCCACCAGTGGTTCGGTAACTCCGTGGGTATCACTCAGTGGCGCGACATCTGGCTCAATGAGGGTTTTGCCTGCTACGCCGAGTGGCTGTGGGCGGAGCGCTCTGGGCGCCGTCCCGCTTCCGAGTTCGCCCGTCATCACTATGACAACTTGCTGCGCAAGCCCCAGGACCTCCTCATCTCTGATCCGGGCCCGAAGGACATGTTCGACGACCGCCTGTACAAGCGCGGCGCCCTCACCGTCCACGCGCTGCGACTGCTGCTTGGCGACGATCTCTTCTTCGAACTCATCCAACGCTGGACCACCCGCAATCGCCATAGTGTGGTCGACACCGTCGATTTCCGCGCCCAGGCCAATCGCCTCTGCCGCGAAAATGGCATCACCACCAGCCACCTGGACACCTTGTTCGAGGTGTGGCTGTATCGCTCGGCGCTGCCGGCGTTCCCGGTGAATCCGTCGGCGCCTGGTGTTGATCCGCATGAAGCCATTGGCGGCGCGGCGAAGGCTCCCGCCTCCAAGTTGGGCGCCGCGATCACCAGGCTCGGCAGCCGCATCAGCGACGCCGCTGAGGAGCGCGCCGACGAAGCCGTGGCCTCCGACAACGAACTGTGGTGACCGCTGCGTGAGATGGCTGACCCTGGCGACGATCATCGCCGCCGCCGCAAGTTTCGGCATTCTATTCCTGTCGGCGAACACCCTCACTATCTCCGTGAACGAGCAGTTCACGGCCTATTGGGGCCTGTTCTTCGCCTTCACCGGTGTGCTGGGCGGTCTGATGCAGGAAACGACTCGGACCGTCGGGTCGGCGGACAAGGCCCGGCGCGCTGGGGCTCTTAACGATTCGCTTCCCGACGCCTCCCTACCCCACTCCACTCCCACCCTCACTGAGGACCAGGGCCCGATGGCCCGTCCGATCGTCATCGCTGCCGGTGTTGGACTGGTGACATTCGCGTTCTTCGCGATCAGCGGGCCGTTCTGGATGCGGTTCATCGTGCAGGACAACCTCGCGTGGGCGGTGCTGCTCATGGCGGCGGGCCTTGGTCTGTACGCGGTGCAGGCGGCGGTCTCAGGGCTTCTGTCCGGCGCGGGGCTATGGAAGCAGTACGCAATGCTGATCATGCTGGACGTGCTCTGCCGACTGGTCTTGGCTGGCGTGGCGTTCAGTCTCGGCTGGGGTTTGTTGTCATTCCTCGTCATCACTGCGCTCGGCACAGTGAGTTGGTTGATCATCCTCGCCTTCAGTCCGGCCTCGCGTCAGGCTTTGACCCAGCGGGCAGATGTCCCCACTCGTCGGTTCATTCCGTTGATGGTGACGGCGATGGGAGCATCGGGAGCCTCAGCGTTGTTGGTCACCGGTTTCCCTACCCTCGTGGTCCTGGCTAGCCGCTACGGAGCCGGTTCCTCCGGTGGCGCGGACCTTGAGAATGCCACTGCTGGAGCGGTCGCTGTCACCGCTGCCGGTATTTCCTACGCCGTGCTGCTGACCCGTGCGCCGCTGCTGATGCCGCTGGAGAAGTTCCAGAACGCCATCATCGTGTACTTCGTGAAAGACGACCGGCACCCGCTGGTGACTCTGGCCAAGCCGCTCGGGGCACTGGCCGCATTCGGCCTGATTGGTTCTGCTGCTGCATGGTTGATCGGACCCTGGATCCTGCAGATCCTGCCAGGCGGGTACATGATCCCAGGCGCCGGACTGTTCGCGCTGACTCTGGGTGCGACGACCACGGCCATCCTTATGGTCACCGGTTCGGTCATGCTCGCGACCAACCATCACCGCACCTATCTCGGCGGCTGGGTCCTAGCGACTGTCACAGCCACCGGCATCCTGTTCCTGCCCGCTCCGCTGTTGTGGGCCACTTCCGCCGCGCTGATCATCGGACCAGGCCTTGGCATCGCCCTGCATCTGTGGCGACTGTCCACCTCCAGGCGAACCACCTCCACCGTCGACCTCTCCGATAGATAGAGCCGTACGCTATCCCCATGACTTCGCACGACACCGTCTCCTTCCTCATGACCGTCTACCACGGGGAGAAACCGGGGCCGCTCGATGACGCGCTCTCCAGCACCTGGGAGCAAACCCGGCCCGCAGACGAAGTCGTATTGGTCGTCGATGGACCTGTCGGCGATGAACTCAACGCCGTCATTGACCGCCACGCGGCAGCGCACCCAGAGGACTTCCGTGTCATCCGCAATCCTCTGAACCAAGGCAGCGGCCCTGCCAGTAACACCGGCATCGAGAACGTGCGCACTGACTGGGTCGCCCGCTTAGACTCCGACGACATCGCCCGACCAGACCGGCTCGCAGCACAGCTCGCCTACGCAGACCGCCACGGCCTCGATGTAGTGGGCACCGCCCTGCTGGAATTCGATGCCGAACAGGTCGCCGCCGGTGCAACTCCCGAGGAGGCCTCCCTGGGCATCCGCGCTCTCCCGGAAAAGCACCGCGCGATCCGCCGTTACGCCAAGATCAACGCTCCGGTGAACCATCCATCAGTCCTCGTACGCACGGAGAAGATCCGCGACGTCGGTGGCTACCGACACCTGCCCTTCATGGAGGACTACGACCTATGGGCACGGCTGCTCGCCAAGGGGATTCGCTTCGGCAACATGCCAGAGGCACTGACCCTCTTCCGGGCCGGTGACTCCATGTTGGCCCGGAGGAAGGGCACCGATATGTGGCGCTCGGAGTTGATGATGCAGAGGGTGTTAGTGCAGGAAGGGATCGTCGGGAAGCCCAGGTCTTATGCCAACCTGTTGCTCCGCAGCGCCTTTCGGGCGCTGCCCACCAACCTCCTACGCAAGACCTACGCACTAATCTTCCGACGCAACTAACCCGGCCAGAACACGGGTGTAACACCGATACCCAACTCTCGGACTATATGATCAGGGACCATGACTGCGGAATCAGAGGGAGAGTCGGCGCAACCTACCGACTACTCCGACACATGGCTCATCGTGCCGTGCTTCAACGAAGGCACAGTGATCCGGGAAGTGCTGGAGCACGCCCGGCAGACCTTCCCTAACATCGTCGCGGTCAATGACGGCTCGCGGGATAACTCCGCCATTGAGATCCACGCCGCCGGGGCGCACCTGGTTAATCACCCAGTGAACCTCGGACAGGGCGCTGCACTGCAGACCGGTGTCGAATACGCCCGCTCGCAGCCGGGCGCAGAGGTCTTCGTCACCTTTGACGCGGACGGTCAGCACCAGGTCAAGGACGTCCTCGCGATGATTGCGCGGTTGCGCGCAGAGCCGGTGGATATTGTCGTCGGGACGCGGTTCGGGCGCCCTCGCGGAGAGAATGACCAGGTTCCCCTGATCAAACGCGTGGTGCTGAAGACCGTGGTGTTCCTGTCACCGAAGACCCGCAGGCTCGGATTGTCGGATGCTCACAATGGCCTGCGCGTGTTCAATCGCACCGTCGCCGAGGGTTTGAGCCTTCGGATGAACGGCATGAGTCACGCCAGCGAATTCGTCGACGTGATGGACCACAAGAAGTGGCGTGTCACCGAGGAGCCTGTCGACATCCTCTACACCGAATACTCCATGTCCAAGGGTCAGTCACTCATCAACGGCGTGAATATTCTCGCCGACGGACTGCTGAGCAAGAGGTTGCCGTGATCGTTTCCACCATCATTCAGATCGTCCTGCTGCTGGCCATTCTTGGCCTGATGTTTTTCTTCGTCACCAACCGGCGCAAGGCGCGAGCGAAGGCCGGCGTGAAGATCGGCTTCTTGCTCTTCGTCATCGGCTGCGTGTGGGCGGTGATTCGCCCGGATGATCTCACCGTTGTGGCGAACTGGCTCGGCGTCGACCGCGGCACGGACCTGCTGCTGTACCTGGTGACGCTAGCATTCCTGTTCGTCACAGTCAGCACCTACATCCGCTTCCGCGAGCAGGAACTGCGCTATGCCCGCCTGGCTCGCGCTGTGGCGCTGAGCAATGCGGTGCCGCCGGAGGCAGAGTTGCCCGTCGATGTCATCGCCGACACGACGCTTGACGACGCCCCCGCCACCCACGACGCCGACGCCGCCAGTCGCGACTAAACCCCACGGTATGTGGCGGGAGACTAACTACTCCCGGAAGTAGTCGACAGTGCGGCGTACGCCCTCACGGATGTCGACCTTCGGTGTCCACTCCAGAAATTCCTCAGCACGAGAGGAGTCAAGGGCGGAGCGGGGAACGTCGCCAAGCCGCGCCGGAGCGAACTCCGGGTTGTCCTCGGCGCCGGCGGCCTCAGCCACCAGGGTGTGCAGCTCCCGGTCGGAGGTCTCCACTCCGGTGCCGATATTGAAGCGCATACCGCCCCCGACGTCCCCTGAGGCACGAATGAACGCCTCGACGACATCCCCGACGTACACATAGTCACGGGTGTTTCCACCATCGCCGAAGACCCTGGTGGGCTTTCCGTTTAGAAGCGCCTGGGAGAAGATCGCGACGACTCCAGCCTCACCGTGCGGGTCCTGCCTAGGGCCGTACACATTCGCCGGTGCGATGTGGGAGCAGTCCAGGTCGTAGAGCTGCCGGAACGTGTTGAGGTAGGTCTCGCCGGCGAACTTGGAGGCCGCATAGGGGCTCATCGGGTTCACCGGGACAGCCTCAGAGACCGGCAGATCGGTGGGCATACCGTAGATCGAACCGCCTGAGGAGGTGTGCACAATCTTGTGAATTCCGCGCTGCCGGGCGGCGTCGGCCAGCCGAATGGTGGAGATGATGTTGATTTCGGCGTCAGTCACCGGGTCAGTCACTGATTCGCGGACATCGATCTGAGCGGCGAGGTGGAAGACCACCTCTGTCTCCTCGCGATCGAAGAGCTCTAGCCAATCAACATCGCGAATGTCCGCTTCAATGATCTGCAGGTTATCGCCGTAGTCCGCCTGAGCGGACTCCAAGTTAGAGAGCGAGCCGCGCGAGAGGTTATCGACAACGACCACCGAATGGCCGCTCGACAACAACCTGTCGACGAGGTGCGAACCGATGAAGCCTGCGCCGCCTGTGACAAGAGTTTTCATAACGACACCATACGGCCGTCAGAGGTGCAGCCGCGGAAACCGCTGGTCTAGTTGCTATCTGACTTCGGCAGGAACTTCCGAGAGTTCACCGCGACGACCGCCGTCATGGCTGCTGCGATGACGGCACCGGCTCCAAGCATCACCGGGTAGGTCATCCATTCCCAGTGTTTGGAGAGCTCGGTGAGGATCGCCGGGAATGCGAAACCGATGTAGGTGAGGCAGTAGAAGATGCCCGTGAGGCCGGCTAGGTCGCGGGGGCCGGCGATGCGCTGAACCTCGTTGAGGCCAGCGAACATGCACAGGCCGTATCCGGCGCCGAGGACGATAGCTGCGATGGCAGCGAATGCCACCGTCGGGTGTGCGGACATGAATGCGGCAAGGACCATGCCGACGATCACGATGCCCATCGCCACCAGCGGGCCCCGAGCAGAGGTCTCCGAGGCAATCCGCGGACCGAACTGCTGGATCGCGAATCCGGCCATCAGCGCAACGAAGGTAATGATCGCGGAGAAGAACACCGGCGACCCGACACGGTCCTGCATCAGGTTCGGGACGATCGCGTAGGCAACACCGGCTGCACCGAACACCCACGGGGCACACATGGCGGCGACGAAGAGGAACCGCGGATTCTTCATCGACGGGGTGTACATCGAAGACAGCAGGGACTTCCGCTCGTATGCTGCGCCTACCGGGGACTGGCGAGTCTCCGGGACGGGGATCATCGCGAAGATCGTGGGAATCGCCAGCAGGATGTGCAGCAGGTACGGCAACTGACCAGGCAGTGGCGCGAACTGAGCCAAGGTGCCGGCGACCAGGGCGCCCACACCAAAGCCCAGGGTCAGAGACATCGACTGGCGCTTCGCACCAGAGGTCGGCTTCGAGTTGGGGTCGAACCGGTCGCTGGACAGTTCCTTCACCCAGGAGCCACCAACGGCCATGGCAATACCGACTGCCACACCTGCGAGCATGCGTCCAACCAGCAGCAGCGGACCGGTGGATTCACCGGCGGCGATAAGCAAGGAGCCGAGGATCGAGAACAACGGCGCCGTCATCATCACCGGTTTACGGCCGATCCGGTCCGACAGCGGCCCGGAGATCAACAGCGCCGGCGCGATACCGAGGGCGTACACAAACAGCAGCATGTCGACGAAGACCAGGTCGAGCTGGCCTTCCAACCGGTACATCACCATCAGCGGGGTGAACTGGTTGCCGCCCCAGGCGACCGCGAAGACGGCGAATGCGACGAGGAGCCACAGCGGCACTCCCGACGAACCCGCAGTCCGGGTCTTCTTCTGCTTAGTCATGCGGAACAGGTTACGACTGTTAGCGTCCAGGAGCTGCGCTGGGCCTCCTGAAACTCACTGGGCCGCAGAGCGAACACGACCGACCTGAGCCTGGAACACTGAAGTACCATCGTCAAAGATCACTTTCCGATGGAGGTTTACCGTGACATCACTGTTCCGCCCGGCACTTGCCGTGCTCACGTCCGCTGCCGCCGCGCTGGCGCTGACCGCCTGCGCATCCGATGGCGACAACAATGCCAATGCAGAGGCGAACAACGCCGGCAACTCCTCGGGCGACACGTCGGTCGAGCGCATCGTGTCGCTCTCCCCCACTGCCACTGAGACTCTCTTCGCCATCGGCGCGGGTGAGAATGTGGTGGCGGCGGATGAGTATTCGTACAACCCGTCGGATGCCCCGACCGTCGAGGGCTTGAGCGGTTTCTCCCCGAATGTCGAGGCCATCCTGGAGTATGACCCGGATCTAGTGATTCTTGGTACCCAGGATGATCAGGTCATCGATGGGCTGGAAAGCGTCGGCGCCACCGTCCTGGTTCAGGACGCTGCCCAGAGCATCGACGATGCTTACGCCCAAGTCGAAGAACTCGGCGAAGCCACCGGTCATCTCCGTGAGGCGAATGAGACCGCTGCTGCCATGCAGGAAGGCATCGAGGAAGCCGTCGCCTCCGTGCCGGATGAGGTGCTGGAGTCGTCCCTGACGTACTTCCATGAGCTCGACGAGGAACTGTTCACCATCACCGATGACACTTTCATCGGCCAGGTGTACAGCCTCTTTAATCTGTCCTCCATCGCCACCGGTGACACCGGCTACCCGCAGCTGACCCCGGAGGCCGTCATCGAGGCGGACCCGGACATCATCTTCTTGGCTGGCGGCGACTTCGGTGTCTCCCCGGATGAGGTCATTGAGCGTCCCGGCTGGGCCTCGGTCACGGCAGTTGAGGATGGCACCATCTACGTGCTTGACGACGACCTCGCCTCCCGCTGGGGCCCCTCCCTTCCGGAGTTCGTTCAGTCTGTCGCGGACGCCCTGATCGAGCTGTCCGAGAACGCCCCCGAGCTCGTCGGTGCGAACTAAAACTGCCCTCAGCCTCACCGCGTCAGTGTTCGCGCTGGTCGCGGTGGGGTTGTTGTCTATTCACGTCGGGGCTATGAGCATTCCAGCCTCGGACGTGGTCCGGGAGATCTTCGGCGCGGGCGTCCTCACCGATCGCCAGCATGACGTGCTCATGCAGATCCGCCTTCCCCGCATTGTCATCGCGGCGATCGTCGGCGCGATGCTGGCTATCGCAGGCGCCGCGTACCAGGCGGTCTTCCGAAATCCCCTGGCTGATCCCTATCTGCTGGGAGTCTCCTCCGGCGCGGGCCTAGCCGTAACTGTGGTCGTTGTTGCCACCGCTGCCGGCACCATGGCTCCCACCGGACTCGGGGCAACACCGATGATCGCCGCGGGTTTCATTGGTGGTGTGCTCGCGGTGGCGGTGACGTACCTGGTCAGTGGCAGCGTTGGGATCGGCCGCTCCCCATCGGTGGTCATCCTCGCTGGTGTCGCCGTCGCAGCCTTCGCCAATGCCGCGCAGACGTTCATCCAGCAGCGCCATATCGACACCATCCCCCGCGTGTACTCGTGGATGCTTGGCTCTCTCAATGGCGCGTCGTGGTCGATGGTGCTGCTCGCGGCAATCCCAGTCGCGCTCTGTGTCATCGCACTGCTGGGCTCAGCGCGGGTCCTCGACGTGATGTCGATCGGCGATCTGGAGGCCCGCACCCTCGGCATCCATCCGGGTCTGATCCGAATCGGAATCGTCCTCGCGGCCACTCTGGGCACCGCGGCGGTGGTGTCGGTGTCGGGTCTGATCGGCTTCGTCGGCATTATCGTCCCGCATGCGCTGCGCCTAGTCTTCGGCCCTGGTCACCGTCTGCTCATGCCGCTGACCGTGCTGTGGGGTGCCACCTTCCTCATCGCGGCAGACACCATCGGCCGCACCCTCCTAGCCCCGGCAGAACTTCCCGTCGGCGTGGTGACCGCCGCCGCTGGCGCGCCGTTCTTCCTCTTCATCCTCCACCGTTTCGCCAGGAGGAGGACACCATGAAGAACACCAACCCGCTTCCCGACGCCTCCGGCCTCACCCTCTCCTCCCTCCACATCCGCCACCAGGGCGCATCTTCCGACACCGTTTGCGACGTCTCCTTGAAACTCCCGGCAGGAGGGTGGCTGACCCTGGTCGGGCCCAATGGCTGCGGCAAGTCGACCCTTCTGCACGCCATCGCCGGGATTCTCCCGGTGCGTTCAGGCACGGTGCTCGCCGCCGGGATCGCGCCACCTGCATGGGGTGCGGCCGCGCTGTCACTCGGCGCCAGGTCCCGCCGCAAGGCATACGCCCGGACCGTGGCGCTCATGGCGCAGACTCCCGTGATCCCTGAGGGGGTAACCGTCAGCGATTATGTCGAACTCGGGCGGCATCCCCGGACGGGGGTGTGGGGTCGGGAGGATGGGGACGTCGTAAAGCAATGTCTTTTCGATGTTGGCGCGCTGCACTTCGGCGACCGCCGGCTGACGGAGCTGTCTGGCGGTGAGCGTCAGCGCGTGACGCTAGCGAGAGCATTGGCGCAGGAACCAGAGGTGCTGCTGCTGGATGAGCCAACCTCCGCGCTGGATATCGGACGCGCTCAAGAGGTGCTCGAACTGGTCGATGACCTGCGGTCCCGGCGAGGTCTAACCGTTGTTGCAGCGATGCATGATCTGACTCTTGGTGGGCAGTTCGGTGATCAGGTGGCGATGATGGCAAGTGGAGAGATCGTGTCCGCCGGAAATCCTGCGGAGGTTCTCACTGCCGATCGCATCGCTGAGATTTACGACGCCACCGTCGACGTAGAAATCCGCCGCGGCACTCCCGTAATCACGCCAGTCCGACACCGTTGACAATACCCCTATAGGGTATACGGTGAAGGTATGGACGCTGCACACACGCACTCACACACGCACTCACACACCAGTGGCAGCCACGACAGCCACCACCACGATCACGATCACGATCACAACGAACACCACGACCATTCCGGCCACGTCGAGCAATTCCGCCGACTGTTCTGGTGGAACCTCCTTCTGGCGGTTCCCGTTATCGCCTTCAATTCAATGTTCGCGATGCTCATCGGCTACGACCTCCCCGCCTCTGGTTGGACCACATGGATCTCACCGATCCTCGGCACCGTCATGTTCCTCTGGGGCGGCAGGCCATTCCTGACCGGCGGTTGGCAAGAAATCAAGGACCGCTCACCCGGCATGATGCTGCTCATCGCCATGGCGATCACGGTGGCGTTCGGCGCTTCCTGGGGAGCTTCACTGGGACTGCTCGCGCATGACCTGGACTTCTGGTGGGAGCTCGCGCTGCTGGTCGTCATCATGTTGCTTGGGCATTGGATCGAGATGCGCTCCATCGCGCAGACCACAAATGCCCTGGGTTCCCTCGCCGCACTGCTCCCGGACGAGGCCGACGTCATCCGCAACGACACCGTCACCACCATCCCCGCCGCAGACATTGTTGCCGGCGACATCACACTGATCCGCCCGGGCGGATCCGTACCTGCCGACGGCGTGGTGGTCGACGGCTCCGCCAGCATGGACGAGTCGATGATCACCGGCGAATCCCGACCGGTCCGCCGAGAGGCCGGTGACGTGGTTACTGCCGGCACCGTTGCCGTCGACTCTGGCCTGCGCGTAGAGGTCACCGCCATCGGCGAGGACACCACCCTGGCGGGGATCCAGAAGCTCGTCGCAGATGCGCAATCGTCCTCGTCGAGGGCGCAGAGGTTGGCGGATAGGGCGTCGGGATGGCTGTTTTGGTTTGCCCTCGCCGCCGCCGCGATCACCGCTGTGACCTGGTCTGTCCTGGGAATGCCGGAGTCGGCTGTGGTCCGGACAATCACCGTTCTGGTCATCGCCTGCCCGCACGCGCTTGGCCTAGCAATCCCGCTGGTGGTGTCGATTGCTACTGAGCGCGCGGCCCGTGGCGGAGTCCTCATCACTGATCGACTTGCCCTAGAGACCATGCGCAAGGTCGACGTAGTCCTCTTCGACAAGACTGGCACCCTGACCAAGGGTGAGCCGACCGTCACCGCCATTGACGCCGCCGACGGCTACAGCGACGACGACGTACTTGCCCTCGCCGCAGCAGCAGAAGCCGACAGCGAACATCCGCTCGCCATTGCTGTCACCCGTAGCGCAGAGTCCCGTGACCTGGACGTTCCGCGCGCGAGTAACTTCACCTCCTCACCCGCCGTCGGGGTAAAAGCCACCACCGATAACGGCATCCGAGTCGAGGTCGGCGGCCCCTACCTCTTGGAGGAGCACGGCTTGGACGCCCGCGACATCGCTGCAGAATGGAGCCAGCAAGGCGCGATCATCCTGCACGTGCTTTCCGACGGCCACGTCATCGGCGCCCTCCGCCTTTCCGACGAGATCCGACCCGAGTCCCGCACAGCCGTCGACGCCCTTCACCGCGAAGGCGTTGAGGTCATGATGATCACCGGTGATGCGGAAGCAGTCGCAAACGCCGTCGGCGAGGAACTCGGTATCGACCGGGTTTACTCCGGCGTCCGGCCCGAAGACAAGGCCGCGAAGGTCCGCACGCTGCAGGACGAGGGCCGGACTGTGGCGATGGTCGGCGACGGTGTCAACGACGCCCCTGCCCTCACTCAGGCCGATGCTGGAATCGCCATCGGCGCAGGTACTGACGTCGCGATTGGCTCCGCAGGCGTAGTTCTCGCCTCCTCGGATCCACGGTCAGTGGTCTCGGTCCGGCACCTTTCCCAGGCAACCTACCGCAAAATGCAGCAGAACCTATGGTGGGCTGCTGGCTACAACATCGCGGCTGTCCCACTGGCCGCGGGTGTACTCGCACCGATTGGGTTCATCCTGCCAATGAGTGTCGGTGCGGTCCTGATGTCACTGTCGACTGTCGTCGTCGCCCTCAATGCGCAGACACTGCGCCGGTTGGACCTTTCTCCGGAAAGCGTTGACTGACCGCCTCTCCCTGCTGGCGCAGACTAATCGCACACCAGGGAAGACCTCTGCGATGGCATCCACGCCAGCAACAGACGGCGTCGGCGTCGGCGTCGGAAGCAGAATCCGGGTCGGCCACCCTGCGAGCGTTGCCCGATCACCCTATGAACGTCGCATCCCGAGCTGCAAACTGCAACGACCACAGGGTGTTTGTTTCACGTTGACAGGGCGTCCCTCGGCCCGTGGAATCCGCCCCCCTCCCCTACAACACAAAACTCCCGGCCACCACCGATGAGGTGATAACCAGGAGTTTGTATGCAGAGCCTAGAAGGTTGCGCCAACGTTCTCTGCGACGACGCGGGAGCCTTCAGCAGTCGGGTGCAGCTGCATGTTCCAGTCGGTCTCATTATCGATGATTCCGGTGACGTAGCGCTGCTCCGCCGGAGCACAGGTGCTGTGTCCGCGGGTCATGTTGTAGTTGTCGACGAAGACCAGGTCGTGCTTGTCAGCAGCCCAGCCCATCTGCTCGGCCATCCAGTCCTGGTACTGCACGCCCAGGTTGCCCGGGACCTCGAAGCCGACCGGCGCGTTGCCGTCGAGCTGGATCAGGCACAGGCGGTTCTGGTCGAGGACCTCCGGGTAGCCGGCGAGGGTAATCTGCACGTCCGGAGCGACACGGCGTGCCTCAGCAACAAACGCATCCATGTTGTCCATGAACTGCGCGTTAACGTTTTCCTTGGTCGGCGGAGTCATCGTGTCCAGCGCACCGAAACCACCGAAGTCATTGCCACCGATCATCGCGACGATGTGCTTGGTGCCCGGGCCGACCTTGCCGTCTGCAATAGCGGTCTGCAGCTTCTGGACGGCACCGGTGGAGGTACCGGCGGTGCAGGAGTAGTCCGCGACGGACAGACCCTGCTGCTCACCGAGCTGACGCGGCCAGTTGTTCATTGCCTGAGCACAACCGTCGGTGGTCTCAACCGGGACGGTTCCCTCGAGCTCCGGAATCGGAAGGCCGCTGTTGTTTAGAGCGTTCAGCACGGTGTCCGGGTTGGCGGTGAAGGAATCTCCGAAGGTCACCAGCTCTGCCGACGGCTCCGCAGATGCGACGGAGGTTCCGATAGTGACGGCAAGGGCAATGGCGGCTGTCGCACCAGCGGTGCGCTTCAGGATCTTCTGCATGATCACCGACCCTAACAGATTACATTTGGGTCACGAAGCTACTCCGGAACGACTGGTGCACCCGCATCAACAAGCGTCGATTCGAACGACTCGCACGCCACCTCCCGAGCCCTCCTTGCCGCGCACATCTATATGCGAACTCTTTCATCAACTGGGGCGTTGCGGTACTCATTCCACGCGTCGAGGAGTTCCTGGTGAGTGCTTACCTTATGTTCTTCTCGCCAGGCCCGAGTAAACCGGTTGAATTCGAACTGCGGACCGATCTCTCTTGGACCTGCTGCGCGGGTATCTCGATAGTGGCTAAGCGCGTCCTGCAGCGTTTGCGTCCCATCGGTGTGCGCGAAGAAATCACGCATCTGCGCGTCGAAATGAAAGCCGTCTCCAACCTTGACCGAAAACCAGGCTCGAACGATCTGGCTACACCTCTGACCGGCAGGGGTCACGGTGTCTGGTGTCAGCGGTGCCGAAAGTTGCGCAGACGTCGATCGTCGGGCTGGCTCTGGCTCCTGAAACGGCTCCCCGTCCAGAGTCGCGGCAATTCGCCGGGTCAGAACGTCCTTACTCCCCGTGGCCCGGACGCCGATCTGGCGGGCGAACGCGGCTAGCTCTCCTTTGAGCCAGTACCAGCGCTTGAGTTCATCCCCGGTCAACGCTGGCGAAAGCTCCGGGCGCCGCGCATCAGCTGCTTTCATCCGCCAGATTCTACTTAACCAGGGGCTTGATTTTGCGTTCCAATCTCCCCTGACAGGTATTACCTCTCGCCATGAGCATGACGAAACCCCAGGCCAACAGCGCATTGACCTGGGGTTTTGCTTGAGCCGCCTGCGAGAATCGAACTCGCGACCTTTTCATTACGAGTGAAGCGCTCTACCGACTGAGCTAAGGCGGCGTTCCCACGAATGACCGTGGAATCCGGCTAAATGTTACCCCACAGGTTCACTGGTCCAAAACTGCGGGTCACCACCGGTTCGGTGGGCCGGGAACCTACCTGGCTCCGACGCCGCAAGCGACCTGCAGTGAGCCGACCAGCCCGCTGACCACCGCAACCGGCTGGGCATTTCCGTAGAGCAATCCACGTGCCTCGTTGACAGCGTCGACGCACTTGAGCAGTTGCTCGGCCGGGACTCGACGGGCCAGTTCAGCTGCGGTACGGGACCTGTCCGGGTGAATAGGTGCGGACTCCGCCTGCATGGAGGCAAGCATCGCATCCCGGTAAAGGCCTGCCATGTCCGTCAAAGCGAGATCGAGCTGGTCCTGCGCGACGCGCTTGCGCCGACGCTTCTGATTCTCTTCCAACGTTTTGACCTGACCCGAGGCTCCACGGGTTGCGGCCTGGACGCCCTTTCCTCGCCCTCCGACGCCCAGTGACTCCTCTAACTTGGCGAGTTCTGCCTCTTCCTTCTGCTTCAACTGTGCCTCAGCCGTGTCCTTCGCGCCGACGGCTAAGTCTCGTGCTTCCAAATAGGCGCGCTCGGGAGCGAATACAGACTCCACTAGATTGAGCGCCTGGTTCCGCCAGTCTCTGGTCACTTCACTAGATGCCAGACCACGAGCCCGCCCGACATGACCGTTGGAGACGGTCGCAGCCCACCGAACCTGTTCATCAGTCAGGTCGGGTTTTTCCGCACGAAGGATCTTGACGACGTCATCGACCTCCGGAGTTGGGATGTAGATATGACGGCACCGCGAGCGAAGGGTGACGGAGAAATCCTTCGCGTCGATCGTCGGCACGCAGAAGATGATGATCGTCTGCGCCGGCGGCTCCTCCACGGTCTTCAAGATCGCGTTGGATGATTCGGGGTTCAGCCGGTCGGCATCCTCGATGATGAGGACCCGCCACCATGGTTCTGCGGTTGGGCGTCGGTAAGCCCAAGGAATTACCTCGTCCCTAATGCGACCGACGGGGAAGATCGTGCCTTCGGTTCTCGCGACCATGAGGTCACCGTGGGTACCGGCCATGGCGGTTCGGCAGCCTTCGCATTCACCGCATCCGGGCCTGTCGGGACTCGTGCACAGAAGCGCGGCAGCGAATGCTCCGGCCGACGTTGTTCGGCCTGATCCTGGAGGCCCACTGAACACCCATGCATGAGTCAGCGCGGAACCTGTGGATTCGCTTCCGGCTGTGCGGGAACGGGCCTCAAGGACGGCGTCGTAAAGCTGCTGACGGACCCCGCCCGACTCTGGGATCCGCTGGAAAACGCTCGCCTCATCCATGCGTCCACGATAGCGCCGCGCCCCCGTCTGAGGGCCCCAGGGGAGACATCCGGGCGAACGCGGCCGCCACCCGGTGGGCAACTGGAGGTTGAGCAACCTAAATACAGTTAGAGTATTCATCATGCGCAGAATCGGTAGATACCTCAGGTGGTTGCTGACCACCTCATGGCCGGCATACGCCGCGGGGGTCTTCCTGGCGAACCTTGCCGGAGCCGTCGGGCTCGCCGGGCTTCTGTTTCTGCTACCGACCCAGGAACTCACCGGCACGGAGAACATCAGCACCCCGACGATCATCATGCTGGTCACCTACCTGGTACTAGCGATGATTTCAGGAATGGTGCTGACTTACCAGGTATTCAAGCCTGTGCTGACCTGGCAGAGAGACCACAACCGGGAAGATCCTGCGAAGGTCCGTCGGCTGATCGTGCGGATCCCCATCTATCAGTCTGCAATCGGGCTGTTTATCTGGGGAATTGGCGTCCTCCTGTTCAGCATCACAGCAGCGCTACACGACAGGCGCTTCGGCCTGGTCATCGCGATCACAGCAACCTTGATCGGGCTAACTGTCGCGTTGATGACCTACTTCATCGCCGAGCGACTGATCCGTCCGATCGCGGTCGAAGCCCTCAACCGTGAGGCCCCTGAGGCATCCCTGGAGCCCCCGATCTCTCAGCGTCTGTCGCTGACATGGCTGCTCACCTCTGGTGTTCCGGCGATCGGAATCCTGCTGGTGCTGCTCGCGCAGGAGATGGGGTACTTCACCGGCGACGCTGTCGATGTCATTCCTGCGATTTTGGGTCTGACGGCGCTGTCGTTGGTGTCTGGGCTCGTCGGAACGCAGCTGATGGCGATGAGCATCGTCGATCCGGTCCGGGACCTGACCTCCGCCATCAACCGCGTGCGCCGCGGAAACACCGACATCGCTGTGCCGATCTACGACGGCTCCGAGATGGGTGTCCTCCAGGTCGGCTTCAACGAAATGCTGCGTGGACTTCGCGAGCGTCAGCGCGTCCGTGAACTCTTCGGCCGGTACGTCGGCGACGAGGTCGCCCGCAACGCCCTTGCAGTCAATCCGGTGCTCGGTGGCGAGGAACGCCAGGTGGCTGTTCTGTTCGTCGATGTCATTGGCTCGACCCGGTACGCAGTGGACAACCCGCCAGAGATCGTCGTCCGTGAACTGAACAAGTTCTTCGAGCATGTTGTGGACTGTGTGCACCGGAACAAGGGCATCATCAACAAGTTCCAGGGCGACGCGGCACTTGCCGTGTTCGGAGCGCCCCTCCCCCTCGACGACACCGCCGGGCATGCGTTGGCTGCCGCCCGTGAACTCCGTGCGGCGTTGCGCGATCTGGAACTGGACGCCGGAATCGGAGTCTCCGCCGGCCGCGTTGTAGCCGGACACATCGGCGCTCATGATCGATTCGAGTACACCGTGATCGGTGACGCGGTGAACCAGGCAGCGCGTCTGACTGACCTGGCTAAGGACACCCCGGGTGCAGTGCTGGCAACGGCTGCGACGGTCCGGCAGGCCAACGAAGATGAGCAGCGTCGCTGGACTTCTCTGAAGTCCGTCGAGCTCCGTGGCCGTACCCATATGACTCAGCTCGCGCGCCCGATCCGACCGACGCTGGCAGAGCGCAGCTAGCAACCGAGGGCCGGCTCCCCTCCGACATATATGGGGATATCTGACTTAATCCAATATGCGAGCCTTCCGAGGATGAGAAAACCGCCCCGGAGGCCAGATCGAATGATCAGGTTCCGGGGCGTTCTGGCGCTCACTGTGTGAGCGGCCTGCACGTGGTTACGACTTTTTTGCAGCCTTCTTCGTCGTTTTCTTAGCCGACTTGCGAGTGGTCTTCTTCGCGGCCTTCTTGGTCGACTTTTTCGCCGCCTTCTTGGCTGCCTTCTTAGTCGCTCCACCGCCGGCACCGGACGTGCCGTCCTTGGCGCGACGCTCGGAAAGGAGTTCGCAGGCGCGGGCGTCGGTAAGCGTCTCTGGGGTGTCACCACGACGCAGCGAGGCGTTGGTGACACCGTCAGTTACGTAGGGCCCGAAGCGGCCGTCCTTGACGGTCATCGGCTTTCCGGAGACGTCATTGTCACCGAGCTGCTTCAGCGGCGGACGTGCGGCCTGGCGGCCTCGGCGCTTGGGCTCCGAGTAAATCCGACGAGCCTCATCCAGGGAAATGGTGAAGATCTGGTCTTCGTTCTCCAGGGAGCGGGAGTCGTCGCCCTTCTTCAAGTACGGGCCATAACGGCCGTTCTGAGCGGTAATGACCTCGTTGTCGGAAGGGTCAACGCCGACCTCACGCGGCAAAGACAGCAGCTTGAGAGCTTGCTCGAGAGTGACCTCAGAAGGCTCCATCGCTTCGAAGAGCGAGGCCGTCTGGGGCTTCAGAGTCTCTTCAATGATCTCTGCGGTGCGCTTCTCGCGCTGCTTCTCCGCGGTCTTGGTCTCCCAGTTCTTAGCGCGCTTGCCCTCCTCAGCACGCTGCTTATCTTCCGCAGCGCGTTCCTCGGCAATGATCTCCACGGCCTTGTCCTCGACCTTGGACTTCTCTTCATCGGTAACCTGCTCGGTCACGTACGGACCGTAACGGCCGTCCTTGGCCACGACCATGCGGCCGTTGTCCGGGTTCACACCCAGCTCGCGGCCGCCCTGCGGCATAGCCAGAAGCTTCTCGGCGGTCTCCAGATCGAGCTGATCCGGGGTCATGGAATCAGGCAGGTTGGCGCGCTGCAACTCATCGGCGCCATTCTCGCCGGCACCCGGGATGACTCGCTCCAGGTACGGGCCATAGCGGCCAACGCGAACGATGATGGGGTTGCCATCGGAGTCATCGAGCACGTGCAGGGAGTTCACCCGGCGGGCGTCGATGGCCTCGAGGTTGACATCGATGATGTTCTTCAGGCCACCATGAGCCGCGATCGCGTCGGCTGCGCCGTCGCCGTGCTCCTCAGTGTCACCAAAGTAGAACGCGTTCAGCCACTCGGTGCGGTCTTCCTGACCGGTAGCAATTTCATCGAGCTGATCTTCCAGATCCGAAGTGAAGTCGTAGTTCACCAGGTCACCGAAGTTCTGCTCCAGCAGCCCGACGACAGCGAATGCTACCCACGACGGAACCAGTGCGTTGCCACGCGAGTAGACGTACCCGCGGTCCTGAATGGTCTTGATGATCGAGGCGTACGTCGACGGACGGCCGATGCCGAGCTCTTCCATCTTCCGAACCAGCGACGCTTCGTTGTAGCGCGCCGGCGGGTTGGTGGAGTGGCCCTCGGCCTTCGTCTCCTGCTCGGTGAGGCGGTCGCCTTCCTTCAGACGCGGCAGACGACGCTCAGCGTTGTCAGCCACAGCCTTACCGGACTCCTCCGACACCTCCACGTAGGCTTTGAGGAAGCCAGGGAAAGTAATGGTGCGACCGGTTGCGGTGAACTCTAGGTCGTTGCCTGCAGTCTCGCCGCCGACGGTGACCTTCATCGAGGTTCCGCGGGCGTCTGCCATCTGGGAGGCGACAGTGCGCTGCCAGATGAGTTCGTAGAGCTTGAACTCCTCTGCATCGAGGGTCTTGGCGAGAGAACCCGGGGTGGCGAAGGTTTCGCCGGCCGGACGGATGGCCTCGTGAGCCTCCTGGGAGTTCTTCACCTTGCGCTGGTACTGACGGGGCCCGTCAGCTACGTATTCGGAGCCGTAGAGCTCCGCTGCCTGAGCGCGGGCAGCAGCGATACCGGAAGCCGACAAAGTCGTCGAATCGGTACGCATGTAGGTGATGTGACCGTTTTCGTACAGTCGCTGCGCCACGCGCATGGTGCGCTCAGAGGTGAAGTGCAGCTTGCGGCCGCCCTCCTGCTGAAGCGTCGACGTCATGAACGGCGGATACGGCTTACGGGTGTACGGCTTCTCCTCGACGGATACAACGTCCATCTGGGCGCCGTCCATCATCTCCGCGAAGGTGCGCGCGGAGGACTCGTCGAGGACGATGACGTCGTCAGGCTTTTTTGCCTGTCCACGGTCATTGAAGTCACGGCCCTGTGCGACACGAATGCCATTGACAGTGGAGATCTTCGCCTCGAACGTCCGCGGCTGGTTCGGGTCAGTGACCGTCGAACCGGTGTCGAATGTGGCGGTCAAATCCCAGTAATCAGCGGAGACGAACGCCATGCGCTCGCGCTCGCGCTCAACGATGACGCGGGTTGCCACGGACTGGACACGACCGGCAGAGAGCCGCGGCATGACCTTCTTCCACAGCACCGGAGAGACCTCGTAGCCGTAGAGGCGGTCGAGGATGCGGCGGGCTTCCTGGGCGTCGACAAGCTTCTCGTTGAGCTCACGGGTATTAGCCGCGGCTTCGAGGATGGCGGGCTTGGTGATCTCGTGGAACACCATGCGGCGCACCGGAACCTTGGGCTTGAGAACCTCAAGCAGGTGCCAGGCGATCGCTTCACCCTCACGGTCGGGGTCAGTTGCCAGATAGAGCTCGTCGACCTCAGCAAGGTAGCGCTTGAGCTCCGAGACCTTCTTCTTCTTGTCTGAGCTGACCACGTACAGCGGCTGGAAGCCATGATCGACATCGACGCCGAGTCGAGCCCACGGCTCCTTCTTATACTTCGCCGGCACGTCAGCGGCGCCACGTGGCAGATCACGAATGTGGCCGACAGAGGCCTCGACGATGTAGTTGTCCCCCAGGTACGGAGCAATCTTCCGTGCCTTGGTCGCGGACTCGACGATGACGAGCCGCTTGATGTCGCTGTTGTTTGCCACCTGTGTTCTGCCCTGCAACTTTCGCGGTCGTGGCCGGTTACGGATAAACCCGGGTTGCGCAAGCGCAATACCCGGGCCTTTTCTCCAGCTAAGCCGGAGACCTTCGCGCCCGTCTTCAATCTCCCTGAGAAGATAATGAAACCAGGTTGTAAAGGTTTACCGTACACATCCGCTCAGAGCGGGCATGTTGTGTGGGGGAATCAGATTCCCCCGGGGTCCTGCCTGAGGCACCGGGCAACCGGCGCCGACAGGGGTGAGAACTACAGCGGCTGAACGTTCAGAGCCTGCAGGCCCTTCTGGCCCTCGCCGATCTCGAAATCGACTGCCTGGTTCTCTTCGAGGGTCTTGAAACCATTACCCTGAATCTCGCTGTAGTGGACGAAGACGTCATTACCGCCGTCGGCCGGGGCGATGAAGCCGAAACCCTTTTCGGCGTTAAACCACTTAACGGTGCCCTGTGCCATGAAACCTTGCTCCTAAAAAAACAGAAAAAACTAAGCTGATGCGGCGAGCCGGACGGCGAGCCACCAGTACAGTTTGGCACGCGCTCGCCAGAAGTGTGAGATGTAGTTTTTTATGGCACCTCGATAGGCTCCGAGATGGCGGCCAACGCGCCTCCGGACGGACTCGATTTCAAGTGAGATACCTGCAGAGATTCGCACCGAACACGGGGAGGGGGAAAGCGGCCGATGACGAGTTTCGGACGCGAACTCCTAAATCCAATTCTGCGACCTGAGGACCATCCCAAACTGACCCACGTGGCCGACCTTCCGGCCCGCCCGGGAACACCGGTGTCGTGGCCCAACTGGGTACCGGAACCATTGCGGGAAACATTGGCTGACCGGGGAGTGGAGAACCTCTGGTCACACCAAGCAGAGACGGCAAACCTCGCCCATTCGGGTAGTCATGTGGTCGTTGCCACCGGGACCGCTTCCGGCAAATCTTTGGGCTACACATTGCCGGTTCTCACGGCCTTGGCGCAGGAGCCAAATGCCACCGCGATGTACCTATCTCCGACAAAAGCATTGGGTGCAGATCAGCTCTCCACAGCCCGATCCCTTGCCCTAAAATCTGCCCCGGCCGCGGGGGTAGCTTCCTACGATGGAGATACCCCCGCTGAACTTCGACGAGCCATCAGAGATGGTGTTCGTTGGGTCTTTACGAACCCAGACATGGTCCACGCGGGCATCCTTCCGCGACACCAGTGGTGGACTCGGCTGCTGCGGAACCTGCGTTATCTCGTCATCGACGAGTGCCACGCGTACCGCGGAGTCTTCGGCGCCCATATCTCGCTGGTCATCCGCCGACTATTGCGCATCGCCCGCCGGTACGGCGCGAACCCGACCGTCATCCTCGCTTCCGCGACAACGGCTGATCCTGCAGGTCACGCCTCCACTCTCATTGGCGAACCTGTCCAGGCCATCACTGAGGACGGCGCTCCGGTTGGCGAGCGCACTATCGCCCTATGGGAGCCGGGCATGCTTCCGGAGCTGGTCGGAGAAAATGGTGCGCCGGTGCGGAGGCCGGCGACGTCGGAAAGCGCGGACATTATGGCCAGGCTCCTTGCAGAAGGAGCCCGCACGCTAACTTTCGCCAGATCCCGCCGCGGTTCAGAGACCATCGCCATGAATGTGCGAGAGCGCCTCGAGCTCGATGGGCGCCCTGACCTGGCCGGACGGGTGGAGAGTTACCGTGCCGGATACCTCGCGGAGGATCGTCGGGAGATTGAGCGGCGCCTGGACGAGGGTGAACTGCTCGGCGTCGCTGCGACGAACGCGTTGGAGCTGGGCATCGATATCGGCGGGCTAGATGCGGTGGTCGAGGCAGGCTTCCCTGGCACGGTCGCCAGTTTTTGGCAGCAGGCTGGGCGCGCCGGGCGCCGTGGGCAGGGCTCGCTGGTCATGCTCGTCGCCCGCGACGACCCGATGGACACCTATCTCGTGCACCACCCAGACGCCTTGCTGGGCCGCCCGGTGGAGAAGTCCGTCTTCGACCCCACCAATCCATACGTTCTGCGCGGTCATTTGTACTGCGCGGCAGTAGAAAAGCCGCTTCTCGACGCCGAGATCGACGCCTGGCACGCCCACCCCGTTGCATCAGCCATGTTGACCGAGGGTTGGCTCCGCCGGAAAGACGGCCGCTGGTTCCCCACTGATCGCCCAGATCTGGAGGACGGACCGCAGATCTCCGAGGCGCACTCCCGAGTGCATCTGCGAGGCAGTGGAGATGGTGACGTCGCGATTGTCGACGGCTCAGATGGTCGCCTGCTTGGCACCATCGATGGCTCTCGCGCTCGCACCCAGGTCCATGACGGAGCGGTGTACCTGCACCGCGGCGAGTCCTACGTCGTGGACCAGTTGGATTTGGAGAATTCTCTCGCGGTGGTTCACCCGGAGCGTCCGGACTGGTCAACCTCCGCCAGGGTCGACACGGATATTCGGGTGTTGTCCACGGTGTCCTCGCACAAGGTGCGCCGGGGCGTCTACGCAGCGTTGGTCGAGGTCGAAGTGGAGCACCGCGTCTCCTCTTATATGCGACGGATGTCCTCCGGCGAGATCTTGGACATCATTCCGTTGGATTATCCGCCTGAGCGGCTGGTCACCAGATCCGTCGCGTACACCGTCACTGACGCGGTGCTTCGCGAATGGGGCGTGGAAGCCGATGAGGTCCCCGGCGCCCTCCACGCAGCCGAGCACGCAGCGATCGGCATGCTCCCGCTGGTGGCGACCTGCGACCGGTGGGACATCGGCGGCGTCTCTACCGCGATGCACCTCAATACTGGGCTGCCCACCGTCTTTGTCTATGACGGTCACGAGGGCGGCGCCGGTTTCGCCGACCGCGGCTACGAGGCCTTGCCTCAGTGGATCCGAGCAACCCGCGACGCGGTCACATCCTGCTCCTGCGACTCCGGCTGCCCCTCCTGCATCCAGTCCCCCAAGTGCGGAAACGGCAATGAACCGCTGTCTAAGCCTGGTGCGGTGAAGATTCTTTCAGGTCTGACAGAAGCTCTCGACGGCCTCTTTTCACCAGAATCACGTTAAGCACCACCGCCAGCACGATTGCGAACACCCAGAACCCAATCGTGTTCAGCAGCGCGTCGCTGCGCAGGCCGATCACCACACCGATGACTAGTCCCATCACGAGGATCACCAGTGCCTTTGGCTGAAAAATCGACACTCGATTCTTCGCGATCTTCATCAGGTACTCGTCATCCCTTTTCTCGTGTTCAGTCATGTTCTCCAGCTTCGCCGCATGCGGTGGCGATACGCAATATCGTGTAAAACATGACGATTTCACAAACACTTTCCGGTGTCACCGTGGTCAATCTGGCTATCAATGTGCCCGGTCCATGCGCTGCTGCACGTCTTCGCGAGATGGGCGCCGAGGTCATCAAGGTTGAGCCGCCCAACGGTGACTCCCTGAACCTCATTGCGCCGCAGTGGTACTCCGAACTGGCTGAAGGAACGGCGGTGGAGACCGTCGATCTGAAGAGCGCCGAGGGTCTGGATCGCATCAATGAACTGCTGGATACAGCGGATGTTTTTATTACGTCGCACCGTCGGGCGACGCTCAAAAAGCTCGGGCTTTACGACGCCCACCTCAACCATCCCCGCCTCTGCCACATCGAAATCGTCGGCGACACCGAGAACCCAGATGTCCCCGGCCATGACCTGACATACCAGGCTGCAGCCGGAATTCTGGAGCCGCCGCACAACCCGAAGATCCTCGCCGGCGATATCACCGGATCCGAGCAGGCAGTCAGTGCGGCGCTCGCGCTTTTGCTGCGTCGAGTGAGCACCGGTGAAGGCGGTCGTACGACAATCGGTCTTCGCCAGGGTGCGGAGGAATCGGCCGGCCCGCTGGTGCATGGACTGACTGCGCCGGGGGGATTCCTCGGTGGAGCTGTTCCCGGATATGGCCTCTATCAGGCCGCCGACGGCTGGGTCGCCGTTGCCGCACTCGAGCCGCACTTCGCCGCAGGTCTTGCCGCTGCCGCCGGCAGTGGTGAGGGCGACATCGACGTGACCAGCAGCAGAGCGCCGCTAGAGAAGTTCTTCTCGGACAAGTCCGTGGCAGAGCTCGCTGACTGGGCCGCCGAGCACCAGTTGCCAATCACCCCGGTGCGGTCTGCTCCGCGAGCGCACTGACTCATCGAATCAGTCGATCGGCCCGGCGCGACTGGTTCCCTCCTTTCCCCGCACTATGACGGTGACGGTGATGTCTTCCTGGTCTCTGGTGCACTGCTGTAATTCGGCTCCGTTGTCCGCGGCTAGGTCCCGGGCGATTTCACATGCTCCGCTGCCGCCGCCTGTGTCCTGCAGCACAATGGCACCGGCAAGAGCAGCGGAGTCGGCAGCAGACTGAGCGCGTTTGCGGTCGACCAGAGCTGCCCCAGCCGTCGAGACGGTGATTGTCATGGCGCACAGTGCCGCCACGAGCATCGCCGAGGTGACGGTCGTGGAGCCCTGCTCGGACCTCAGGACCCTGCCGATTCCTGTAATTCTCACCTGCCTGCCATGCCGATCTCCTCCGCCCCAGCGCTCGGTTCGACCAGCGCGACGGCGTCGGCCCGGACGGTGAGCAGCGGAAGCGCGATGGTGACCTCCGCGAGGATCTTGTCATCCACGGTGACCACCTCTATCCCCGCCCGGCTGGAAAGAACCCCGGAAAATTCTTGTGCCGCAGCGGAATCTCCCCGGGCTTCAGCGCGAGCGACCTGACCGGCAATGTCGGTGGCCGTGAGGTGCACGGTCACCACACCGACGATCCCCGCAGAAAGAATCAGGACAGAGACCAACGCCGCGAGCCCAAAGGCTGTCTCGACGGTCGCCTGCCCCGAGTCATCCCGCAGGAGTGCGCGCAGTGTCCGTGGCGTCATTGGGTGTTGAGTGCCCGTTGGACGATTCCGGTCAGCGCGCTGGTGATGTCACCGCCGGTCACGACGGTGTATAGCAGCGCCCCGAATGCTGCCGCGGCGACGGTACCGATGGCGTATTCGACGGTGCTCATTCCGGAGTCGTCGCGAAGTACCCGGCCAAGTCGTGCAGACAGCGCACCGGTGCCGTGCCGGTAGCGAGTCCCCGCCGAGGCGGTGAGATTGGACTGGTCAGAGTGGTCGGAGTGGTCGACCTGGTTAAGAGTCTGGGTGGTGTCGGACATGGTGGTGCTCCTTCTTCGTGTGTTTTTCGGTGGGTGGGACGCGCGGTCCTCCTCGGCGGCTGTCTGTGCATCTCGGGGGATCAGCCGCATCGGGGGGGGGGGCAGGAGGACCGCGCGCCCACCAGTCCAGAGCGGTCATGACATGCCTCCGAACATCGGCCCGGCCAACCCGACGATCACCGGCACCAGCCCCAAGAACACAAACGCGGGGAGGAAACACAGTCCCAATGGAGCGGAGATCAACACTCCTGCTCGTTGGGCGGTGGCCTCGGCGTCATCGGCTACTGCTGCCCGGGATCTCTCGGCGAGGTCTGCGAAACCACGAGCCATCGGCGCTCCCGACGTCCCCGACCTCCGAGCCAACGCAGCAGCCTCAGCAAACTGAGGTGAGTCCGCCATGGGCCGCCAAGGATCCGGTGCCCACAGTTCCAAGCGGGCAGCGCTGGCCAAGAGAGGTACTGCTGGCTCGCCGTCGACGACGTCCGCCACCGCTGCCAGTGCCGTTGCCGGTGGCAGTCCGGCGCGCAAACACCCAGAGAGCAGATCCAATACCCATGCGGTGTCGAGAGATGCTCGGACGGGGCCTGCGGAGGAGATGGTTCGGAGGATTCGGGTAGTGGTCTGGTGGAGGTAGGAGGGAGGTTGAGGGAGGCGTCGGGAAGCAGGTCGTGTCATTCCTGCGCGCTCGGCGTCAACGGGCGCGGGGAACCACAAAAGAGCGGCGAGAAGGAGCAGCGCGAGAGTCATGAAATGCCCTCCGCTTTCGCGAGAATCTGCTGTGACCACAGCACCCCAGCGCAGGCCAGGCCCGTGCCGACCAACAGCACCCAGCCGCCAAGACCTCCGCTAAACAGGAAGTTCACTGGAGCAGCTCCAAGCGCTTGGCCCATTCCAATGCCGAGCAATGGCAACGCCGCGAGGATCATCATCGTGGCGCGCGGCCCGGCCAGCGACGCGCTAACGCTGGATCGATGCGCATGCCGGCCGACGGCGTCCTCCCGGAGCCCGTCGGCCAGATCAGACAGCGGCACCCCGTAGTGTTCGGACAGCCGCCACGCCGCGGAGAGCCCCTGGAAGGCGCGCGTTACTGACCGAGGTGCGTCGATGATCGCGTCGGTACGACCGGTACCGAGCTTGACTCGGGTGGCCCAGGCGACGGCGGAGGTGCGGAAGTTGCCGGTGGTGTCACGGGCGGCGGTGTCCAGTGCGTCGATGGGAGCTGCTCCACTGGAGAGCTCACCACAGAGCGCCTCCGCGAGCCTCGCGATTCCAGCGCCACCGGCTGCCTCTGCCAGCCGATTTCGACGGCGCCGCAGTGTGGACAGTCCCGTGCGGACCACAAGTACTGCCGCCAACGCCGCATGCGCACCGAGGACAAACATGCAGGCCAATGCTGGTGCGAGCCACCAGATGGCCCCAAAAGCGGACCGAATTCCGGAGCGATCAGGGCTCGAGCGAGGCAGACGTGCAGAAGGCTCGGGCCCTGTCCACAGAAGCACGGTCAGCGCGGAGCAGCCTGCGGCAAGGGCAAGTGCACTCATGAGGTGGGCCCCATCCGTCGTACCAACATCTGATCCAGCATTTGTCGACCGCTGGTGGTGTCCGTGTCCGAGTTCGACCAGGCAGGCACGATCGCAGCGGTGGATTTATCCAGTACACCAATCGATGCGAGGCAGCGGGTTGGCCCTGCGTTGCTGTGCACCCGCTCCACCCCAAGCACCACCTGGACAGCAGGGCCCAACTGGGCTCGAAGTTCCTCGCGATCGAGCCCACCGAGCGAGCCGAGTGCCTCCATCCGCGCCGGGACATCCTCGACGCAGTTCGCGTGCACCGTGCCCGCACCGCCGTCATGTCCGGTGTTGAGCGCCGCCAGCAAATCGACGACCTCCGCGCCACGGATCTCCCCCACCACCACGCGGTCCGGCCGCATTCGCAGAGTCTGACGCACCAGATCCCGCTGAGTGATCTCCCCGGCACCCTCAACATTGGCAGTGCGGGTCGACAGGGTCACCACATGCGGATGCGCTGGCGCCAATTCCGGGGTGTCCTCTATACACACGATCCGCTCCCCCGGATCGACCTCACCGAGCAGCGCCGACAGCAGTGTTGTCTTACCGGAACCGGTACCGCCAGCAACCAGGAACGACAACCGAGACGCAATAATCTGCCGCAGCAGAACCGCCGCGGCAGGCGGGATGAAACCTGCATCAATGAGATCGTCGAGGCCCCATCGCGCCGGGCGCAGCACTCGGATACTGATCTGCACGTGGTGAGTCGCCGGTGGAGACAACATCGCATGCACTCGCAGCGACGTGCCCGACCGCGCTCCCCCACCACCAGCACCAACTCCCGCCGGATCAGGCACGAAGGCATCGACATACGGCTGAGCGTCATCGAGCCTACGACCACAGACAGAAGCCAGCCGCACCGCCAGACGACGGACATCGGTGTTATCGGCAAAGGTGACGGTGGTTTTCTCTAGTCCGGTACCCCGATCAATCCACACTGCATCCGGCGCTGTCACCAGCACATCTGTCACGCCGGGAAGTCGCAGCAGCGGATCGAGCGGGCCAGCGCCAGTGAGTTCCTCACGCAACAACCGCATCATGCGCAGCAGTTCGCGATCGCCGATGACACCGACTTCTTCGCGGACCGCGTGAGCGATCTCTGCGGCGGATACGCCAGCCTCCGCGTCCGCCAATCGTCCGCGGACCCGGTCCAGCAGATCCCGCGGATCCGTATCGATGTCCGTCATCGCCAGCCACCGTCCGATGCCAGCCCTGCGACACCATCGAGAATCGGCGACACCGCATCCACCAATCGCCTCAGGTTCCGCCCGCCGAGCCCCGTCGACTCGATTTCCCGCTCCAACCTCCGGATAAAAGGAACAGAAGCAATCACCTCGGTGCCCGTGGCGTATTCCGCATCGTCTGCAGTGACACCGCTTCCCGACGTCCCCGTCAACACCACCACTGGCTCCACCCCACCGGTACGCAGCCGGTGTGCCTGGTCAGATGCTGCAGCGATGCCGCGAACCGTCGTCGGGACGACCAGTGCCACGAGGTCTGTCCGCGGTGGAAGTAGGTCACCGCTCGTGCCGGATCGAGGCAAGTCGATGACGACCGATCCACCGGAGCCGACCACCGCGTCGGTGACTGAGCGGACAGCAGTCGGTTCAACGACCCATTCTTGCGTCGCCCGTGACCTGGGCCCGGTGATGACACGGAGTGAATCCGCTGGCCCTCCGGACACATACGGCAAGGCGGTGCGCAAAGCCTCGGCATCGATCGAGCCGCCGCGGGCCCCGGTACGAATATCCGGCCATCGCAGTCCCTGGACATGTTCGATGCCGAGAAGCAGGTCGGCTCCTCCAGAGAGTTCATCAGCGTCGATCAGCATTGCCCCGCCGCCCGGTTGCCGCTGGGCCATCGCGGCTGCGCAGGCGGCAGCCACGACGCTGGTCCCGGCGCCACCGACCGCTCCGATGCAGGCGATAACCGTGCCACCTCCGCCAGTACCTGGACTGCCGGGCCTTCCGGGCCGGCCAATCCATTCCACCAAGTCAGCACCTTCAGAGGGCAAAGCGAATGCGCCTTCGGCACCGATCTCAAGGGCCGTGCGCAAATCTGGCTCCTCGCCATCCTCGTGGATGACAAAGAGTCCTTCCCTGCGCGCCGCTGCTGCTCCGGAGTCGCGGAGGAGGAGGTGGGCGGTGGGGACGTCGAGAAGCACTGCTGTTGCTCGACGCCACACCTGACTGCCCGCGTCAGGAGTGGTGACCTGCACGGGCTCGTGCCCGCTGGCGGCGACCACCGCCACCGCTTCCTGTGTCAGGTCTTGCCCAGCCACCGCGACGATGATGCCGGCTCCTGAGGTTCCGTGGATTCCCATGACCCGGATATTCCACCGGCATCCAATGCGGCGGCTCAGGGCCAGCGCGGGATCGGCGGGGATCTGTGGACAATTCCCGTCCAGTGGAAAAGCGGAACCGACCCCAGACATAGTGACGCCCCGCGCGGGGGGGGGATTGCGCGGGGCGTCTACCCGGCCTCGGGGGGGTGTGCCGGGGGCGGCCACGCACTTAATGGGGGCCTGCCGAGGCCAAGTATTCCACAACTCGCGAAACATTCAAATAGGAACGGGAAAATCGCTGTCACCAGTATGTATATCCCCTCCGGAAGCCTCATCCGGGGATCTGGCGACCTGCGGTTTCATCTTCGACCCCAGATACAAAGCCGACTATGCTGGCGAAGGTGAATGATCAGCCGTCCGACGCACCGGGAGATGGCGGTGCCCTGAGCCAATTCGCTCCGTCCGCACCCGTCACTGGAGGGCGCCGAATTGCGGCTTTCTTCGACTTGGACAAGACGATCATCGCCAAAAGCTCCGCGTACGCCTTCGGACGGCAATTTGTGAAGTCCGGGCTACTCAGCAGGTCCGGAGTTCTTCAGATGGCGCTGGGGCAGATGTTGTACATCTCCGGCGGACACGACCACGAGCAAATGGCCGCGGCGCGCGACCAACTCGCCTCGATGGTCACCGGGTGGAAAGCCTCCACAGTCCGCCAGATCGCGGAAGAATCCCTACATTCGGTCATCTCCCCGTACGTCTACTCCGAGGCGATCGACCTGATCCACCACCACCAGCGGTTGGGGCATGACGTGATCATCGTGTCCGCCTCTGCCACTGAGGTCGTCGAGCCGATCGCGGAAACGCTCGAGGTCGACGAAGTTGTGGCGACCCGGCTGGAGGTGGTCGACGGCCGCTACACCGGCGAGGTCCCATTCTTCTGCCGTGGTGCGAACAAGGGCATTGAGCTGTCGCGGCTGTCGAAGGAGCGGAACTACGATCTGGCGCGCTCGTGGGCGTACTCGGACTCTGGGACCGATGTACCGATGCTCGAGGTCGTTGGGCACCCAGTGGCGGTGAACCCGGACAAGTACCTGCGCCGGATCGCCGAGGAGCGCGGATGGCCCATCCGCGACTTCCGCAATCCGGAGCCGCTGTACCGCGATCGCCAGAGGGCGATGTGGATCTTCGGCGCCTCTGCGGTGGGCACAGCCTCCGCGCTCGTGGGCGTGGGCTCGCTGCTGAAGGCTCTGCGAAAGCTGCGCCCAGAATAGGTGCCCGGAAAAACGCCCGGCGAGAACCTACAGCGCCGGTACGCGACGTTAAATACGACATCGCTTCAGGGACCTAATCTCCGGCGCCACAGACGGGAGTGTGGAAATATGGCCCCCGCGAATCCAGCAACCCCCGGTCAACGATATTTTTTCAGAGATTTAGGGTAGTTTCGCCGCATTAACGTTCTCGCACATCGCCCGACCGGGTATTGTCGCTGAGAGTTACATAAATTTTCGCCCGACACTGCAGGAGGACGCACGTGAGTAGCGAAGGCAACAAAGGCCTCTACACCGACGGAACCGAGCCCGCTCCCCGCGTGGACGGTATCCCGTTGACCGAGGTTGACACCCATGTCCGCGGCACCGCGAGCATCGGAACCCTCGTCCAGGATGCGACGCAGCAGCTCTCGTCCCTCGTCCGTAGCGAGATCGAGCTGGCTAAGGCCGAGATCGCCGGCGAGGCGAAGAAGGGTGCCATCGGCGGCGGACTGTTCGCGGTTGCGGGCGTCGTGGCGCTGTACTCGTCGTTCTTCTTCTTCTTCTTTGTCGCTGCTCTGCTGGCAGTGTGGCTGCCGTGGTGGGCTGCGTTCCTGATCGTGTTCGTCGCGATGCTTCTGGTCGCCGGCGCCGCAGCGTTCGTCGGCTACAAGAAGGTCACGAAGATCAAGGCCCCTGAGAAGACCATCGAATCTGTGCAGGAGCTCAAGACGGTGGTGCCGTCCACCGGTAAGCCCACTGACTCCGGTCAGGGCCTCTACACCTAGCCAACGGTGTCGCAGTCTAATTCTGAGCAGGTCTCTCCACCTCGGGTGGAGGACCTGCTCATTGACGGTCCGTGGAAGCATCAGACGGTGCATTCGCGCGGACAGCGCTTCCATTACGCGCAGTGTGGTCGAGATGCGGACCCCTTGGTCCTCCTCATCCACGGCGCGTCTGGAGGTTGGTTCGATTGGCGCCACGTCATGGAACCGCTGGCGGACTCGGGCTACCGGGTCGTAGCGGTCTCTTTGCGCGGTTGGTGCACCTCGGATCGCACTCCCACTGGCTACCGCACGGATATTGCCGCTGAGGATATGAGCGGCGTGATCCGGGCACTCGGCCATGAGCGCGCCTTCGTCATTGGGCATGACCTCGGAGGGTTCGTTGCGTGGACAATGGCCGCTCAGGAGCCGCGTCTGGTGCGCGGAGCCGTCTCCGTCGGGACGCCGAACCCGTTGATCTGGCTGAATCGCCAGATGATTAACAGTCCGCTGCAACGCCGGCTGACGGTTCTCGCGCTACAACTCAGCCGCACCTGGGGCCCGGGCGCCGGATCCCCGGAAGCCTGGGCAGACACCATGCTGGAATTCGCCGGCCCCGATTACCGTGCCAGTGCTGATTTCCAGGTCACCCATGACTTCCACGTGACGTCCCTGGCCGCAGGAGCTCTCCACCCGGCGTCGCAGCACACTCAGTGGCTCGCGCGCCCGTGGGCGCCGGGCCGGTCTCGGTGGCGGGTGTCCCTCCGGGAGGCAGTCAACGTCTCTCGCTCTATCGGTGGGATCCCGCCGGTGCTCCTCATTAACGGAGCCGAGGATCGCCTCTCCCAGCCCTCCTTGGTGCAGGCAGAGCAGGAAACAATGCTTAACGACGCTTTCCTCGACAAGCGCATCCTCCCTCCCCACATTCTCGGGGGTGCGGGGCATTTCCCCCATCTAGAGATGCCCAGCGCCTTCATCGAGGCCGCCGGGGCCATGCTCGATCTCTAGAGCACGCAGTTACCGGTGCTGACCGTCGCGTCCATGTCTCGGGCGAGGTCGAGGTGCTCCAGCGCCTCTTGCGCAGTGAGCGCATAACCGGTCTCCTCCACGCCGACACCGGCGCCGAAGACCAGTCCTGCCACCTGGCCGTCATTGGTCATGAGGGGTCCTCCGGAGTTGCCCTGGCGGACGTCGGAACGCAGCACGTAGGCCTCACGGGTAATGCGTCCGGCGGAGTAGATGTCCGGGCCGCGAATGTTGAGGCGGTCGTCGACACGCGCGGGAGTCGGGGTGTACGGGCCGGACTCGGGGAAGCCAATGACGACGGCGTTGTCCCCGACATTCAGCGGCTCCGGAGCCCACTGCAACTCCGGCAGCGGCAGATCCCACGTACGCAGGATTGCTACGTCTTCCTCCGGGTCGAAGTAGACCACCTGCGAGTCGAAGGTTCCGTTTATTCCCTCTAGTCGGACCGTCTCGACTCCAGCGACGACGTGCGCGTTGGTCATCACCAGATCAGGTCCCACGACGAATCCAGAGCCCTGCATCATGCGATTGCACTGAGGCGCCTCGCCCATCACTCGGACGATGGACTGACGGGCATTGTCGACCATCTCCGGGTTGACCAAGTTCGGATCGGCTGGGGCCGGGTCACGCTCAGTAGGAGTCTCGAAGGCGGTGACCGGCGGACGCATGCCATTGGCATCGAGTTCGCGCATGAGCTTCGCAGGGATCTCGGTGAGCTTCGAGGGCGCCACCGAGTCGACGAAGGCCAGCACGCGTGAGTTTCGGATCGAGGAGGACACTTCGCCGTCGACCATGCTCGCGATCGGAAGCAGCAGGACCCACGCGACCAACAGCGTGATGATTGCCTGCAGAACCGAGCCAACAGCGGAGTCAGTTTTCTCCAGGATGGAGGAAGCTCGGATGGCGTTGCGCACGGACTGACCGGCAATGCCACCGACGACACGCCCCACGATCAGCAGGAACAGCACCGTGGCCAGTCCGGCGTAGACCTTCCCTGCTTCGCTATCGACGAAATCCATGGTCCATGGAGCGATCGCGAAACCGACGACACCGCCGGCGACCAGACCCAAAATGGACAGCACCGAGACAATGCCACCCTGTCGCCAACCCATACCCATGGCGATCAGAACCACCAGGATAAGAATGATGTCGAGGATCATCGAGCCTGTCATGTTGGTGAGTCTCCTCGTGTGGCTGGTGCGGATGAGCGGGAGGTGGGCTCTCCCTGGTTTACCTCAGTGTGCCGGACCCGCCGAAATTGAAGCTCTCGTTGTTCGCTGATTTGGCGAGCGTGTCGAACAGGTCGTGGACCGGCTCCTGTTCCCAGGGCACCGACCAACCTGCAGCATCCAGCAGATGGGAGAGTACTCCGGCGGTGAAACCCCACACGACAAAATCGCCGACGCGGAAGGCTGGTCCGCTCCAGTCCCCGAATCCTACGGTGAAGCGGGACTCTGGAGAGATCAGTTCACTGACCGGCACGGTGAGCACCGCATCAGTCTCGTTCTCATCGACGACGCGCAGTTCATGCGGGTCATGCCAGTACGCCAAGACCGGATGGACTTCGAAGCCAGTGCGGTCGATACCGATCGAATCGATGACTCGCAGCGGGGTCGCCGACACCGGGTTCAGTCCGGTCTCTTCCCAGGCCTCTCGCAAGGCGGTGTGCACGGCGTCGCGGTCGGTGGCGTCGACCTTTCCACCAGGAAAGGCCATTTGACCGGCGTGGCTGCGCAGGTTCGGGGACCGGTGCGTAAGGACGATGCGGGCGTCTTCTGGGCGCTCAGTCGCGGTGGGGTCACCTTCAACCAGAACCAGAACTGCCGATTCACGGGGCTTGTCTACCGCCGCCATTGACTTCGTGGATGCGGCTCTGCGCAGCGCTGCCAGCCCCGGATCTTCATGCTCAGCGAGAACTGGTCCCAGCCATGGCGGAACCGTGGTGATGCCCTTCTCCGGGGTCCAGAGCTCAGGGAGCTCCGTTAGGCCCAATGACCTCATCATCTGGTCCGTCATGCCAGTGCCTCCGCGACCGCCTGGTCGATCTCCTCGATGCTGGTGAAGTACGTCGGAAGAATAGACCGGGCGTTGCCCTCTGCGTCGAAGATCACGGTAATCGGTACGACCTTGGGCAGTCCGAGGACGGGCCCGACTACATCATCGGTGTCCTGGTACGAGCGCAGCGGCACTCCGACGTCATCGAGGAAAGCCGCTCCACGACCGGGCGAGGTGGACTGCTGAACGCCGACCAACTGGATGTCTGGGTTCGCCTCGCTCCACTGCTGCAGCATCGGCATTTCCTCGCGGCACGGTGCGCAGTTCCAGGCCCAGAAGTTCACCACGGCCGGCTGTCCGGCCAGGGCTGCCCCGAGGTCAATCTCGCCCTGCTGGTCCGCGCCCAAGCATGGCAACATCACGCCTGCCAGCGGCGCGCCCTCAGCGAGGGACTCGCCCGAGCCCTCCCCTGGCACCGGACATTCCGGCCGGTCGAGGACGTTCTCTACTGGCATGTCCTCTACGTCGTCGTCGTATGCCACGGCTGACTCTCCACCGGAGAACGCCATCGCGAACATGAGCCCAAGGATCACCACAACCGCGACCGCCGCCAAAGACAGCCAGATCCAGCCGGCCTTGTCAGCGCGACGTGCCGACACATCGGTCTCATTCCGGTCGTGGGTCACTGTTCCTCCTCGGTGGGGACGTCGTTAAGCCCCGCCATTTCCAACAAATGTTCGCGGTCAGCTGAGTTGATCAGCTTCATCGCAGCTTCCGGGTCGGTTGGCCCTGCTTCGCCATAGGACGGGCAATCTGCAGCCAAGAAACACGCACCACACGCTGCCCGGCGCGAATGACACACCCGACGCCCATGAAAAATGATCCGGTGCGAGAACCAGGTCCACTCCGGTTTTTCGATCACATCCATCATGAACTTCTCGACCTTCACCGCATCAGTCTCTTCGGTGAATCCCAGCCGACGCACCAGCCGACCGAAATGCGTGTCGACGGTCAGCCCCGGCACATCGAAGGCATTACCGAGAACCACATTGGCCGTTTTCCGTCCAACCCCAGGCAGCGACACCAGGTCCGCCTGGTTGCCCGGCACCTCGCCACCGAACCGGTCAGTGACCCCCTGAGCAAACCCGAGGAGGTTAGCGGCCTTCGCACGATAGAACCCGGTCGGCCGGATAACCTCCTCCAGTTCCACCACGTCCGCGCCAGCCAATGTCGGCGCGTCTGGCCACCGCCGAAACATTTCGGGCGTAACGGTATTGACCCGAGCATCGGTGCACTGTGCCGAGAGAATCGTGGCGACTGCCAGTTCATAGGCATCGCGGAAGTCCAGCTCGCAGTGCGCGTCTGGGTAGGCCTCAGCCAGGGTGCGGTTGACCCTGCGTGCTCTGCGCACCATTCCCAGATGTGTCTCGGTCCCCTTCGCCGCCGGGTGGCTGCCTGGGGTGCGGCGGCGTCGGGACGCAGTTGATGACATGGTCACATGATAGCTACCGCTCCCATATACCCCGGACTGCACCGCATGCCGGGCGAATTCCTTGTGGCAATGGTCACGCGAGCTCCCGTGAAACTGTAGGATTGGTCACGTCACAGTTAACAGGTTTCACCACCAGCCCCTCCTGTCTCCGCTTGGGCCTCACCAAGCAGACATTTCGCGGGGTTACGGCAAACCGGTTCGTCGCAGATTTGATGGTGCGATGGGAAGGAAATACACAAGTGAGCGATGTGCACGAGATTCTGTCGCGGGCCGGCGTCTTTCAGGGCGTTGACCCCGAAGCAGTGAACGGCCTGCTCAACGAGCTTGAGACGGTCCGTTTCCCCCGCAGTACCACCATTTTCAATGAGGGCGAGCCCGGAGACCGGCTCTACATCATCATCGAAGGCAAGGTGAAGCTCGCCCGTCATTCTCCCGACGGCCGCGAGAATCTCCTCACCATCATGGGTCCCTCGGACATGTTCGGAGAGCTGTCGATCTTCGACCCGGGCCCGCGCACGTCCTCGGCGGTCTGTGTCACTGAGACGACCACCGCCACGATGACTCAGCAGCAGCTCGATGGTTGGATCGACACCTACCCGGGCATTTCCGCGCAGCTGCTGCGGATGCTGGCTCGTCGCCTGCGTCGTACGAATAACTCGCTGGCGGACCTTATCTTCACGGACGTTCCCGGTCGTGTCGCCAAGGCGCTGCTCTCCCTGGCCAACCGTTTCGGTCAGAACGAGGGTGGCAGCCTCCGGGTGACGCACGACCTCACGCAGGAGGAGATCGCCCAGCTGGTTGGCGCTTCCCGCGAGACGGTCAACAAGGCTCTCGCCGAGTTCGCGCACCGCGGGTGGATTCGCATCGAGGGCAAGTCCGTCCTCATCACGGACGCAGAGCGTCTGGCTAAGCGCGCGCGCTAAGAGGGACCCGTTCGGGGATTCGCTTCCCGACGTCCCCCTCCCCACTCCCCCGGGCCCTACCCGGGGGAGTCGGCAATTCTATGGGTCGGTAGCGGCTCTGCCAGACCTACAGCGCCCGAGAGTCCGCCGCTCCGTACGTCATTCTGCGGTGCAGTTTTTCTGCAGGTCCGGGCTTGCCTGCCACTTCCAAGCCATAGGCGAAGAAGACTGTGACCAGCCAGATGAGGGCCGACCAACCAGCGATCGCTGCAACGGAGGCCCCGTCGAACACGTCGAAGCCCCAGCCGGAGACCAGCACGATAAAGAGGACCGACTGCATGAGGTAGCCGGACATTGAGCGCTGACCCAGTGCCTTCAGTGCTTCCAGCGGCATGGGCATTGTCGGGGCGTCGACACCGGCGTCGGCGGTTGCCTTTTGCTTCTGCTGCAGCCCACGCAGAGCCAAGGCGATCGCGGCAATGATGCCCGGTCCGGCCAGGTTGCCGGCGATCTGAGTGAGGGTTGCCCAGATCTCGGTGTTGAGCACTCCGGCGGATTCCAGTCCTGCAGGAACACCGGTGAGCACCGCGGCAGACAGCCCAACGACCGCGACGATCCGCAGCAGCTTCAGGTGGTTTTCTGCATCGGTCAGAATGCCGCGACGAGCCACGACGATACCGACCAAGACCAACGAGAACAGCTGCGGAGCACCGAAGATCACCGCAATTGGAGTCGAAACCAGGATGACGAGTCCGGTGAGAATCTGCGCCAGATACGTTCCCTGGAGGGCTTCTGCACCGAACATGGACAGCAGAATGTTCTCACCTTCTGCGAATCCTTCGGCTCCGGGTGCTCCAGCAGCAGCGTCGACGGCGAACTCTCCGGACACGGCCATGAGAGCGAACGAGCCCAGTTGGAAAAGGACGTAAATAGAGAACAGCAGGCCCGCGAACCACAGCAGGGTTTTATCGCGCCACGGCACCATGAATGCCGCGACCAGTCCATAGATCGCGTACATCAAGAGGATGTCTCCGAAGAAGAGGAACACCATGTGCAGGGCACCAAAGAGGACCAGCGCCCAGTAGCGCCGGAACATCAACTTCCTGGCTGACTTCCAGGGTGTGCCGCGTTTCCATTCGCGCACGGCCAGCATTCCGATGCCGAAGCCGAAGAGCAATGCGAACATCGGTAGACCACGGGAGTTGCCAAAGATCCCCAGGATGACATCGACGACCGTGTCCGTGGTGGACACCGGTGGTGTGGGCAGCAGATCGCTGCCGAATGCCAGCCAGGCGGTGGTGCCGTTGGCAAGTGCGATACCGAGGAGCATCAGCCCGCGGGCGACGTCTGGGGAGAGGGTTCGCTCTTTAGACCTAGTGTGACCCGTGACGACGGGAGCGCGGTGCGCAGCAGGCCCATCCGGTTCGTCGTCTGGGACGGATGGGGGCGGCCGGTCTGCCACGGGTCCTCCTGGTGTCGGTTACTCCTGGTCCTGCAGATACCTCAGGGTAACGCGGGTGGATTGCTCGGCGGCGTGGCGCAGCACCGGGTCCACATCGGTGTAGATCTCGTCGACCAACTGGTTGACCGTGGCACCCGAACCGAGCTTCTCGCGGGCTTCGCGGACCTGCTCCAGGCGCTGTTCGCGCCGGTCAATGTACTTGCGGGCGATCGCCGAGGTGTCCGGCAGTTCCGCGCCATGGCCGGGGAGCATCTGGATCCCGGCACCGCGCTCTTCGAGCATTCGCAGGGTCTGCAGGTACTTACCCAGGTCGCCGTCGGTCTCGGAGATGGTGGTGGTGTGGCGTCCGGCGGTGGTGTCGCCGGTCAAGATTCCCACGACATCCTCGCCCTCACCCGGGTGAATGAAGAAACAGACGCTGTCGGCGGTGTGGCCGGGGGTGTGCACAACCTCGACCCGCGGCGTGACGCCGTCGATGTGAATGCGGTCACCGTCGTAAAGCACTTCCCCGCCACCGGAGCAGTAGGCGGGTTCGAAAGCACGAACCGGTGCTCCGGTGATCTGGCGGAAGCGAGCCGCGCCATCGGCGTGGTCTGCGTGGCGGTGAGTCAGGAGGATCAGCGCAACCTCGCCGGCCTCACGGTGCAGGACATTGAGGTGTCCTTCGTCTTCTGGACCAGGGTCAACGACGATGCTCCGAGCATCGCCGTCGGCGCGGATGATGTAGGAGTTAGTCCCCTCCAAGGCACCGTAACTGGGATTGCTGCACAGGACGACGCCCACAGATTCATTCACCGGGCGCAACTGGTTGTAAGCGGGATGCTCCATGCCGCACATCTTACGTTGTGACGGCAGGACTGAACGACACGGAAGGGCGTGACGCAACGTGACTTTCGCGACGCTCTCCTCAGATACACGTCAGCGGGTCAGATCTGAGCCTGACCCGCGTCCGTATACATTTGCGCTGAGCGCGCAGGGGGTTAAGCCTCGACCTGGACCGTGATTTCGATTTCGACCGGTGCGTTCAGCGGAAGTTCCGCGACACCGACGGCTGCACGGGCGTGGGCGCCGGCGTCACCGAAAACCTCTCCGAGCAGTTCAGAAGCCCCATTGACGACACCTGGCTGACCGCTGAAGCCAGCGGCGGAAGCGACGAAGCCGCCGACCTTGACGACCTGGACGACGTTGTCGATGCCAACCAGGGCGTCGACCGCAGCCAGGGCATTGAGGGTGGCAGTGCGAGCCAGGTCTTTCGCGGTGTCCGCGTCAACCTCAGCGCCAACATGGCCAAGTGCCGGCAATTCACCGTTGACGAACGGGAGCTGACCGGAGGTGTAGACGAGGTTGCCTACCTTGATCGCCGGAACGTAGGCGGCGACAGGAGCTGCGACCTCGGGCAGTTCGATGCCCAGTTCAGCAAGCTTTTCGGAGTACTTGCCCATGATCTAGGCCTCCTCGAGCTGGCGCTTGAGGTAAGCGACGTGCTGCTCACCCGTCGGGCCCGGCAGGACAGAAACGAGCTCCCACCCGTCGATGCCCCAGCTATCCAGAATCTGCTTCGTCACGTGCGTGAGCAACGGGACAGTTGCGTACTCCCACTTGTTAGTCATAAAACAAATATAACGACTGAGCCTGATGTCATGCAGAGTGGGCGTCGCGCTGACGCGTGTGCTGCTCGGCGTAGTAGTCCGCCCAGCTGGTGACTTCGGGGTGCTCGCGCAGCAGTGCGCGGCGCTGACGCTCGGTCATGCCGCCCCACACGCCGAACTCCACCTCATTGTCGAGAGCGTCTGCGCGGCACTGCAGTGCGACCGGGCAGTGGCGGCAAATGACTGCTGCCTGACGCTGAGCTGCGCCGCGGACGAAGAGCTCGTCCGGGTCGATGTCGCGGCACTTTGCGTGGGTGATCCACTCGCCTCGGTCGCGGAAGCTCTCGGGGCCGAGCTCCGGGGCCAGATCTGTGTCTACAGCGGTGCGGGGAGGCAACGTTGCGGTCATGATTCTTTCCTCCTGTGCGGCCAAATCCGCTCTAACTAAGCGTTTTGGAGTTTCAAGTATCCGACGGGATCCTCACTTCTTGATAGTTGTAAGTCTAATCACACATTTTCAGTATATGTCTACTAGGTCACATTCTGGGGGTAAAGGCATACGCCGGGCCCCATGCACTACACCGGAGAGAGCGGACCTCATAGAGCGCCTCAGCGAGCGGATACTCTCTACGGGAAAAAAGGCTAACACTGGAGAACTGCCGTTACTCTGGTGCGCCCCGCCCATTTCGCGCGGCCCACTAACCCACCCCCGACCCACCCGCCATCTGGACAAGTGTAAAAAAATCACCTGTTCAGAACCCGCGGAAATGGGGGTAGCACACCGCTGGCTACCGAGTGCTGAAAACACGGAATTCCCGTTTTGAGGCTCACAGCACCCACCCCGTGTGACCACTCTGCTGCGAAAGCGCTTAGATCGAGTCGCAGACGAGGAATCTGAGGAAATTTTCCCGATAAATGGGATACCGCGGCTGGCCAAGTAGGGTAGGCCCTGTGAATCAGGGTTCTTTGGTACTGCGGCTTCTCGTCGCGACGGTTCTCTCCGGTGTCATTCTGGCCGCCGCGGTCTTCCCCGCAGCCGGCCTCGCCGGACAATCACTCCTGCGCACTGCAAGTGGTTTGGAGGGGTCCGCACAGGGGCTCATCAACGGAGACGCACCGGAAGTCACCACCATCACCGATGTGCACGGTGAACCATTGGCGCACCTCTATGAACAGCAGCGTTTCATCGTCGAGTCGAATCAGATCTCCGACAATATGAAGGGTGCCATCGTTTCTATTGAGGACCGGCGCTTCTGGGAGCACGGTGGCGTGGATTGGCGAGGCACGCTTCGTGCGGCCGTCGCGAACTTCACCTCTGGCTCGGTCCAGCAGGGTGCCTCGACGATCGAGCAGCAGCTGATCAAGAACCACGAATACCTCGTTGCCGCAGAAACAGACGCCGAGCGCCAGCGCGCTGTCGCCACTGACTACGGACGCAAGATTCGTGAGATCCAGATCGCGCACCAGCTTGAAGACCTCATGGATAAGAATGAGATCCTCGCCGGTTACCTGAACCTGGTGCCCTTCGGAAACGGTGCCTTCGGCATCGAAGCTGCGGCACAGACCTACTACGGCGTCCACGCCTCTGAACTGAACATCACGCAGTCCGCGATGCTCGCTGGCCTGGTCCAGCAGACCACTGGCCTGGATCCGTACACGAACCCGGACGGCGCCCTGGACCGACGGAACACGGTGCTCCAGGCGATGGCAGACAACGGCGCCATCACCGAATCGGAGTTGCGCTCGTCGACAAATGAGCCGCTCGGTGTTCTTCCTGAGCCCAATCGAATGCCACACGGTTGCATCGCTGCCGGGGACTCCGGCTACTTCTGTGACTTCGTCATCGACTGGCTTGAAGAGCAGGGCATGAGTTACGAGCAGCTCAGCCGCGGTGGCTACACCGTCCATACAACTCTCGATCCGGAGGTGCAGGCGAACGCCCAGCGCGCAGTCCGTGAGACCACCGCAGAGAATGCCGGTGGCGTTGCTCAGGTCATGGATATCATCCAGCCGGGCGAGGATTCCCGCCGCGTGCTGGCCATGGTGTCCTCCCGCCCGTACGGCCTGGACACTGAGAGCAGTCAGACGGTGCAGCCCCAGCCGTGGGCAACGGTCGGCAATGGCGCCGGATCTATTTTCAAGATCTTCGCCGCTGCCTCAGCCATCGAGCACGGCATGGGCATCGACGCTGAACTCAGTGTGCCGCGCCGCTATGAGGCCACCGGCCTTGGTGACGGTGGCGCCGAGAATTGCCCCAGCGGTCTGTACTGCGTGGAGAACACCGGCACCTTCGATTCGTCGATGACTCTGACTGAGACTCTCGCTGAATCCCCAAATACCTCGTTCGTCATGCTCGCCGAGCAGGTCGGCATCAACGAGGTCGTGGACATGTCTGTGCGCCTGGGCATGCGGTCTTACCTCGACGAGGGCAGCTTTGACGGCGAGTCCTCGGTCGCTGACTATGTCAAGAACCACAACCTCGGCTCTTACGTCCTTGGACCGACACCGGTCAGCGCTCTGGAGTTGGCGAACGTTGGCGCGACGCTGTCCTCCCAGGGCCGCTGGTGCGCGCCGAACCCGGTGGACCGAGTTACTGACCGCAATGGCAATGACGTGCACATCAACGTCCCTCCGTGCGAGGACGCCGTAGAGCCGAGCGTCGCCAACGCAATGGCCCACGCCCTGGCTTTGGACACCGTCGACGGCACCGCCGAAGATGCAGCCCGCTCCGCTGGCTGGGAGGGGGAGATGGCCGGCAAGACCGGCACCACCGAGTCGAACCAGTCCGCCGCGTTCCTCGGGTTCACCGGTGGCTTGTCCGCAGCGTCCTACATCTACAACGACGGCACCACCACCTCCGAGCTGTGCACCTCCCCGGTGCGCCAGTGCGGCAGCGGCAATCTCTTCGGCGGCCGTGAGCCGGCTAGGTCCTGGTTCTCTGCGGTGATGCCGGTGCTGGACAACTTCGGTGGTCCGGGGCTGAACCCGATGGATGATGCTTACCGCAGCAGCACCGCTGAGATCCCTGATGTCGTCGGTAAGCGCGAGACGGAGGCCACTCGACTTCTTGAAGAGGCTGGTTTCCGGGTCAACACTGCATCCGCTGCAGGTACCGGTCGCCCGCGTGGGGAGGTCTCCGGCATCCGCAACCAGGAGGCAGTCCTGGAAGGCGGCATCGTGACGCTGGAGGTCTCCGATGGATCCCGCCCGGCACCGGAGCCCCGCCCTGAGCGTGAGAGCAACCGCGGTGGCGGAGGCGGTACCGGTGGAGGAGGCGGCGGAGGCGGCATCCAGTTGCCGCCGTCGATCGACATCCCGGGCATCGGCACCATTCCGCTGCGCTAAAAGATCAACCCCCGCTTCCCGACGCAAAGAGCCGCCACACACCGTGGCGGCTCTCTTTCGGTCTAAGGCCGAGACGTCAGGAGGCTGTTTTGATTAGCCCTGCAGGCGGGACTTCACAGCGGCAGACAGGCGCTTGCCGTCGACCGACGCGCCAGCGCGCTCCTTAGCTGCGGACATGATCTGACCCATGGCCTTCATGGAGGGCTCGTCGCCGCAGATCTCGGAAACAGCGGTGTCGACGAGGGAGTTGAGCTCTTCGTCGTTGAGCTGACGCGGCTGGTACTCAGCGAATACTGCTGCTTCCTGCTCTTCCTTCTCAGCCAGCTCGTCGCGTCCGGCCTCGCGGTAGACCTCAGCGGACTCGCGACGCTTCTTGATTTCGCGCTCGATAACGCGCTGGATCTCCGCGTCGTCGAGCTCGTGCTTCTGGCCGGAGACCTCTTCGGTCTGGATGGCGGCCTTGAGCATGCGCAGAGCGCTGGTGCGCTCCTTGGTGCGGGCCTTCATGGATGCCGTCATATCGGCGGTAATCTGGGACTTCAGTTCACTCATGTCACCAGGTTACAACCTGCGCGCGGGCCTACCTGTGCAAACAATGTGCTGTACTACCGTGGAGCGCATGAGCGACACCCAGAAGTCCCCGTCAGTTCTCCGTCAGGCGGCCACTATCTTCGGTGGCACCATGGCGCTCGGTGCAGCAACAGGCGCCTTGACCTTTGCTTATGCGAACAAGATCGAGCTGACGCACTTCAAGCTCCACCGCGTGAGCCTGAACGCTCCTGCCCGCAGCGGTGAGACTTCGCCGTCCCCCACGAAACCCCTGCGCATTCTGCATATCTCGGATCTGCACATGACTCCGGATCAGGAAAAGAAGCAGCGGTGGGTCGCGGATTTGGCCAGGCTGAAGCCGGATCTGGTGGTTAATACCGGTGACAACCTCGGCTCGGAGCAGGCGGTTCCGGCAGTGCTGAGGGCGGTCGACCCGCTGCTGGACGTCCCGGGCATCTTCGTCTTCGGCACCAATGACTACTTCGGCCCTAGCCCGTCCAACCCCATGAAGTACCTGACGAAAAAGAAGCGAGTCCCCTCAGCGGTGAAACTCCCCTGGGAGGGCATGCGTGCGGCATTCATTGAGCGTGGTTGGGAAGATGCGACGCACCGTCGTTTCGACCTGACCGTCGGCGACGGCTGGAAAGTCGCCGTGGCAGGTGTCGACGACCCCCACCACAACTACAACCGCCACGACCTCATCGCTGGCGCTGCAGACCCCAGCGCGGACTTCTCCATCGGACTGTCCCATTCCCCGGAGCCGGAGGTGCTGGACCTATTCGCGGAGGACGGCTACGACCTCGTCATGTCTGGCCACACCCATGGCGGCCAAGTGTGCCTGCCCGGCGGTCGTGCGATCGTGACCAACTGCGGCATCGACCGGTCCCGAGCACGGGGATTATCCCGCTGGACCGAGCGCACCAGCCTGCACGTGACCAACGGACTGGGTACCTCCCCCTATGCGCCGGTGCGTCTGTTCTGCGCCCCGAGCGCCACCCTCATCGAAGTTCACCCGGGGTAAGGGTGGGACCACGGGGTGTTTACCGGGGTTCACCACTTGTTTTGTGTTTTCCCGGCCACATCGCCTAACCTAGACAACGTTGCCGAGACAGGCTGAGCGCAAGCGAGGCAAGTCGAGACCGGGGTATGGCGCAGCTTGGTAGCGCGCTTCGTTCGGGACGAAGAGGCCGTGGGTTCAAATCCCGCTACCCCGACAACAGAGAGAGACCATCACCACACGGTGATGGTCTTCTTTCATGTCTGGGACTAGTTCCGCCTCATTCATCAGAGCTGAAAAGGCCCGGCCGAGGTGGCCGGGCCAATCAGAGTGGGCGGGTCTAGATCACCCAGTCATCACCCAGTACTTCGTCACGAATCTTCTCCGCGCGGTAGAAGTACAGCACGCTGAGGTACAGCACTCCAAGGAAGAGCACCAGCGCGGTGACCACGGTGCCGACCAGCAGCCAAGCGACCAGAGCCAGCACGATGAAGACGACGAAGGACAGCACCAGCAGGGCGTCCCGGAACAGCCCGGAAATCACCGACACCGACGGCGCCAGCAGATCCCGCCCCTGAATCCCCAGCAATACCGCCAGGCCGATCACAAGGAGCAGCAGGTACAGGGAGACAAAGGCCCACAGGTCGTAGATGCGGGAAAGGAGGATGTCGTAGGTCGTCATGAAAGTCGGATCCAGCAGATCCTTGAAGACCGACTCGGCCATGATGAGCGCGGTAATCGCTCCAACAGGGATGAAGACGTCCCGGCATCGTGCGAAGACGGCACCCATCTCCTGGCGACCACGCTCAGGAACGAAAACGGCACCCTTCCACAGCAGCGGCACCGCGATGGCGATGCCCGCCACGAGTGCGAAGTGCAGGGCAAGCAGCACTAGCTGAATCGACACATAGTCCATATCTGTGCAGGATACGGCAGACCCCTACCCACCGGCGTCGGGGTCCGGGTTTAGTCACGACTATCGTCGGGTCCATGTTTGGTGTCGTTCTTGTCATTCTCACGGTCCTGTCGATGTTCGCGGCATGGATCCTGGCGAAGCAGGCCCGTGAAGACCGAGCAGAGCAGGCGCTGCGCGCCGCCGATGAGAACAGCGATGAGACGGACACTCCCCCACGCCGGTCGATCCGAGCTTCCGAAGGTTTCACTTGGGGAGCGGCGATCGTCGCGATCTTCGCGTGGGTCGGTCTGGCTAGGTTCGGCTATCTGGCGATGTTCCCGCTCGGCTCGTCAATGTACGGGATGGAAAATCAGACGATGTCGTGGAACGCCCGAGCTCAGCTAATGGGATTCCCGGGGATCGGAGTCGCCTCCGGAGCGTTCGTCGTGCTCCTGGTTCTCGCCATCGGCGGAACCGTCCTCGCCATCCGGCGTTTCCGCGTTCGCAGCCACACTCACTAATTGCTCGTCTTCTTCCTCGTGTTCTTGCTCTTGTTCTTCCTCTTGAGCAAGTTCCGCCTTGAGCTCTGAGCGTCGACCTACCCAGATCGAGGCGATCCCCAGCGCACCCAACAGAGCGGTCAGGGTGATGGTGGTGGTGAAGGGGATGAGGGAGGCGTCGTTAAGCAAAGAAGAAATCCCTGCAGACGGGTACGTCAAGGGCATCAATGCGGAGACGATCGCAGGGATCTCCGCGAGGGAAGTGCGCAGGAAGACGCCGAGATAGATGACCTGGATCAGCATCGCCGTACCGATCGCGATGATTCCCCACCTGCGGTCGAGCACCTTGAACAGGACGCCTGCGACAGCGGCGGACGCGATAGCCGCCACGGCGACAAACAGCACCGCGAGCAGCCCTGTCGCCACCGTGAACCCCGGGGTGACCACCAACAGCGTGACAGTGCCGACCGCAATCACCGCACCAAGCGCTCGGGCAGTCTGATTCACCGGCAGGAGCCACAACAACGCGGCTGCACCCATCATGAAGAAGAGCAAGACCACTACGGTGCGCTGAGCTGCCTCGGTGGCATCCACGGTCCCGGCGGCTGCGGCGAACTCCGCATCAGAGACATCCCCGAGGGCAGAGCGGGCCGTGGCGATCTCCTCATTGCCAGAAGTGGCCATTCCTTCCAGACGGTCAATGCCGCCCTGGAGCTCGTCCATCGCCTCAAGAAGGACCTCGGATCCCTCGGTCGCGTCGTTCAGCCCATTTGTCAGAGCGGTTCCTGATTCGGCAGCAATCTCCTGAGCTCCGCTCGACGCATTCTGAAGGTCAGCCGCCAGATCCTCGAAATTGATCAATCCCAGCTGCCGCTGCAGCGAGTCCAAGTCCCCGATGGCAGCCTGTGCGTCCGGGCTATTGGAGGCCTGCAGCGACTCACGGGACCGATCAATCGCTCCATTGATCTGACCGGTGGCCGCAGCCAGCAGAGGCAGGCCACCGGAGGCATCATCGAGACCTGTCGATAGTTCCTGAGTTGCCTCGACCAGTTGGCGAGCTCCTTCTTGGAGTTCAACGAGACCGTCTGCAAGCTCTCCGGTACCTGTCCTGATCTCCCCGACGCCTTCTGAGCCCTGTTCCAATCCACTAACCAGTAGGCCCGACTGCGCTGCCGCTTCCTGTAACGCCGTCTGCGCCTGTCCATGAGGACTAGACCCAGCCGCTGCCCCATCGCTCTGTTCCACCGAAGAGCCCGCAGGCCCACCCCACAGGTTCACGGTGCCGGATCCAACCAGGACCGCCCCGACGATAAGAGGCACCACCATCAGCGCAGCGAGGATCCCAGGCACCAGCGGACGACGCTCCGAGCGGAGATTGCTGTTCTCGGGCTCCTCCGCCAGCACTCCGTCCTGCTCGGGGACATCCGTCGCCGCGATCTCCTCTGTAAGGAGGTCCTCAGGCTCAGATGACTGCCGGTCAGATGATGTGGGCTCCATGGGCCCAAATATAGTGAACTTCTGTTACTGGTGTGACTGATGTGACAAAAGAGGCCAGCGGCTATTCGCGGAGCTCTCAAAACGGGCGAAAAATCGCCAAAACGCGGACGTACCAGCGCTGCGCTTTTGCCGCTAGGAAAGTAGGCCTAATCTGCAAACATGTGGCGAACCTCAAAACTCGACGTAATCGGCATGAAAATCCTTAGATAGGTACAGAATTTCTGGCGGCCGCGGAATTACGACTGGAACAAAGAACTGTTAACATAACCGTTACCGATACCCCCATACGTGGGTATAACTATTTTGATCTAAGAAACCACTATTAACCACACTAAGGGTACCCTGAGCAGGGGGTTTACATCCCGGATTCACGCCCTGTTCGCCTAACGGACATGTGTCGTGCGCCACACTCTTCGTTCGCTATTGCCGTCTTCCCAGGCGACTCTTAAAGTTTGGCTCATCGCTTATGGAAAAGATTCGTTACACCCCGGATATCCCGGTTGTCCCAAGTCTTTTGCCTCTGCAACTCCTCCACACAACAACCGCCACACAGTCGCGAAGGACTACACATGGACAACTACATCGCTCTCATCGAGGCCCTCTCCGGTTTCGCTCCGGACACCATCACCGTCGAGGTCCTGCCGGGCTTCGAGTCGATCACCGGTGGCGGCGACGCCAACCTCCTCACCAGCGGTGAGGACCTGGGCCTGGTCAACGTTGACGGAAACCTTGGACTCGCCAACGCAGGCGAAGACCAAGTTGTCGGCCTCTTCGCAGCCGGCGACAACCAGGCTAACGGTGTCGGCGGTCCGGTTGTCGGTGGCGACCACGCTTCCGACGAAGCTGTCCAGAACACCGGAGAAGGCAACATTGCCAACGCTCCGCTGTCCCAGGCCAACAGCGGCGACACCGCTCAGCTCGGCGGCCAGACCGGCGACGGAGCCGCACAGCTGGGAGGCCAGACCGTTGGTGATGGCGACCTGAACAACCCCCTCGGCCAGACCCTGCGCGAAGGCCTCATTGGCCAGGGCGGCATCCTGGGCAACACCGGTGAGGGCACCGGCGGACTGCTGAACACCGGCCAGGACAACGGCGGCCTGCTTGGTGGCGGCCTCGGTGGACTGAACCTCGGCCTGTAATTGGCCTGAGCCCCACGGCTTCAGAGTCCACAATCGCTCCACCCGAGCGGTTCTCGACTCAGCGACAACCCCACACGAACACCTCGTGTGGGGTTTTCCCTATGTATAGGTATTCGGTTGCGGGGGGATGCGTGAAGCAGTAGCTTGCCTCTTTGCCCATTTAGGATGGCATTCCCAGATTTTGTGGCTTAAACTATTCGACATCCTTGGCCAGAGCGTTTCACAGCTATAGTGCGAACGTCAGCTTATTTTTTCACAGCTTTAGGCGCACCCGCCCAGAGCGGATCCAGACGAGAGGCTTGCAGTGTTCGAAAGCAAGATTCGAGATTTCAAGGCAACGCTGCGAGGCATCGGTGTCGTACATAACGTCGATGTCTTCGACGGCGCGGAGAAGGGCTCGGTCGCAAAGACCGTCAAGGCCGTCGCCAAGTACGGCATGAGCCTGTCTGGCCTGATCGAGGGCGCAGCCGCACGTACCCCGAACGCCGCAGCCCTCATCGATGATGACGGTGAACTGACTTACACCCAGCTGCGTAACCAGGCTCGCCTGACCGCAGAGGCGCTGGCCAGCCACGGCATTGATCAGAACAGCCGCGTGGGCATCATGGCCCGCAACGGCCGTGGCTTCATTGTGCCGCTGGCATCCAAGGGATACCTCGGATACACTGCCTTCCTTCTGAACGTCGGCGCCTCCGGACAGCAGCTCAGGGCGATCATCGACGAGCACCAGCTCGACGCGATCATCTTCGATTCCGAGTTCGACGAGCGCCTGCCGGAGGATCTCTCCGAGCTCGGTGTCATCACCATCCACGGCCACGTCGCCGAGGGTGCACGCGCTGACGTTGACTTCCAGTCGTTGCAGGACCTGTGGGCGAACCCGGGCCCGAAGAACGCGGAGATCCCCAAGCGCCCAAAGCAGGGTGGCGTCATCATGATGTCCTCCGGCACCACCGGTATCCCGAAGGCCGTGCACCACTCTGAGCCGGTCAACCCGCTCGGCGTCCTGGCGCCAGCCGTCGATGTGCTCGAAGGTGCTCGCCCGGGTGCTCGGATCCAGCTCACCGCCAGCTGCTTCCACCTGCTCGGCTGGGGCGTTACTGTCCTCGGCCTCGGCTTCGGTACGACTCTGATCACCCAGCGAATCTTCGACCCGGAGAACGTGCTGCGCCAGGTCGACCAGTACAAGTGCACCGGCATGGTGTCCTCGGCTGTCTTCCTTAAGGACGTGCTCGCTGTCGATGATGGATCGTTCGACACCTCGTCGCTGCAGTTCATCATGAATGCCGGCAACGCAATGAGCGAAGAGCTTGTTCGTGGCTTGCAGAAGAACTACGGCAACATCCTGGCCAGCGCGTATGGCTCCACCGAAGGTCTCCTCGTTGCCGTCGCTAGCCCCCAGGATCTGGTCGAGGACCCGAATACCGCCGGCTACCCGGTGTGGGCAGGCCGCATGGCAATCCTCGATGAGAAGACCGGCGAAGAGGTCGCAGACGGAACTGTCGGCGTCCTGCACGCCCATAACTCCATGTCCATGAAGGGCTACCTCGGCGATCGCCACGAGCCGACCTACCGCGATGGACTGCTGGACTTTGGTGACCACGCTGTCATCGATCCGGTCTCCAAGCGCGTGCGCATCCTCGGCCGCAACAACGACATGATCATTGTCGGCGGCGAGAACATCTGGCCCGCCTCCGTCTCCGACATCATCGACACCATGGATGGCGTTCTGGAGTCCTACTGCGTCGGCATCGACGACCCGGACACGTTCCAGAAGGTCAAGGCCTACGTCGTGCTCAAGGACGGCATCGAGATCGATCCCGACCAGATCCGCGACTGGGTCGCCGAGAACTTCATGCTCCCGGCAGTTCCCAAGGAGGTCGTCTTCTACCCGGAGCGACTGCCGCGCAACGTCATCGGCAAAGTCGTTAAGCGCGACCTGAAGGACGTCCCGGCCTCCTAAAGCCCCAGCCAAAGGCCGGCTTCGGTCGGCACTGAAGGCACCAGAGCGTCCCGCAGGTTTCTGCGGGGTGCTCTTTTGTGTTGTTACGCTCGGGAAGATGAACTTCCTCGAGACGCTGAAAGGCTTCGTTACCTCCGACTCCGCCAAGGAGCCAGAGCACTCCCACACCACCGGCGATTCGCCGGGCGAGGGCTACACCTGTGTTCCACTTCGATCTGATCTCGTACCCGCTTGGTCAGGCCTGACGGGGAGGGTGGCGGAAGTTGAGGAGAGCGTCGAGAAGCGATACGAAGAGACGCTCGCAGAGAGCCTCGACACCCCTACCCTCGACCTAGAGAAGGACACCTGGGCGGTCTTCGCCGGCGATGATTTGGTCGCGGTGGGGCTGATCAGCGTGGAGGAGACACCCGATCCGGATGGCCTCAGCCACCTTGACCTGCAGTTCCTCATCGACCCCGCGCACTATGACCCGATTGGTCCGTGGCTGCTGCCGACGATGGAAAAGCGCGTCATCGAACTGGCCGATGAGCGCGGAATCACCGGGCCGCGCTGCCTACAGACCTTTGGTGTGGGAGTGAACTCCCCGCAGGCGGCGCTGCTGGCTCGCCATGGCTACGGTCAGGTCCGACTGTTCGACAAGATGAAGCTGTCTCTGGATGCCTTGCCGGACGACTTCCAGCCGCGGCCGCGAACCGATGCCATCGTCGTGCGGAAGGTGCAGGAATCCGACCAGGAAGCAGCGCGTGAGGCGCACATCGACGCTTTCCGCGACCACTGGGGAGAAGCCCCGCCGACTGCTGAGATCTGGGATGAGGACTGGCACTCCATCAGCGCGAGCCCGGAATACTCCGTTGTGGCAGTCGACCCAGATGGCCGGGTGCTCGCCTATTGCTTGGCGCTGCAGACCGTGCCCCGCGAGGTGTACTTGGCGCTGGTCGGTGTGCGCCGGGAAGGCCGTCGTCGTGGCCTGGCACCCGCGGTTCTCACCACCGCCATCCGCGCCGCGGCCGACAGCGGCGACATCGACTCCATCACCCTCCACGTGGACACCACCAGCCCCACCGGCGCCGACGGGCTCTACCGCAAGCTCGGCTTCGACCACGGCGTGGTTACCTCAGTCATGCGAAAGGACGCATAGACAATGCGCCTGGTCAACGAAGAATCCATTCCCTACGACCAGGCACGCGTTTGGGCCTGGTACGAAAGTCCCGGCGCCATTCGGCGCCTCATGCCCGGGTTGTTGCCCATGCGGCCAACCTCAGAAGCAACCGCGCTTCCCGACGGTCACACTTCCCTCACCCTCCCCCTCGGAATATCCCTCTCTGCTCGGCATCAACCGGCGGATTTCATTGAGGGCCGCCAGTTCGCGGACAGTTTCTCTGACCAACCGCTGCAGGGACTGCTGAAGTTCACGCACGTCCACGAGATCCTGCCGAACGGTGACAACACACTGATCCGTGACACCGTGAGCTCCCGGTTCCCGATCCCAACCATGCGGCAGACACTGCACTACCGCAATGCCGTGACTGCTGGTGATCTCGCGGCGGCTGACCGATTGGCCGGGTACGTGGGTGTCGAGGACGCAGACGCGGTCCCTCGGAAAACCATCGCCATCAGCGGTTCCACCGGGTTGATCGGAACGCAATTGACGGCGCTTTTGTCGATGTTCGGACACCGGGTGATCCGGCTAGTCCGAGACATCGAGGCCGTGGGCACCCATGACGATGACTGCGCCACCGAGTCCAGGTTCTGGGAACCGGCAGATCCAGACGGTGCCCTCCTGCAAGACGTGGACACCCTCATCCACCTGGCTGGCGCCTCCATCATGGGTCGGTTCACCGACTCGCATCTTGCGAAAATCCGATCAACTCGCGTTTGCCCGACAAAGAAGCTGGCCAAATTGGCGTCTATGTCCGGAGTCTCGACGATCGTCTGCGCCTCCGCCGTCGGTTACTACGGTGCCGACCGTGGCGATGAAGTGCTGCCAGAGTCCGCCTCTACCGGGGAGGGTCCGTTGGCGGACATCGTCTCTGATTGGGAGGAGGCGTTGGAACCTGCTCGGGAGGCAGGTGTGCGAGTAGTGAATGTACGCACCGGTCTGGTTCTAGCTGGGGGCGGTGGACTGTTGCCGGTGCTAGCAGCGCCGATCGCTGGTTTCCTCGGCGGGCCCATTGGCAAGGAAACCAGGTGGTTCCCGTGGATCGCACTGGACGACATGCTGGACATCTACCACCGCGCCGCCCTCGATCCGGCTCTGAGCGGTCCGGTCAATGCGGTCTCCCCCGGGCTTGTCGACGACAAGGAATTCACCGACATTCTCGGCTCCGTCCTGCGCCGACCAACTGCCATCACAGTGCCCTCGTTCGCCCCGAGTGTGATTCTCGGACGAGAGGGCAACAAGGAATTGGCGCTTTCGAACCAGCGAGTAATTCCAGAGGCACTAGAAAGTGCCAACCACGCGTTCAGATTTACCAGCGCTGAGCAGGCAATCAGGCATGAACTTCTCCGTAGGAATTAATTTCCTATTGACTAATTTATCCATATGTGTAATATAAAGTGCGTCGCACCTCATACACATACAGCCCCATGGCAGGGTGTGGCCCAACACTGAAAGGTCTGATCATGAAAATTCAGCGCACCCTCGTAGCTGCCGTCGGCGCCGCGTCACTCGCTTTTGCACTGGCCGCATGCTCCGATGACAACGAGACCATGGACAACAACACTGAGGGCACCACTGCCACCCAGACCTCCGAGATGGACTCTGCCGACACCACGACAGAGACGGAGACTGACGGCGAAGAGGCCAGCGGCAACACCATCGTCGATGCCGCAATGGGCAATCCGGACTTCTCTACCCTGGTTGAGGCGCTCCAGGCAGCCGACCTCGTCGAAACCCTGCAGAATGACGGCCCATACACCGTCTTCGCACCGACCAACGAGGCCTTCGCCGCACTGCCGGAAGGCACTCTCGACGAGCTCCTCGCGGACCCCTCCGGCGACCTCACCGAAATCCTGACCTACCACGTCATCCCCGGTGAAGTGATGGCAGCGGACGTGATGGAGATGGACGGCGAGACCGTCGAAACCCTCCAGGGCGAAATGCTCACCATCCAGATCGATGGCGACGCAGTCTGGCTCATGGATGCCGATGGCAACACTGTCCAGGTCACCGACCCGGACATGACCGCTTCCAACGGTGTCATTCACGCTATTGACGGTGTCCTCATGCCGATGCCGGCCGACGGCGACATGTAAGAACAGGCCCCTGTCCAACAACACCACATAAACCTGGCCGGACGAACCCTAGTCAACCAGTCCGGCCCAGGACAGTACCGTCAGATGCTCCGACGGCCACTGGGTCAGCAACACCCCTCCACGGATATCCGTGGAGGGGTGTTGTGTTTGTGCGGTGCCCCTCGCGGAGCGAGGGGAACGTCGGGAAGCTCTATCTTTTAGGCCTTGTTCTCCTGGAACCGCTTCTTGACCTCAGAGCCGAGCCACTCATCCACGTTGGTCCAGTAGATGTAGCACTTCTCCTCGACCTCCGGGCTCACGCCGTCCATCGCGCGGGCGATGTTGCCGGCGAGACGATCCCGAGCCTCATCATCGAGGACTTCACGGACGAGAGTTCCGGCCTGGCCGAAATCATCATCCTCAGAGTGATGGATGTACGCGCCGCGGAACGGCTCCTCACCCTTGGCAGCCCACAGGCCGAGATCGCCACCGTCCAGAGATTCCTGCGAACCGCGACCGGCAATGTTGGAGCCGTGGACCGGCAGGCTCGGATCCGCGAAACGGTACGCAGCCGCGCCATCCTGCGAGAACGTATTGACCTGCTTGATCGGGCTGTTCACCGGGAGGTGCTCAGCATTGGCGCCAACGCGGTGACGGTGTGCGTCCGCGTACGAGAAGGCGCGAGCCAGCAGCATCTTATCCGGCGAGAAACCAATACCAGGGACCAAGTTCGACGGCGCGAACGCAGCCTGCTCGATCTGCGCGAAGAAGTTCCGCGGGTTCTCATTCAAGGTGAAGTGACCAACCGGGATGAGCGGGTAGTCCTTCTGGGACCAGACCTTGGTGATGTCGAACGGGTTGAAGCGGTAATCCTCCGCCTCGTCGAACGGCATGATCTGAACCTTGACGTCCCAGGTCGGGTAGTCGCCGCGCTCAATGGCCTCGAAGAGGTCCTGGCGGGAGTGGTCGGTGTTCTGACCGACGAGCTCCTCAGCCTCTGCATCAGTAAGGAACTCCCAGCCCTGGCGGGTCTTGAAGTGGTACTGCACCCAGAAGCGCTCACCCTCAGCGTTAATCCACTGGTAGGTGTGCGAGCTGAAGCCGTCCATGTTGCGCCACGTCTTCGGGATACCGCGGTCACCCATCAGGTAAGTGACCTGGTGTGCGGACTCCGGGGACTCAGTCCAGAAGTCCCACTGCATGTTGGCATCACGCAGGCCGGTGTCCGGCAGACGCTTCTGAGAGTGGATGAAGTCCGGGAACTTGATGCCATCGCGGATGAAGAACACCGGAGTGTTGTTTCCGACCAGGTCGTAGTTGCCCTCTTCGGTGTAGAACTTCAGCGAGAAACCACGCACATCGCGCCAACCATCAGGGGAACCCTGCTCGCCGGCGACGGTCGAGAAACGCGCAAGCATCGGAGTCTTGGTGCCCGGCTGGAAAAGTCCAGCCTTGGTGTACTTGGAGACATCCTCAGTGATGGTGAGTTCACCGAATGCTCCGCCACCCTTGGCGTGCACAACTCGCTCCGGGATGCGCTCGCGGTTGAAGTGCGCAAGCTTTTCCGTCAGATGCATGTCATGGAGGTTGATTCCACCCTGCGGGCCGGTGGTCACTGAGTGCTGCTCGGACGGTACCGGTGCGCCATTGAGGCGGGTGGTGTCACCGTTGGAAGTGCCTGTATCCAGACCCTTGTTCGCGATGTCCTTGGAGGAAGTCATGGGTTTCTTCCCTTTCTAGGTAGCTGGCGAGTGGTGCAAATGGGATGGGTCGCCGAAAGCTCGGCGGCGTCTCTCGATCCGGAAATGACCCTAAAAACGACGGGTTGAGCCGGGGCGGGCTGACAGTTAACACGGTACCCCTCCTATCAATAACCGTCAATAGAGCGTGGCTTTCTATTGATTCAATGACGATCGGGATCGCCTATCGAACGAAAGTGGGAGCTCCACCTGGACTGCTACCCTGATCTGCATGACCACCGGCAGGGACGACGACCGCGTCACCGAGCTGGCGCTCCGCGCTGGCCGCGGTGACAAGGCTGCCCTGACCGAGTTCATCCGCCTGACGCAAATGGACGTCTGGCGACTACTGGCACACCTGGCCAACCCCGACGTCGCAGATGATCTGACCCAGGAGACCTACCTCCGCGTGATGGGTTCACTGCCCCGGTTTGCTGCCCGTTCCTCCGCTCGCACGTGGCTACTATCGCTGGCGCGGCGCGCCTGGGTCGACTCGGTCCGCCACGACATGGCCAGGCCCCGGCGTTCCGACGTCGACATCGACGACGCCACCCAAGACTCCGACACCGGCTCCTCATGGGCCGAACTCGTTGACGTGCGACTCATGCTCGAGCAACTCGACGATGACCGCCGCGAGGCCCTGATCCTCACCCAGGTACTCGGCTACTCCTATGCGGAGGCGGCAGAGATCTCTGGTTGCCGGCTCGGAACAATCCGCTCGCGGGTGGCCCGCGCCCGAAAAGACCTGGTTGCTGCGACCTCTGGTGGCGCTGGCGAGAGCAACGGCGCAGCCAAGACCCATCCGGGCCGCGGAGCCGAAGAAGCCGGATAGGTTATCCACAATCGAACGGCATTTCATCCGCCGTTCAGCAGGAGTTCTTCGCCTACCGATAGCTCTGTGAGGTGTGAACACACCACAGAGATCCGATAATCGCCCTGAACGCCTGAGTCGGACGCAGGTGCCGGTGTGGGAAGGGGACGTCGGGAAGCATCAGTTGGGAATTCGCGTGGCATTCCCCTACGACGCCGCGACTCGGAAACAACTGAAACAAGACACCGCAGAGCGCCGCCTCGTCGAGCTCTGGACCGGTTGCTACTTCGACTTCATAGAATGGTTCGAGTACCACAACCGCGATAAATACTGGCTGACCTGCATCGCCGTCGCACTGAAATATCGAGGGCGATTCCTGTGCGAAGATGCCGCGATCGCGACCCACCGCCTGCCGCAACCGCGAATACCCGCAAAGATCGTGGTGGGATCGACCAGGTGTAAGAAGAACTCGACACCTGGAGAGACCTGGCTTGGGGCGCTCGTTCACTGTCGATACCGCCAGGTTCCGGAGGAGCACATCGTGATGGCATCGGGCGTCGCCGTGACATCCGTGGCATGGACCGCGGCCGCGATCATCTCCCGCCTGCGTACCGACGACGACTTCGCCTTCTACTACGGACTCATGGTCGTCGAAGCAGCCATGTCCCGGGGAATTACGAAAGACGCAATCCAGGAATGCGCCATGAAGAAAGACGGAAAACGCCGAGGCCCCCTAGTCACCAAGGTTCTGGACAACTCCACCTACGGATCAGAAAGTCCTGCCGAGTCCTATATGAGAGGCCTACTCATCTCAGCCGGCTTCCCACGATTCATCCAACAGGCGAACATCTTCAACGACAAGGGCGAGTGGGCTGGTCGGGTCGACTTCCTCTTCCCCGAGTACGGGCTGATTATCGAGGTCGACGGGGAGATCAAGTATCGCGGTGAGGATGTGGATACGCAGTATGTGCTGCGGAAAGAGCGTCGGCGGGAAAATGGGTTAGCGAACCTCGGGTACAGAGTCATCAGGATCCGCTGGGCAGAGATGGAATCCCGGGAGGCCCTCGAGATCATCGCCGCTGCACTGCGGGCCCATCCAAAGGGTGCGCTGACGCCTAGGGGTTTCGCCGAGCAGGCGCCGGGGATCTGGGTGGACAATCGGACGCGCATTAAGTGGCTGACGGAACGGCGTAAGAAGGAGTGAGCGCGCTGCGGAGATGGTACCGGACGTGGTTCCGGGGATAGTGCCGGGCATGGCGGATTCACTCTGCCCCCCTTTCGTTTTCGGCCGGCGACACAGAACCCCCTTTTGATACTGGGCCTGATTTATTGAAACCCGCCTACCAGTGCATTTGCGAAGGGGCCTGATTCAAAAAGGGGTTTCCGTGTTCTAGGGCGAAAATGGAAAGGGGGTGGGTTCAGAGTTACGGGAGTGAATAGGTGGCGGGGACTTCCGAGGGGGATGTCGAGGAGCGTGGAAGACTGTGCCCATGACCGTCATCTACGCCACTGCGACCACTGCCAACGGATTCCTGGCGACGCCGGACAACTCCCTCGACTGGCTCTTCGCCATCGAGGGCGAGACGCCCGAAACCAAACCCCTCATGGAAGCGACGACCGCGCTGGTGATGGGATCGACCACCTTCGAGTGGCTGCTCTCGCAGGAAGACCTGCTGAACAACGCAGACCTGTGGGCTGAATACTTCGGTGAGCGCACAACCTTCGTCTTCACCAGCCGGGAGCTGACAGCACCGTCAGGCGCGGACGTGCGGTTCGTCTCCGGGGATGTGGCAGAGGCATTCCCGAGCATCCGCACTGCCGCAGGTGACGGGACAATCTGGGTCCAAGGAGGCGGAGATCTCGCCGGCCAATTCCTCGACGCCGGCCTTCTGGACGAGATTGTTCTGCATGTGGCGCCAGTGTTCCTCGCCGCAGGTCAGCCGCTACTGCCCCGCAATGTCTTCACCGATGATGTGGAACTGGTCTCTGCAGAGAAGATCGGTCAGTTCGTCGAAGTCAAGTACCAGGTCAAGCGCTGACACACGTCCGCCCCAGTTCCCACTGTGGGAACCGGGGCGGATCGGCAGTCGGCTAACCGACGCCGAAGTCTAGACCAGCAGCTCGGCGATCTGGACCGTGTTCAGGGCCGCGCCCTTGCGCAGGTTGTCGCCGGAGACGACAAACACCAAGCCACGGTTACCGGGGACGGACTGGTCCTGGCGGATGCGACCCACCAGGGAGTCGTCACCACCGGTGGCGGCGAGGGGGGTGGGGACGTCGACGAGGGCGACGCCGGGGGCGTCGGAAAGCAGCTCGGTGGCCTTCTCCGGGGTGATGTCCTCGGCGAACTCGGCGTGGACGACCAAGGTGTGGCCGGAGAACACCGGCACGCGAACGCAGGTGCCGGCAACAGCCAGGTCCGGCAGCCCCAGGATGCGACGAGACTCGTTGCGGAGCTTCTGCTCCTCGTCGGTCTCGTTCAGGCCGTCATCGACAATCGCCCCTGCCAGCGGCAGTGCGTTGAAGGCGATCGGTGCGACGTACGGGCCGAAGTCCTCGACCTGCAGCTTCGAGCCATCAGTGGCCAGTTCCTCGGCGATGTCGAGATTTGCTGCGGCCTGCTCCGACAGAGCCTTCACGCCAGCAAGACCCGATCCGGACACTGCCTGGTAGGACGCGACACGCAGACGCTCCAGACCAGCGGCATCTGCCAGCGGCTTGAGAACCGGCATCGCAGCCATCGTGGTGCAGTTCGGGTTCGCAATGATGCCCTTGACCGCGTTGTCCTTATCGGCCGGGTTGACCTCGGAAACGATCAGCGGGACCTCGGGGTCCTTGCGCCATGCGGAGGAGTTGTCCACGACAGTCGCGCCAGCGGCCGCGAAACGCGGAGCCTGCTCGCGGGACATGGTGCCGCCTGCGGAGAACAGAGCAATGTCGATGCCCTTCAGGTCCTCGTCAGAGGTGGCGGAAGTGTCCTCCACGACGATGTCCTCACCACGGAACGGCAGGGTCGTGCCGGCCGAGCGAGACGAGGCGAAGAAACGAACCTTATCCGCCGGGAAGTTCCGCTTCTCGAGGATGTCACGCATCACGCGACCAACCTGGCCGGTGGCGCCGACGACGGCGATAGTGGTCATGGAAAACTCCTCTTCCCGGATTCTCGGGGGTTGCTCCGGTGCTAACCCGGAGGGTATTCGTTCAAAAACCGCAGATCAAGGGCGCACGCCACAGTGGCTGCGCCCAGGACCTGCACGAAACCGGATCAGTTACCGGCCGGTACCTGCGTAGACGACTGCCTCTTCGTCGCCACCGAGCTGGAATGCCTTGTGCAGTGCGGCGACTGCCTTATCCAGGTCAGTGTCGCGCAGCAGGACGGAGATGCGGATCTCGGAGGTGGAAATGAGCTCGATGTTCACTCCGGCCTCAGACAGTGCCTCGCAGAAGGTGGCGGTGACGCCCGGGTGGGACTTCATGCCGGCGCCGACGAGGGAGACCTTTCCAATCAGGTCGTCATACGTGATGTCCTGCCAGTCCTCCTTCTCCTTCAGCTTGGTCAGGAGCTCGACGGCACGCGGGCCATCTTCCTTCGGGCAGGTGAAGGTGATGTCGGTGCGGTTGTCCGACAGCTTCGACACGTTCTGGACGACCATGTCGATGTTGATCTCGGCGTCGGCAAGCGCACGGAAGAGCTTGCCGGCATAGCCGGGCTCATCAGCGAGGCCGAGAACGGTGATCTTTGCCTCGGAGCGGTCATGCGCGACTCCGGTGAGAACTGCTTCTTCCACGGGGATATCCTCCACTGATCCATCGACAAGGGTGCCGGGGTTGGTGCTGTACGACGAGCGAACACGCAGGGGAACGTTGAATGCGCGTGCGTACTCAACACAGCGCAGCTGCAGGATCTTGGCGCCGACGGCGGCCATCTCCAGCATCTCCTCGAAGGAGATCGTGTCCAGGCGCTGGGCGTCCGGGACGATGCGGGGGTCGGCGGTGTAAATGCCGTCGACGTCCGAGTAGATCTCGCACACGTCCGCCTCCAGGGCGGCAGCCAGAGCCACGGCGGTGGTGTCCGAGCCACCGCGGCCGAGGGTCGTGATGTCCTTGGTCTCGCGGTTCACGCCCTGGAAGCCAGCGACGAGGCAAATGTGGCCTTCGTCGAGAGCTTCGCGAACGCGACCCGGGGTGACCTCCACGATGCGCGCGTTGCCGTGGCGCTCGGTGGTGATCACGCCGGCCTGGGAACCGGTGAAGGACTGCGCAGACGCGCCGAACGATTCGATCGCCATCGCAACCAGCGAGTTAGAGATGCGCTCACCGGAGGTCAGCAGCATGTCCATCTCACGGGCCGGCGGGACCGGGTTGACCTGATTGGCCAGGTCGAGCAGTTCGTCGGTGGTATCGCCCATCGCGGAGCAGACCACGACCACGTCGTGCCCCTGCTTCTTCGTGTCGACGATTCGCTCTGCGACTCGCCGGATTCGTTCCGCATTCTCCAGGGACGAACCGCCGTACTTCTGTACGACCAATGCCATGCTCCGGGCTCCTCGCTTCTCGGAAACTTTTGTCAGTCAAGTGGCACAGGCCACCTCTGATTTCGCGTCAAGGATACCTTAGTTAAGGCTCGGGTCGCCGACCGCCCGCACGCAAGTTCCCGCTGACTGCAGCATGGCCGTCGCAGCCGGGACACCCAGTTGGCGAACCTGCCCGGCGAAGCGCACGTGCGTGGATAGAATTGGACCGTGTCCACGCAACTCATCGCGGTCCTTTTGGGCCTGCTGTCCGCCATGGCTATCGCCTGGGGAACCGTCGTTAGGCATCAGCTGGGCACCGTCGTGGCAGAGGGGCGAGGGACTGTCGCTGGGGTCGCCGCGGCGATTCGGCGCCCGAAGTGGTGGGCCGGCAGTGCGCTGGCGGTATCCGGCTATGGCCTGCAATTGGCAGCGCTCGGATTCGGTTCTGTGCTTCTGGTGCAGCCGTTGCTCGTGTTGAGCTTGCCGTTCTCTCTCTTCCTCGGGGCGAGGTTGTATAACCAGCGCCTGCCCATGGCGACTGTCGTGTGGTCGCTGCTGTTGTCGATGTCCGTGGCCGTGCTGGTGGTGTTTGGTAATCCGTTGCCGGGCCAGGATTCTCCGCCGTTCATTGTGTGGGCGCCCACGATGTTCGCGGGCGTGGCGATCTTCCTCGGCCTCTACGTCAGCGCTTCCACGTGGCTGCGCAATCACAAGGCGTTTCTGCTCGGAGTCGCGACCGGAGTGGTCTTTGGCTACCTCGCGATGTTCAGCAAGGCGCTGGTGGACGGCTTCATGGATCGCGGGTTGCTGTCGATTTTTGTGTCCTGGGAACTGTGGGGCTTGCTCGGCCTCATGGTCCTTGGCGTGACAACTCAGCAAGCAGCGTTCAACGCCGGCATGCTCGACAAGTCACTTCCCCCGATGACCAGTGCCGAGCCGGTCACCGCGTTCATCCTTGGTTACTTGGTCCTCGGCGAGCGCTTCCAGGTCGAGGGCCTGCTCGGCTGGATTGTCATTCTCGCGGCCACCGTTCTGATGGTCGCAGCCACCGTGCGCCTGCCCGTCGCGGATCGCCCCTCAGATCGCCCATTCGAACGCGGTCAGCATGTACCACCCGACCCAATTCCCCAGGACGATCCAACCCACTAGCTTCCCGACGCCCACTCCCCTCGGCACCCACCCCACAACCGGCGATGTAGCGGACCTTTTGTGTGATTCTTCCCTGATCATCAAACAGAAGACGATCAGTACCAGCGCGGATGCAAGAAGGAGCCTGGGCCGGGAGTGCATGAGTCCGTCGGAAAGCAATATCTGTGCAGCGACCACCCAGGAGAACAGCAGGACTGGCCAGGCATTGCCCCATAGTCGGAGCATCACCGGAAGCGACGCCAGCACCAGCGGCACCACTACCGCGATGACGATGAATGCTGAGATGGTGTAGCCGGTTTCTCGGGACGTGGTGAGTGTTTCGATGAGGAAGCGGACGGTGGCCAGGCCACCATCGACACCTGTATTCCACCCTCTGGACTGAGCCCCGAACCAACCGCCGACTTCTCGCAGGTGCGAGGAGGCCCACATCAGGTAGCCCACCCAACCCGCCGGTGAGACCGCCACCGCCAGCCATGCTTTCCAGTTCCTGCGGTCATGAACCAGCACCACCATGGCGAAGGTGAGAAATAGGGCAATCGCCGTCGGCCGGGTTAGACCAGCGATGAACACGAGCACACCGGCGCCCAACCATCGCTTGCGGATCATCAAAACCAGCGCCCAGGCAGCCAGTGCCAGGAACGGGCCGTCGGTGTACGGCATGAGAAAGACGATCGACATCGGCGCAGTGGTCACCAGGATGGACGCCGCGATCCGACCCCGCGGCCCGGCACCGGCAATGCGAGCCAGTTCCACCACCGCGAATGCCAAGGCCAGTCCGGAACCTGCCGCAATCACCGACCCGATGACGGCAGGATCGACCCCTGGGATCTGCGATAACGCACCAATCAGAAAGGGAAATGCCGGGAAGAAGGCCAGGGACTGCCAGTGGCCGGGTTCTTCCTCGATCTCACCGAGTCCGAAGTACCCCTGCTGGGCAATGTCGACCATCCACCGGGCGTCCCAGGCGAACAACCGTGCTCCCAGATCCGATCCATTGGCGGTGGCGAAGACGGACAAACCGGCTAATGCGACCAGCCGAAGCAGCAGGTAAACCCCCGCGACCGCTGCATATTCGCGCCTGCGGTCGGGTGCTCTCATCGGACTGTCCTTGGTGGTGGAACTGTGCATGGCTAGGTGGCGGGGAAGGGTCGACATGGAAAGTTCTCTCCATATATAGACGTAAATCACAAACGGGGGTGCCGACCAATAGTGCGGTCAGGTCGTTTTGAAGCCCCCCGGCTAACGGCTGTAGGCTACGTCACATGCGTACTGCTCTCCTGCTTCCGTGCCGCGGCGGGGCCAGTTAAGACCGGCTCCCCGTCGCGGGGTTTTTCGGCGCCGGTCACATGCACCACATTGACTACCAAGGAAGCTAAGACCACATCATGACCCCTTCAGACGCATTCATTTCCGCACCTGCCCGGGTAAGCAAGCCCGAAGGTGACATCCCCGCAGGACAGGCCGCCTGGAACAAGCAGCGCAACACCTCCATGGCTACCAAGCGCTACCAGCCGTACGACATTGAGGTTCAGGACTTCACGCTGCCGGACCGCACCTGGCCGGACAAGCGTTTCACCGTTGCCCCGCAGTGGTGTGCCGTGGACCTGCGTGATGGCAACCAGGCCCTGATCGATCCGATGAGCCCCGAGCGCAAGCGCCGCATGTTCGAGCTGCTGGTGCAGATGGGTTACAAGGAGATCGAGGTCGGTTTCCCGTCCGCATCGCAGACGGACTTCGACTTCGTTCGCGAGATCATCGAGGGTGGTCTGATCCCCGATGACGTCACCATTCAGGTTCTGGTCCAGGCCCGTGAGCACCTGATCCGCCGCACGTTCGAGGCCTGTGAGGGTGCGAAGAACGTGATCGTGCACTTCTACAACTCCACCTCGATCCTGCAGCGAGATGTGGTGTTCCGTAAGGACCGCGAAGGCATCAAGAAGATCGCCACTGATGCCGCAGAGCTGATCAAGGAGATCGCTCAGGACTACACCGGCACCAACTGGCGCTGGGAGTACTCCCCGGAGTCCTACACCGGCACCGAGGTTGAGTACGCCAAGGAGGTTTGCGACGCCGTCACCGCCGTGATGGAGCCGACCCCGGAAAACCCGATGATCCTCAACCTGCCGTCGACGGTCGAGATGATCACTCCGAACGTCTACGCGGACTCCATCGAGTGGATGCACCGCAACCTGGAGCGCCGCGACTCCATCATTCTGTCGCTGCACCCGCACAACGACCGTGGCACCGGTGTCGCCACCGCTGAGCTGGGATTCCTCGCTGGCGCCGACCGCATCGAAGGCTGCCTGTTCGGCAATGGTGAGCGCACCGGCAACGTCTGCCTGGTCACCCTGGGCCTGAACCTGTTCACGCAGGGCATCGACCCGCAGATCGACTTCTCTGACATCGACCTGATCCGTCGCACGGTGGAGTACTGCAACCAGCTGCGTGTCCCGGAGCGCCACCCCTACGGCGGCGACCTGGTGTACACCGCGTTCTCCGGCTCCCACCAGGACGCAGTCAACAAGGGCCTGGATGCCATCGCCAGCAAGGTCCAGGACGGCGCCAAGAGCGGCGACCTGACCGACGCGCAGCTGCGCAACCAGGTCTGGGAGGTCCCCTACCTGCCAATCGATCCGAAGGACGTCGGCCGTTCCTACGAGGCTGTCATCCGCGTGAACTCGCAGTCCGGCAAGGGCGGTGTCGCGTACATGATGAAGACCGACCACGGCCTGGACCTGCCGCGCACGATGCAGGTGGACTTCTCCAACGTGGTTCAGTCGGTCACCGACAGCGAGGGTGGCGAGGTCAACTCCAAGGCAATGTGGGACATCTTCGCCCAGGAGTACCTGGACCGCACCGCCCCGATCGAGGTCATCGCACTGACCGTGGACTCCCCGCAGAGCGAATCTGAGGAGACGAAGGTCAAGGCAAACCTGGTCTACCACGGTGAGAACATCACCATCGTTGGTGTTGGCAACGGCCCGCTGGCCGCTCTGGCTAACGCGCTGAAGGAACTGAACATCAGCATCGAGGTCGCCGAGTACGTGCAGCACGCCCGTACCGCAGGTGATGATGCCGAAGCAGCCGCTTACATCCTGGCCGAGGCCAACGGCCGTACCGTCTGGGGCTGCGGAATCGCCGGCTCCATCACGTACGCGTCGCTGAAGGCGGTTGTCTCTGCAGCGAACCGCGCCCTGGCCGCAGATCTGTCCCCGGCGGAGGCGTAACCGTCCGTGACTGATTCCACGGACAACCGGTCGACTCCGGTTGAGGATGAGGTGGGTGTGGAGTTGGAGACGTCGGGAAGCGAATTCCCGTACGTCGCCGCCGTGGTGCGTGCTTCGGGTATCCATCCGAAGTCATCGCGGATGGTCTCGCTCGGATTGCGAACCTTCGACGCCGATGGCACTACCGGGCAGACCTGGCACTCCACATTCACCATTGGTGAGGACCCAGGTCCGGTGCACCTGCACGGGCTGACCCCGGAGGACCTGAACGGGTCGCCGCGGTACGGCACGAAGCTCAATGAGGTCTCTGCGATCCTGGAGGGTCGGACCGTCATCACGCATGACAGCCCGATGACCTGGGGTTTCATTATCGAAGAAGCCAAGCGTGCGCGTCGGTGGGCCAACCGTGCTAACCGCAATCGTCGCGGTCACTCCGGCTCGCGCATCCGCGTGGGTCGGGTGCCAGCGCCGGAAACTGTGGTCGATACGTTGGCCACTGCTCGGCGTCAGCGGCAGATCCTCGACGATCGCCGGCTGTTTGCCGTCGCCTCGCTGTACGACGTTTCCGCACCCTCACCCATCGCCAGCATCGACAACGCGGATCTGCGCGAGTCGGATCGGACTCTTGAGGCAACAAACGTGCTCAAGGACCTGTTCCTCGCACAGAGCGCTGCCGATGAAGCCACGGTGATGAGTTGGACCAATGAGGACCTGCGTGCTGACTCCCTGGGACTGCAGCGATCCTCGGTACGCGTCGACGCGATCGAGGCTCCCCACCCGGAGAAAAACCCCGGCAAGTACAAGCCAGGTAAGTCACTGGCGACCGGCATGGTGTTCTGCGTCGCGCCGGAGCTGGAGTTCAGCCCCGACGAGATCATCGCCGCAGGTGTCGCAGCGGGGCTGACGTACACCGAATCGGTGACTCGCGACGCGTCGATCCTGGTGTGCAACCGACCGGTGGACGTGCCGGTGGAGGCACTGACTGGCAAGGCCATGCACGCAGAGCGCAAAGGCATTCCCCTGGTGAGCGATTCCGCATTCCTGCGGTTGACCGAGGATCTGCGGAACAAGGCCTAACCCCTCCGGTCGCCGCTGCATGGCGGGGACCGGGCCGTTGTCTACAATTCTCTGCATGAACGCGCGCAGCAGAACCGAGGACAATCCCGGGATGAGTCCCAAGACCCGTTTCGCGGCGACGGCCGCCCGGGCGGCGACCTGGGCGTCGCGCGCAACGGGCAAGGGCTCCGGCGGAATGATCGGTGGACTGATCGCGCAGAAGCTCGACCCGCGCATCCTCGCGGGCCTGGGCGGCGGCCGACCGGCAGCGATCATCACCGGCACCAACGGCAAGTCTACGACCACCCGGCTGATGGCTGCGGCGATGCGGACGACCGGAACCGTCGCGACCAATGATGGTGGCGACAACATGGACGCCGGTGTCATCTCCGCGCTGCTGGCCAATAAGAAGGCCCAGTCGCTCGTCCTGGAGGTCGACGAACTGCACGTGGCGCACATCGCCGCGGACCTGAAGCCGGAGACCCTCGTCCTGCTGAATCTCTCGCGCGACCAGCTCGACCGCGTCGGTGAGATCAACTCCATCGAGCGCGCCCTGCGCAAGGCGGTCGATGAGAACCCGCAGGCGACAATCATCGCTAACTGTGACGATCCGTTGATCACCGCGGCTGCCTGGGACGCGAAGAAGATCGTGTGGGTCTCCGCCGGTGGCTCCTGGTTCAACGATGCCTCCACCTGCCCGCGCACCGGAGGCGCCATCATCCACTCCGACGGTGACTGGTTCTCCAGCGAGAAGCTTCCCGAAGGCACCGAATTCCGCCGCCCCTCTCCCGACTGGGCTGTCTCTGATGAGGGACTGCTGTGCCCGGACGGACAGATTCGCACCCTCAACCTGACGCTGCCGGGCCGGGCTAACCGCGGCAACGCCGCGCAGGCAATCGCCGCCGCGGTCACCATGGGCGCGGATCTGGATACCGCGCTGACTGCTGTGTCCACGGTGGATTCGGTGGCGGGACGGTACTCGACTGTTCGCGTCGGGAAGCATGAAGTTCGGATGCTGCTGGCCAAGAACCCGGCTGGCTGGCAAGAAGCCCTGTCGATGCTCGACCGCAGCGCCGAGGGCGTGGTCATCGCCGTCAATGGCCATGTCGCCGATGGTGAGGACCTTTCCTGGCTGTGGGACGTGCAGTTTGAGGACTTCGGCGACACCGTCGTCCACGCCGCCGGTGAGCGCGGCACCGACCTGGCGGTGCGTCTGCTGTACGCGGACATCGAGCACGAGTTGACCAAGGACTCGCTGAAGGCCATCGCGGCCTGCCCACCGGGCCGGGTCGAGGTGCTCGCAAACTACACCGCGTTCCGTGACCTGAAGCGTGCCATCGAGAAGGGCGCGACGTCGGTCGCGCAGAACAACTAGGAGAGCCACCAATGACTGACAAGCTCACGATCGGACTGGTTCTCCCGGACGTCCTCGGCACCTATGGCGATGACGGCAATGCCCTCGTCCTGCGTCAGCGAGCCCGAATGCGCGGCATGGAAGCGGAGATCCGCCCCCTGCGCCTGGGCGACGCGATTCCGGACGACCTGGATGCGTACACCATCGGCGGCGGCGAAGATGTCGCGCAGATCCTCGCGGTCAAGCACCTCAGCAAGGACGGTGGCCTGGCCCGCGCGGCTGCCGCTTCACGCCCGATTTTGGCGATCTGCGCCGGGCTGCAGGTCCTTGGTGAGTCCTTCACCGCTGGCGGCGGCACCGTCGACGGCCTCGGCCTGATCGACGTGACCACCAGCCCCCAGAAGGCCCGCACGATCGGTGAGGTGGCCTCCGCCCCGCTTATCGACGGCCTCACCGACACCCTCACCGGCTTCGAGAACCACCTCGGCGCAACGGTCCTGGGCCCCGACGCCTCTCCCCTGGGTCGGGTCACCGGCGGCTCCGGCAACTTGGGCGACGACTCTGAACCTTCTGACCGCGTCGAAGGCGCCGTCCAAGGCAGCGTCATCTGCACCTACATGCACGGCCCCGCCCTTGCCCGGAATCCACAGCTGGCGGACCTCATCCTCGCCCGCGCCACCGGCGTCGCCATCAAGGATCTGCAGCCGCTGGAACTGCCGGAAATCGACCGTCTGCGCAGCGAGCGAATCAACTCCAAGCCGCGCCCAAAGTCGGAGCGATAGTCCCCGCGACCTGTATGTCCGCCCTTTGTACACTTCCTGGGTGGAAATCATCGCATCCGCCGCGATCCCGGGCTTCTTCACCGCACTAGCCCTGATCGCGGCCATTGGCGCGCAGAACGCCTTCATCATTCGTCAGGGCGTCGCGCGCCGCTACGTCACCGTTGTGGCGGCCTTCTGCATCATCTCTGACATCATCCTCATCACCGCCGGAGTCGCCGGCGCCGGAGCCCTCATTAACCGGCATCCGCGAGTCCTGGTCGCGCTGACGCTCTTCGGCATTGCGTTCATGAGCTGGTACGCCTACCGGTCAATCCGGGCGGCGATTGACCATTGGAAGGTGGCCCGCCGCCTCTACCGCGCTGGCGGCGACGGCTCAGCCGACCTCATGGCCTCCTCTGCCCCGTGGAGAAGACCCTCGGCGCTGTCATTGGCGGTATCGCCGCGGTGACCTGGTTGAACCCACATGCCTACCTGGACACGGTGGTACTCATCGGCTCCATCGCAGCGTCCTACGGCGACCTGAAATGGTGGTTCACGCTCGGGGCCATTGCTGCGTCCATCGTGTGGTTCGTGACTCTGGCAGCCGGCGCCCGCGGGATGTCCAAGTGGCTCGATCGACCGAAGTCGTGGGTCGTCATCGAGCTGCTAACCGCAGCAATCATGATTGTCATCGCCATTGAACTGGCTTTCGGCCTGATCAGCGGATAATCACTGATCTGTCCACCAGCGGTAAGAACTACCGCCCGTCGAACTAGCCCTCGTACGGCTCCTCGAACCAAGGATCGATCTCGAGGTAGAGCTTGGTGACCATGCTCTCCGGATCGACCTCCGGGCCTGGCTCGGTGAGGTAGACCTCCCAGATCATTTCACCGGGACGGTCACCATTCTGCTGGACTGCGGAGGCAAGCTTCGACCATGCGTCGGTCAGACCGGCGTACGTGCCGTGGTGCTCCAGGGTCGCCGCACGCATCGTCTCGAAGCGGTTGACGGTCACTCCCTCATGTCCACTGGCAGCAAGAGCACCCTCCACGGCCCGGGCACCGTCCTCACTGACGGGGAAACCCGCCAGTAGGTCAACGGTGTCACCGGGGGTGCCGTAGTACACCGTCATCGGTTCTCCCACCGGCTCCGCACCTGCACCGTGGATGGCGCCGATGGTCTCCCCATAGACACGGTCGAAGAACGCCGTGACTTCGTCCTCACGCATGGCAGCGCGTGATCCGACGATGAACTGCGGGGGAACCTCAATAATTTCGTGGGAGGGCATAGGGCGATTGTAGGTCGGTTCCGCCAAAAAATCACTCATTCGAAAAACGTTTTTGACCAGCGGTTTAGATGGCCATGAAGGTCGTAAAACAATAACTTTCTTGTATGCTCTACGACACATCAACAATCCGCCAAGGCGGTCACTTACATCTGTAAGCGCCCAGACAATGCCCGCGACAAAGTCAGCTCATCAACGAACTCCAAATCGCCACCCAAAGGCATTCCCGAGGCCAACCTCGTTACTGCCAAGTCCGGGAAATCCTTCAGCATCCGGCTCAAATACGTTGCCGTCGCCTCGCCCTCAGTATTGGGGTCAGTGGCAATAATGACCTCGGTGACGTCCGGTGAGGTCTGATTGACGGTTGGGTCGTCGATGGTCGGGACGTCGGGAAGCACGCCACCGATGCGCTGCAACAACGTACGGATGTTCAGTTCATTGGGCCCGATTCCTCCAAGCGGGTCCAATGCACCACCCAGGACGTGATAGCGACCGCGGAATTCACCGGTGCGCTCAATCACCTGAATGTCACGGGCTTCCTCAACGACACAGATCAGCCCCGCATCGCGCTTGCCATCGGCGCAGTACCGGCAGATCTCCTCCGCCGAAATATTGCCGCAGATACGGCAGAACTGAACGCCCTCGCGCACTGCGCTGAGAGCGTTCTGCAGACGAGTGATGTCCTCCGGCTCCACCTTCAGCAGGTGAAAGGCGATGCGCTGGGCAGACTTAGGTCCAACCCCAGGCAATCGGGACAGCTCATCGATCAGGTCTTGTAAGGGTCCTTCAAACACGTCAGTTCTAAAGTCCCAGGCCCGGCATGCCGCCGTCCATGCCACCGAAGCCCTGCGACAGCGGGCCCATCTTCTCTTCTGCCAGTTCAGAGACCTTGCGGGAAGCTTCTGCCAGGGCTCCAACGACGAGGTCCTGCAGGGTTTCCACGTCCTCCGGGTCGACAACCTTCGGGTCGATCTCGATGTCGTGTACCTGACCGGAACCGGCCATCGTGACCTTCACCAGTCCACCGGGTGCTTCGCCGACGACGGTGGAGTTCACGATCTCCTGCTGCGCTGCCTCGAGCTGCTCCTGCATCTGCTGTGCCTGAGCGAGGAGTGCTCCCATGTCGGGCATATCGGGCTGGCTCATGGTGTGTCCCTTCGATAGTGGATACTCCGGTCACGCCCGGCGTGGGGCGTGCGCGGTTACGCCGTGCATTCTACAGCGCTACAGCGGCTTCGCTCCGAGCTCCTTCTCGAGCAGTTCCATCACCACGGTCTTCAGGTCACGGGTGTCGCGCTGTCCGGGCGCGCCGGCCGACTGGAGGTACTCCTCTTCCTCGGCTGACATGGTGCTGACAGGTGCTGCGGCGGGGGCGGGCCCGGGGGCGGGGGCGGTGTTCTCAAACCCGCTTCCCGACGCTCCCCTCTCCACATCCCCACCCCGCACATTCGGAGCAGGATCTTCTGGTGGCGGCGCACCCTCGTCGTAGGGCTCCGGCGGAGGCGGCGGTGGCTCGTGATCCAAGGAATCGTCGTAGGGCTCTGGCGGCGGCGGAATGTCGTCGTCGGCTCGGCGCGAACGCGGCCCACCGGACTCGGACTGCAGCCTGCGCTTGACCTCATCGATCGCGGGAGTGCCACCGGTGGTGGAGTTCTGAGTCGGTCGAGTCGTCGGAGCCGGAGCCTGTGCAGCCGGCTGGGCCTGCTTCGCTTCCTTTGCCTTGCGGCGGCGCTCTAGGACCTTCTTGTACTCGGGGATGTTCTCCTCAGGCCCAGCAGCCGGTGGCGGAGCTGTCTTCTCAGACGGCTCTCTCGCGCCCTCCTGGGGGTCATTGCCAGCGTTGTCGGTGCCAGTGCCCGGTGCGTTCGACTGCCGCTGACGTGCACCGGAGCTCTGCTGCACTCCAACAACACACGTGACCTTCACCGTGATTCCGTGGACCTTTTCCACGGCCGTGCTCAGCTCCTCGGAGTATTCCGGGGTGTTCAGGCGATTGGCCAGAGCGCCCGTGCGGTGACCGATGGTGAGGGTGTCGCCGTCCAGTTCCAGCGGCACCGCAGCGCCAGCGAGAACGCGAACCGGGGTGGCGGTCTCTGGCAGCGCGGCCATGACATCCGCCCAGCTCTCACGCAGCCTCCCGACGTCCACCTGCCCCAACTCCTCAACAACCTCAGGAGCGGATTCAGCAGCTACATCGGGTATTTCTTCAGACGCTGCCTCGGGTACAGGCTCGGGAGCCGGCTCAGGCGTGGGCGCAGATACGGGCTCAGCTACCGGCTCTGGAGTGGGCTCCGGTTCGGCTTCGGGTTCCTCGGGAAGCCCCTCCGCTCTGCGGGTGGCGGCTTCCTTTTCCATCGCTTCGCGCTCACGCTCACGACGTTCCTGCTGACGCGCATATTCCTGCATCCGTCGAGAAGCCTCACGGGCTTCGCGAGCCTTTCGAGCAGTGCGCTCTTCGTCGGTCTCCTCCGCCTCCGGCTCGGCAGAGCCTTCGGCCGGAGCAGCAGGTTCGGGAGCCTGCTCGACCACGGGTTCAGGTTCTGGGGCAGCCTCTGGTTGCGGGGCGGGCTCTGGAGTGGGCTCAGCGACAGCGGCAGGCTGCGGCTCCGGCTGGGTCTCAGGTCGTGGCTCAGGCTGAGCCTCAGGCTGGGCCTGGGGCCGGGTAGCCTGCGGCTTTTCCTCAGCTGCGGTGCCACCGCGCAATTTCTGCAGTGCGGCGAGAGCGCGCTCTGCGCCCGCGCCCTTCGCACCGCCAGGTGCCGATCCGAAGGACGGCGAGGACTGCGTGGCCTGGGCGTCGGGAGCAGGAGCAGGTGCCGATGGGGCGCTGGAACCCTGCGCCGACGCGGCCGGGATTCCACGCTCGAGTGCTTCAAGTCGCTGAGCCAGTGCCTCGACGCTGTTCTCAGCGCCAGGCAAAAGCAGTCGTGCACAGAGAACTTCCAGCAGCAGTCGCGGCGAGGTAGCCCCAGCCATCGACTTCAGTCCCTCGTGCAGGACCTCTGCGTACCGGGTCAAGGCGGCAGGGGGCATCGCGAGTGCCTCCTGGCGGAAGATTTCGGTGCGGCTCTCATCAGAGACATCCACAAGCCCTCGCTCAATGCCATCCGGGACTGCCTGCAGCATGATCAGATCGCGCATGCGGTCCAGGAGGTCCTCGGCGAAGGTGCGCGGGTCATGCCCGGTGCGCACCATGCGGTCGACACACTCAAAAAGCTCAGCGCGGTCGCCACCGGCGATGGCGGTGACGGCGTCGTCGATAAGCGTGGCATCTGTGACACCGAGGATTCCTGCGGCCTCCGCGTAGGTGACCCCATCTTTTCCAGAACCGGCGATGAGCTGATCCAGGACAGAGAGCGAGTCACGAGGGGAGCCACCACCGGTGCGCACGACCAGCGGATACACCGCGTCGGCGACCTCCACGTGCTCTTCCCCGACGATCTTCTGCAGCAGCTGCTTCATCGTCTGCGGGGTGAGCAAACGGAACGGGTAGTGGTGGGTGCGGGAGCGGATCGTCGGGAGCATCTTCTCGGGCTCAGTGGTCGCGAAGATGAAGATGAGGTGCTCCGGCGGCTCCTCCACGACCTTGAGCAGGGCGTTGAAACCCTGCGTCGAGATCATGTGCGCCTCATCGATGATGAAGATGCGGTACTTGGCGTTGGCCGGATTAAACGCGGCTTGTTCGCGCAGGTCACGCATGTCATCGACACCGTTATGGGAGGCGGCGTCCAGTTCCATCACGTCGAGTGATCCCGCACCGCCTGGCGCGAGGGCGACACAGGAGTCGCACTTTCCACAGGGCTCCGAGGTCGGGCCCTCAACACAGTTCAGGCTCCGTGCCAGGATTCGCGCAGACGACGTCTTACCGCAGCCCCGCGGACCTGAAAACAGGTACGCGTGATTGATGCGGTTCGGTTCACCGTCGGCTCCCCGTGAATTGAGAGCCGCGGACAGCGGCGTGGTGACATGCTCCTGCCCCACGACCTCCGCGAACGTTGCCGGACGATACTTCCTGTACAGAGCCACGGAGCCAGCCTACCGCCGAGAGCGGTTCACGACAGAGGCGCGCCCCAGGTCCTGGACGTCCGCTCCGGCGTCGGAGAGAGCCTTCATCAGATCCATAACCCCGTGCTCCTGCGCGAACTCCAGCTCCTCATCGGTGATGGTGATCAGCTGAATGAGGGTGGTGACACGGCCGTTGGTGGGAGTCGGAACATCCTCGTGCAGTCCATGGTCATTGTCATGGACGTGGAGGTCATCCTGTGCCTCGGTGACCATGGGGGTTCCCTGGGGCCACACGTAGGGCACGATCAGCAGTCCATGAGGAGTGGTCATGTCGACAGAAACCCGCTCCCCTTCCTGCTCCATGTCATCAACTGTGTAGGTGACAACTTCCGGCAGCAGTGTGCCCGGCACGGGGTGAATCATGCCTCCGGATTCGGTGATCACGGTGGCAGCAGTGGCGACGATGTCGGCGATCGGGAAAAGCTCGTAGCCTGCGAAGAACAACTCGGCACGGACGTCCTGGCCTGAGTCGGACCGCAGCGTCGCATCGAAGCGGCTTAAATCCAGGGTGCAGCAGACTGTTTGACCGTCTGGCCCCATGTCATCGCCGTGCTCATTGGCCTCAGCAGCAGCGGCAGCTTCAAAGTCAGCGAGCTTGGCTGGCTCGTCCTGTGCGGACGGTGCGGGCTGTCGGAAGACCGCGATGGAAAATGGTTCGCCTAGTTCAGGTTTCGCCCTGCGGCCGCTACTGGGAAGAGATGCCTGGAGTTCCCACACATCCATCTTCCCGGGGAACAGCTGGTCGATCCAGTATTCGGTCTCCTGGTAGTTCACCGCTCCGACAATAGTCGGAAAAGGCGTTAGCCAAAGTCATTCCGCGGAACCGGTGGTCACTCCGCCCGAAGCCGTTCCTCCGAGGCGAGTTCGGCCGTTTCGACGATCGCCTTCAGGGCTTTCACATGCCCCTGGTAGGCGCGCTTGCCATCCCTGGTGAGCATGAGCCAGATCCGTCGCGAATCTTCCTCGGACCGGCTCTGGCGCACGTAGCCGGCCTCCACCAGCGCGGCGATCTGTTTACTCAGCGCGGAAGGGCTGAGTTCGATCGAGTCTCTGACCACTCCCATTTCCACGTACTCGGCGGCGTTGAGCATCGCGCAGATCCGCAGGCGATTGGTGGGGTGGATGACCGGGTCCAGGCCACCCACCGTCATGGCGACACGCTCCGCATGTGCGCGATGCTGCCGAGACTGAAGCTCACGACCGCGACGAATGCGCAGCTGAGGAACACCCAGCCCGGAGGCCCGAAGGATGCCAACAACAGGGACGCTATGACGGCAAAAGCGGCAACTGTCAGTCCATTACGAAAGCCCTGGCTGGTGGGTATCGCGGTCGGGGTGCCCATGCGATATCCGACGGTCATGTTCACCAGAATCAAGACAAGAGAAATCGCCAGCAGCACGGTACTGCGGTTGCCACCCTGCAGAACTGGGGTCAGCGCGATACCTCCGAGCAGCAGCGCATTAAGCGGATACAACCAGATCGGCCAGGGACGATCCCGGACCGCGTCGGCGGCGTCTTCGGCGGCACGCAGATCACGCAATGCTGCGTCCCGGATGCCATCGGAGTCGTTATTAGTTGCCATACTGGAAACTATACCGAGATAGTTTCCATAGTGGCAACAAAAAACCGACGACCCGGGTGGCTGGTCGTCGGCTGGGAACGTCGTAAAGCGAGGGTTTTTATCCCTCGAACTTCTCCGCCGCTGCGAGCAGGACGCAAGTGGCGACACCGTCCATGGCGGCCTCCAGCTCCTCGATCGGCGGCAGAGACGGAGCCAGACGAATATTGCGGTTGTCCGGGTCATTCTTCAGCGGGAAGGAAGAACCCGAACCAGTCAGCGCAATGCCGGCGTCCTTAGCGAGTTCGATCACGCGACGGGCGGTGCCATCGACAACATCGAGGGAGATGAAGTAGCCACCCTCCGGGCGGGTCCAGGTCGCCACGCCGTACTCCCCGAGGCGCTTGTCCAGGATCTCCAGCACGCGCTCGAACTTCGGAGCGAGAGACTTAGCGTGACGCTGCATCTGCTCGTAGACGCCATGGACGTCACCAAAGAAGTGGGCGTGTGCCAGCTGGTTGACCTTGTTCGGGCCGATACCGCGGATGCTGGCGTGGCTGACATAGTCGGCGATGTTCGCATCCGAGGAGTAGAAGAATGCGACGCCGGCGCCGGCCATCGTGATCTTCGAGGTGGAGGCGAAACCCCACACGCGGTTCGGGTTGCCAGCGGCCTCACAGAACTCCACGACGTTGTAGTTCACCGGGAACTCATCCGTCAGAGTGTGGACGGCGTAGGCGTTGTCCCAAATCAGGCGGAAATCAGGAGCGGCGGTCTCCATGGTGGCCAGGCGGCGCACAGTCTCTTCGGAGTAGGTGATGCCGGTCGGGTTGGAGAAGATCGGCACATTCCACATGCCCTTGATGGAGGAGTCTTCAGCGACGAGCTTTTCCACCACGTCCATGTCCGGGCCGTTCTCGTCCATCGGCACCGGGATCATCTCAATGCCAAAGTGCTCGGTGATGGAGAAGTGACGGTCGTAGCCTGGGACAGGGCACAACCACTTGAGGGAATCCTCCTGGTTCCAGGGGCGCTCAGAGTCCTCGGTACCGAACTGCATCGCCCAGCTGATCAAGTCGAACTGCATGTTCAGGCTGGAGGCATCGCCTGCGATGACCTTGCCCACCGGCAGACCGAGCAACTCGGCCCAGATCTCGCGGATGTCGGTGATGCCCTTGAGGTTTCCGTAGTTACGGGTGTCCTCACCGGAGGAGGTCTTGAACTCCGGCGCAGGCAGGCCGAGGAGCGCGTTGGCGAAGTCGAGCTGTTCCGACGACGGCTTACCACGGGTGAGGTCGAGGGCGAGACCCCTAGACTTCAGGTCCTCGTACTCCGCGGCGAAACGGTCCTTGAGCTGCGTGAGCTCTTGGGCATCGTAGGCATCCAGCTTCATCTGGTTCTCGACTTCCTTCGAGGTTGTACGGCCGTGGTACGGCTCCTGGCGGTCGATTTCCCACAGTAGTTGAGTGCGACCTAATCCTGCGACCACTAGGCCACTGCGGACAGCCGCCGTCTATCGCCGGGATACCCGGCAACGTTGTACTTGAGCTGAACTGTTCCATTGCCGAATCGTTGCTCGTGGGTCAGTTCCAACTCGATGCGCTGTTGCGGCAGCATCGGTTGACCGGCACCGAGCGCAACGGGACACACCAGCATGTGGATCTCATCGACCAGCCCGTGCTTGAGCGCCTCTGCTGCCAGCGTCGGACCGTCAACGGTGATCTTCAGGTCAGTCTCTCGCTTTAGCTCCCTGACTACCTGCGGATCGAACCGGCCAAGGACCTTCGTCCGTCCGGTATCCACGCTCACCAGCGTCGAGGAGTAGACGATCTTGTCGCGCTCGCGCCAGAGATTGGCGAACTCACGCGACCTCGGGGACTGGTTGGCGATCTCAGGGTCGGTCTCCCAGACAGCCATCATCTCGTACATACGGCGCCCGTAGAGCAGCGTCCCCACCTCGGCGAAGTCCGCGTTGACACTGTTCAACGCCTCTTCGCTCGGTTGTGCCCATTCAAAATCGCCGTGCACGTCCGCGACATAACCGTCCACCGACGTGATCATCGAGTACACCAGTGCGCCCATCTGATTGCCTCTTCTCCACCGCTGCTCCACCGCTCCCCTGCCGCGGCTCTGACCACCGATCAAACCAGCGGATCGCTATGGTCGCCACAACCTGGAACCAGGGTTCGTCTGGGCATGGGACCATCGATCGACGGTCGAATATCACGTGTGATCAGGGGATTCGGTATTCATGGGCGGGCCAGGAAGGCCTGCTGCACCAGGGCGCTGAATCAGCGCTACCGAAAAATAAGGGGGACCCCCGCACCCGACAGAGCTCGCTGACCCTTGCTGCATTCCTGCCCTGGGGGAGTTCACAAGATAATCGCCACGGGGGACCCGATGTGAGCGTACCGCGGAGGTAGAGAAGAAACAAAAAGAGTTGCTTCCCGACGTCCCTTTCCACACCTCCCCACCCCACTGAGGAGATTCTGCGAGAATCATCCCGTGCCCACCGATAACCCCCGCGACCACCACCTCCGCGAGATTGTGCGGCTTCGGAAGGTCCGTGATCGCATCGACCGGGAGTTCACTGAGGCACTGACCGTTGATGAGCTCGCTGCGGGAGCACATAAGTCAGCCGGTCACCTCAGCCGGGAGTTCAAAAAGACGTACGGCGAATCCCCGAACTCCTATTTAATGACGAGGCGGATTGAGCGTGCCATGACTCTGCTGCGCCGCGGTGACCTCAGCGTCACCGATATCTGCTTCGAGGTCGGATTCAATTCGCTCGGTACGTTCAGCACCAGGTTCTCCGAGTTGGTCGGGGTCTCCCCCAGCGTCTACCGGCGAGATCATTCGGCCGACGCCGCTGGAATCCCACCCTGCCTGGCCAAACGCATCACCAGGCCGATTCGGAAGCATCCACCGGTCTAGGCATCGCGGCTGCTCGCGGTGCCCTCACAGCACCGGCTCTAAGTGGTCAGGAATCAAGAAGTGGAACTGGCACGGCCGACTTAATCTTTCGGCATGGACATCTCAATCACATATGCCTTCCTTCCGCATACCGATGGCGAAGCCGCTCTCTCCTTCTACCGGGACCTGCTTGGCTTCGAGCTCCGCAAGGACGTCGGCTATGAAGACATGCGCTGGCTCACCGTCGGACCTGCAGGTCAGCCGGAAACCTCGACGGGCTGCACCCGCCGGCCATCGAGCCGGAGATCTCTGACTCCGAGCGCGAGGCGATCCTCAGCCTCGTCGAGAAGGCCGTCTACACCGGTGTGACACTCTCGACCGATGACCTCGACGGGCTGTTTGCACGCCTTGACGAGGCCGATGCAGACATCATTCAGTTCCCCACCGACCAGGACTACGGAGTTCGTGACGGCGCAGTCCGCGATCCCTCCGGAAACCTCATCCGCATCAACCAGAAGGTCTGACCACCAGCCTCGCAATACTAAAATCGACCAATCCTGAGGAATTCGCCGGAAATCCACACCTTCCACACTGGATTTCCTCACGCCATTGCCACCCCAGACCCCGTACATTCCTTGCATGACAAACGGAACGGATGGCCTGAGCGCCGTCTCCCAGTGGGCGGTCAACCTCATGGAGGCGCTCGGCGCACTCGGTGCAGGTCTGGCAGTTGCACTGGAGAACCTCTTCCCACCGCTGCCGAGCGAGCTGATTTTGCCGCTCGCAGGCTTCACCGCGAGCCAGGGCTCTTTCACGCTGCCGCAGGTGCTGGCGTGGACCACCACTGGATCGGTGCTTGGTGCGCTGGTTCTCTACGGTCTTGGAGCGTGGTTAGGCGCTGATCGCATCCGCAAACTCGTCGGAGCTGTGCCACTGATGAACGTCTCCGACGCTGACAAAACCATCGAATGGTTCAACCGACACGGCGCAAAGTCCGTGTTCTTCGGCCGGATGATTCCGGTCTTCCGAAGTTTCATTTCCATCCCGGCTGGTGTCACCCGCATGCCACTGCCAAAATTCATCCTGCTGACCACCGCAGGCAGCTTCATCTGGAACGCAGTGTTCGTCTACCTGGGATTCATCCTCGGCGAGAACTGGTCGCTGGTTGAGCAGTACGCCGGATTCTTCCAGTACCTCGTGATCGGTTCGGTCGTCATCGCCGTGTCGGTGTTCGTCACCCGCCGCGTTCGCAGCATTCGCAGCGCGCGCAGCGCTGCCTCCGCATCCATCACGGAATAACTCCGAGGGAGAGGAGGGTGCGGTTGTGGAAGGGGTTGGCGTCGGAAAGCGTAGTAATGCTTCCTTGCGCTAACCTCCACCCCACATACCCACACCCCTCAACTGGAATCCGCTGCCACGCTGCGATAACCCAGTTGGCGGTACCGCCATGGGTGACGATGATCCGGTGGGAGGCTGCGGTCTCCTCGATCTGAGCCACCGCCCGATAGGTCCGCTGGACCCACTGGAGTTTGGTCTCGGCGCCAGGAATGCCCTCATCGTGGTCCATGCGCTCATCCGGCGTCGCGGGATACGCCGGCGGGAACACAAAGCGCTCATCGAGCCACGCCTGGGGCTTACCCTCCGCGGCGCCGTATGACTTCTCCCGCAGATCAGCATTGACCTCCGGTTCAATCCCGAAGACCTGGGCGATTGCATCTGCCGTCTGAGAAGTGCGCCGCAGGTCAGAAGTAACCAATTGCGGCGTCACATCAGCGGGAATGACCTCACGAAGGTGGCGAGCAATCTGCTCAGCCTGCCGATGACCGCGCTCGGTCAGTTCCGAGTCATACCAACCACCGACGAGGTTTTCGACGTGATGTGTCGCTTCCGGGTGCGTGATGACGTAGACCGTTTCCATCGGCCAGAGATTACCTGCGAGCCGATGGCACGAACGGCCAGAAAAGCTAGTCCTTACCGATGACCTTCCACGCCACGACGATGGAGATTCCCATCAGCACGGCGCCGATACCGGCGGTCCAGACGATGCCAGAAGCAAAGGCTTCTTCAGCGGAGTGCATCAACTGCTGTGCGACGGAGGAATCTGCGCCGAACTGTGCGGCGACATCGGCTGCACCACCGAGGGTTTCGGTGGCCGCGGCGCGATCGCCGGCGTTGGCAACAGCGTCCGGGACCTCGATGCGGCTGCGGTAGAAACCGGTCAGGATTCCGCCGAGAACTGCGGTACCGAGTACGGCACCGACCTCGTAGCCCGTCTCAGAAACAGCCGATGCCGCACCGGCGCGCTCCGGAGGAGCCGAGGAGATGATCAGGTCATTCGAGACGGTCTCAGCAGAGCCGACGCCGATGGCCAGCAGCAACCAGGCCGCGAGCATTGGGATCAGCAGGCCAGCGGAGTTCGCCGCGACCACGTAGCCGATTGCCGATGCGGACAGACCGAACATGATGACCGTGACCGGAGCGAACCGGTTCAGCGCCGGGACCGCCAGCAGGCCGGAAGCCATGAGCAGGACCGCACCCGGTAGCAGGAGCAGACCGGCGAACATCGGAGCCATGTTGTGGACGACCAGCAGTTCCTGCGTGATGAAGAACAACAAACCAACCATGGACAGCACCGACATGACGTTGACCATCACGGCGCCGGAGAAACGACCGTTGGAGAACAGCGTCAGGTCCAGCATCGGGTTCTCCAGCGCCTTCTGGCGACGGATGAACAGGGTCAGACCAACTACGCCGACTACGGCAGTCAGCACGATCTTGCTGAGGTCAGAGCCTGCAGCAATGGACTTCACCGCGTAGGTCAGGCCGCCCATGCCGGCGAGGATCATGAGGATCGACGGCAGGTCGATGCGTCCGGCGTTGGGGTTCTTGGACTCCGGAAGCAGGATCGGGCCGAGGACCAGCAGCGGGATCAGCATCGGGACAGCGATGAGGAAGACCGAGCCCCACCAGAAGTGCTCCAGCAAGAAGCCGCCGACGATCGGGCCGAGGGCGCCACCGGCACCGAACATGGCAGCCCAGATGGCGATGGCGAGGCGACGTTCCTTGGCATCGTCAAACATCGAGCGGATCAGAGACATGGTCGACGGCATCAGCATTGCACCGAAGATCGCCATGCCGGCGCGGGCGCCGATGAGCGATTCAGCGTTCGGAGCGAAGGCACCGAAGACTGAGGCAGCGGTGAAGCCGAGGCCACCCATGAGCAGGAAAAGACGACGGCCGAAGCGGTCGGCCATGACGCCCATGGGAACCAGTAGTGCGGCGAGGATCAGTGCGTAGACGTCGATCATCCACAGCTGCTGAACACCAGTTGGGTGCAGGTCAGCGGCGATCGAAGGCAGCGCGAAGCTGAGGACCGTGTTGTCGACGGACACCAGTAGCACCGGCAGCATGAGGACCGCCAGCGCCGCCCAGCGCCGGTTCGCCGGATCGGACGGTGTGGCGCCACCGGTGAGGGCTCGCCCGGTCGACGCATCAGACGACGGGTTCGTCGGGTTCACCGAGTTCGCCGAGTCGATATCTGCGCGGGACATGTTTCTCCTTAGATCGGGCGTCTCACGACGCCTGTAACGCACTTGGGCCGGCACCGTTGTCCGGTGCCGGTCTCTGATTTCTGGGTTTTCGCCTGGTCACGCTCATTTTGTGGATAGCGTGACGCGAACAGAAAGTCACTGTACCGACTGGACGGTTTAGTGTCTAGCACGTGAGCGAGATCGCGTGGCCTACAGTGATGGGCATGTCCGATGCCCGACGCAGAATCCTCGACTCCTACGCCCAGATCCTCCGGGAAAGCGGCGCTCCAGCCACAACCCTGGAGGCTGTCGCGGAACATGCAGAGGTCTCCAAGGGCGGTCTGCTCTACCACTTCGGATCGAAGGCGAAACTGGCAGAAGGCCTCATTGACCTGCTACGAGAGCTTGTCACCACCGATCTGGAACTGATGGCAGCTGACCGCTCTGGGCCGGTCGATTACTTGCTGCGCACCTCGGACGGGTCTCACTCGGCATTTTCCTTGATCTACGAGGCGGCCTTCACGCTTGCTCTCGCGGGCAATGACACCGCCCGCGATTACCTCCCGGAGGCGCACCTTGCCTGGGAACGCGGCCTGGAAGAGGCCGGCGTCGATCCCATCACCGCACGGGTGGTCATGCTGCTCAGCGACGGCCTGTCGATGCGAGCGAGCATTGGCCAGACCTTCTCCGCGGCCGATCATGAGGCCGGCGCGCCATCGCTTGAAGGCCGCGGCAACATGGACGACATTATGGAACTGGTCCGCACCCGCCTACTGGATGAGCCGCACGACCCTACTGCGTAAATGACCTGCTGAAATCCATGCCTGCGCTGACCCGCCGGCGCATGTCCGTCAGCCGCAGTTTCTCGTAATCCGCCAGCGCTTGCTCATATCCAGGCGCTGTCGCGATCATCCGGGAGAGCACTTCCGCATCGGCGACAGCCTCGGAAAACCCAGCGCCAGTCATGGGCGTCTGCACGTGCGCAGCATCGCCGATAATCGCAACGTTCCCATTGACGACCCGCTCCGGCAGATACTCGGCGATCGGTGTGGCCAGCACGTCGCGCCGCCGAAAGGCCTCCGCCACCGGCTCCGTCCACTGCCCCGGCCAATGCTTCCCGACGACCTCATCCATCTCCCCATACACCCACGCCGGAACATCATCCGGACGTGGAGTACGCAGCACCTTCCCGTCTGCCGAGACCGCACCGATCTCCTCAAACAGCCCTCGACGCACCGGATCCCACAGACCCCACCCAAATTTCCGAGTGGCACCGTCCGGGTCGATCTGCGGATAGACCGCGAGCATGTACGGCCCGGAGTCATAGAAATCTGATCCGTGAGCGAAGGCATCCTTCGCATTCGGGGGAATGTCGGATTGACCGAGCCAGCAGGTGTAGCCGGCGAAGGTGGCGTCGGGAAGCGAATCGTTAACGTATCGTCGCACCACGCTGCGGTATCCGTCCGCGCCGATGACCGCGGGCACAGTCCACGTGCGGTCCGCAGCGCGGACCCATCCTTGGCCGACTGCGTCGACCTCAACGCCATCAACGAGCGTGACCAGCGGCTCCGCCTCACAGGCCCGATGCAGGGCCGAGTACACGCGCCACCAGGAATGCGGCAGCAGCGGCTGGTTCATCGCAGCCTCGCCGAGCTCGGTGCGGACGATCGACATCGCCTGCGGCGACAGAGTCCGAGCAACTCCGGCGAGGGAAACGAGAATCGCGACTCCCCGCTGGCTGCGGCCACGGGATTTCTCTAGGACGGTCGAGGAGATTCCCTTTGCCGCCAAGCCCAGTGCCATGGAGAGCCCACCGAGGGAGCCGCCGACGATGGCAGGGCCGGCGAGGTCCATCTCAACGGAATCATTGCGCGTGGACATAGCGAACGAACCTACACCGACGCGAGTTTCATCAGCGTACGAATTCCCTGCTCACGGGCCTCGAATCCCGAAAGCCCTGAGTCCGGGGAGATAAACACTGCGGCATAGAGAACCGACCATAGGACGTTGTACAGCCACTCCGGTCGCAGGTCTGTGTCGATGGTGCCGTCACCCTGACCACGGGCGATGGCGCCAATGATCTTGCCGTCCTCGTTCTCGGTGGGGCCGTGGAACTCTTCAATGCCCTCCCAGACCTCCGGTCGACTCATCCACCATTTCAGCACGTCAAGGCTGTCCATGAGTCCAAGGCACAGACGCCGGAACGCCTCCAGGCCAGTACCGCTGTCCAGGTCAGCACCGCTGATCGTCCGCTGCCAGTGCGCAGCGGCGAAAGCGTTGAGCTCCCGGATGAGACTCCCCCGATCCGGGAAGTACCGATGCAAGGTACTGCGGGAGACTCCAGCCGCATCCGCGACGTCCGTCATCGGCGCTTCGGGCCTGATCGACAGGAGGGCGATGGACGCCGTGATGATCGATTCGCGGGTGCGCATCGCGGTGGGGCTGAGGTCTGACATGTCTTCATCGTAACTAACAACCATGCGCGTAGTTATCAGACACTTGTTGACATTTTTGGGACACTCATGTCCTAATTAACAACATGCAAGACTCACGTGAATCCTCACCGTCCACCACCCCGGACACTCCCACCACTGCAGAAACCCCCGACGGCACCGCCACCACCGCAGAGCGCTACGCCGTCCTCTGGTCCTTCGCCCGCCCCTACCTGCCGGTGCTGATCACCGCACTGTTCCTGTCGCTGCTGGTCTCCGCGATGGGGCTTGCCAGCCCGATGGTGACTAAGTGGGTCCTGGACACCCTCGCTGAGGGTGGCTCCCTGCGAAATCCCATCGTGCTACTGGTGATTCTGCTGGTCATTGGCTCGACGGTGGGATTCATTCAGTGGATCATGCTCGGTCGCCTCGCCGAAGACATCGTCCGAGATGCCCGATCCCGGATGATCCTGCGCTACCTCGGCGCCCGCGTGTTCGCGCTGCTCAAACGCAGTCCCGGCGAACTGGTCACGCGCGTGAACTCCGATACGGTCCTGCTGAACCAGGCCGCATCGACGGCGGTCATCGGTCTGATCAACAACACGATCATGTTCTTCGGTTCGCTGATCCTCATGGCGTTTTTGAATCTGACGCTGCTGGGTGTGACTCTGGCCGTCGTGGTGCTGGTATTCGTGGCTTTTACCGTGCTGATGCCCCGCATCGCGAAGGCAGAGGAACGCGCCCAGGCCTCGCTGGCAGGTCTCGGATCCGAACTTGAGGGAACCGTTCGCGCGATCAAGACGGTGAAGTCCTCCAGCGCTGAGCGTCGCCGCTATGGATCGCTGATGACCCACGTCAATCGTTCCCGCGAGCACTCGCTGCAGTCGGTGCGAACCACCGCGATCGCCTGGACCATCGCTGGAACCGCCATGGAACTGTCGGTGATCCTCGTCCTGGCTATCGGCGCTTGGCAGATCACCACCGGGGCGATCACTGTGTCCACCCTGGTCGCGTTCCTGCTGTACGTGTGGGGTCTGACCGGCCCGCTCATGGAGGTCACCCAGAACCTGACCACCCTGCAGTCCGGCCTCGCTGCCGCTGGTCGCATCCAGCAAGTCGAAGACATCCCCGTCGAATCCGAGGCGATGGACATCCGCGTCGCACCGGCCCATGCTGTTGATCTGGATGCCGCAGAGAAATCGCTTTCCGACGCCCTCATCCACTCCCCTTCCCCCTCCACCGGGGCTCCTGCCCTGAGTTTCCGCAATGTCACCGCTGGTTACTCGGAATCGGAGGCACCTGCAGTCGCCGGGATTTCCCTCGACATTCCCGCGCGCGGGCACGTGGCGATGGTCGGCACCTCTGGCGCGGGCAAAACCACGGTCATGTCCCTTGCGATGCGATTCCTGGACCCCACCGATGGTGAGATCAGCCTCTTCGGCCGGCCCTTCAGTGAGCTCAGCCCCGCCGAGTCGCGATCCGCCTTTGCCTACGTGGAGCAAGAGACACCGGTCATACCCGGGACCATCCGCGAGAACCTCCTATTCACCAACCCGAAGGCCTCCGATGCTGACCTGAACGCCATCATCGAACGCCTCGGGTTAGCAGAGAAGTTCGCCTCCCTGGAAAAAGGCCTCGACACTCCCCTGACCGAGACAAACGTCTCCGGCGGACAACGCCAGCGCATCGCCCTGGCCCGTGCCTTGCTGGCACACCCGCAGATCCTGCTGCTCGATGAGGCAACTGCGCAGGTCGATGGCGTCACCGAATCAACAGTCCAGGAAGTGATCGCGGAGGAAGCCGCTCAACGAGCAGTAGTCACCATCGCGCACCGGCTCTCCACAGTCATCGACGCCGAAGAGATCATCGTCATGGACGCCGGTTCCATCATCGCCCGCGGCACCCATGAAGAGCTGCTTGTCGCCGAGCCCCGGTACCGCGATCTGGTGGCGGCGTTGCGGATTGTGACGTGAGGTAGGCGTCGGGAAGCAAGTTTCTAAGCGCACTTAGTGCGCAAACTCGCCTGGAGTGGTGAAGCCGTAGCCGGCCTCGTGGATGCGGCCGATGATGATCGGCAGCGCTGCGACGGTCTGGCTGCGGTCGCCGCCGCCGTCGTGCAGCAGGATGATGCTCTGCGGTCCGAGCGGAACGATGACGTTGTCGACGATGCCGCCGACGCCCGGGAGCGCCCAGTCCCTGCTGTCGACATCCCAGCTCATTCCGCGCAGCCTCTTCTCCGCCAGCGCGTGGGGGACCTCACCGCCGAAAATGCCCCCAGGAGCGCGATACCACGTGAGGTAGTCGACGCCGATCTCACGGTGAATGACCTCATTGGTGTGGTCGATCTCCGCGGATTTCTACTCAGGAATTCACACCGTTCCGCGCCGGCCTTAGGGATAAGGCCGGGAATCAGGACGACGGTCAGGGCGGAAACGCCACGTGCTTGTCATCCCGCCCCGATGGAAAGGTCTTAACTTTTTCCTAAGATAAACGAAAATCGTCGCGCTCACGGAATTATGAATGCCATGCCACCGGGTGAAATCGCAGTTCACCGGCTTTTCCGGGGAATCCCTCCGACTCAGCGCACGTCACAGGTGTTAGCTGGTCAGAATTGAGCATTTCGGCAAAGTGCCAGGGTGATCCCCGGCATCCCGCTTTCGGGGGCACCCGCAAAAACCCTGCACACAGAGTCAGTGGACATAAAAGAAGTCCCCCGGCCACTAGGACCGGGGGACACTCTGCGGAGGATAGGGGATTTGAACCCCTGAGGGATTGCTCCCAACTCGCGTTCCAGGCGAGCGCCATAGGCCGCTAGGCGAATCCTCCGCGCACTAGATTACCCACGAGGAGACCATTGACCAAAATGGCTGTTCACAGGCCCGCAATGCGGACTATTTCACCAATCTTGCGATTGCCTGGGAGGCTTCTTCAAGCTTGAGATCGAGCTCATCGGGGCCGGAGTCCGCCGCACCGAGGACACAGTGGTGCAGATGGTCATCCAGCAGACCCAGCGACAGCGATCGCAGCGCGGACTGCACGGCGGTCACCTGAGTGAGGATGTCGATGCAGTACTTCTCCTCATCGACCATCTTGTGCAGGCCGCGCACCTGACCTTCGATCCGGCGCAAGCGGGTCAGATACCGCTTCTTGTCAGAAAGGTAACCGTGCTCTGAGCAACCACACGCAACTCCGGCGTCCGCTGCATCTGCACCGTCACTGGCACCCTCGCTATGTGCGCCACAGCAGCCACCTGAGTCCGGGCTTGTTGCGGTGAGGGTGAGGTCGGTGGGGAGCTGGGCGTCGGGAAGCTGGGGGTTGGGGTTCTTGTCGTTCATCGAGTCGTCTCCTTGACCATCGATCGGAAGCCCCGCAGACGGAGGCTATTTGTCACCACGAATGCGGAGGACAGTGCCATTGCGGCACCGGCGACCATCGGGTTAAGCAGGCCGGCGGCGGCCAGCGGGATTGCGGCGACGTTGTAGGCAAAGGCCCAGAATAGGTTGCCCTTGATTGTCGCGAGGGTGCGCCGGGCGAGTCGGACTGCATCGGCCGCAGCTCTCAAATCACCTTGCACGAGTGTGATGTCAGAGGCTGCAATGGCGGCGTCGGTACCGGTACCCATCGCCATGCCGAGGTCAGCCTGGGCCAGGGCGGCGGCATCATTGACACCATCGCCAACCATGGCGACCGAGCGCCCATCTGCCTGGAGGCGCTCGACCTCAGCGACTTTGTCTTCCGGCAGCACTTCCGCGATCACGCGGTTGATACCAACTTCGGCTGCGACGGCCTCCGCGACCGCGCGGTTGTCACCGGTCAACAGCACCGGCTCCAGACCAAGTTCGCGGAACATGCGCACGGCCTCGGCGGAGGAGTCTTTGATCTCGTCAGCCACGACAAGCACACCGCGGATCTCACCGCTCCAGGCGACCGTCACTGCGGTGCGCCCCTTGTGTTCGGCTGCAGACTTCGCCTCTGCGAGGCTCTGCGGCAGGTGGTTGCTCTCCCCCGGCTTCCCGACGGACACCTCCACACCATCCACCTCCGCCATCACACCGTGACCTGCGACATTGCGGAAATTCACTGGCGCCGGCAGATCGCCGAGACGTTCCTGCGCGGCGGCCGCGATGGCACGGGCGATGGGGTGCTCAGAACCGGATTCAACGGCGCCTGCGCGCAGGAGGGCTTCGTCTTCATCGACTCCGTCAGCGACGTGGAACTCTGCCAGCGACATCTCACCGCGGGTGACGGTGCCGGTCTTGTCCAGCACGACGGTGTCGACTTTGCGGGTGGACTCCAGGACCTCTGGGCCCTTGAGCATGATGCCGAACTGGGCGCCGCGGCCGGTGCCGACCAACAAGGCGGTCGGTGTGGCCAGGCCGAGAGCACATGGGCAGGCGATGATGAGCACGGCGACGGCTGCGGTAAATGCATCGGCGGCGCCATGTCCGGTCAGGAACCATCCAATGAGGGTTCCGATCGCAATAAGAATGACGATCGGAACAAACACACCAGAGATCCGGTCTGCCAGACGCTGGATGTCGGCCTTGCCGGACTGGGCGTCTTCGACCATCTTGGCCATCTGAGAGAGCTGGGTGTCAGAGCCGATGGCGGTGGCCTCAATGACTAGGCGCCCGGACTCGTTGACTGTGGCTCCGGTGACGCGGCTTCCGTCAGTGACCTCGACCGGGACGGATTCGCCGGTGAGCATCGACTCGTCAACGGCACTTTTACCTTCGGTCACGGTGCCGTCGGTGGCAATTTTCTCGCCCGGGCGGACCACAAACAGATCGCCGACGCGCAGGTCCTTGACTGGGATGCGGTCTTCGCGCGCGGTGCCATCTGCGGATTCGCGCAGGACAGCGACGTCCTTCGCACCCATATCGAGCAGCGAACGGATCGCATCGCCAGCGCGATATTTGGCGCGCTTTTCGAAATACCGGCCGGCGAGCACGAAGAACGTGACAGCTGCGGCGACCTCAAGATAAATGTTGGTGGTTCCTGGGTGATGGGAAGTCAGCGAGAACTGATGTGTGAGTCCCGGTTCGCCACCGCCGCCGAGAAACAGAGCGTAGAGCGACCAGATGAACGCTGAGATCGTTCCGATGCTGATCAGCGTGTCCATCGTGGCGGCGCCGTGCTTGAGGTTCTCCCACGCAGCCTTGTGGAAGGGCCAGCCGGCCCAGACCACAACCGGCGCGGTGAGTGACAGACACAGCCACTGCCAGTAATCGAACTGGAACACGGGGAACATCGAGATGATGATGACCGGCACGGACAACCAACCGGCGCCGATGACGCGATTGCGCAGCGCGGTCATCTCCTGCCGCTGGCGGAAGGACATGCCTGAGTCGGATCCGGACCCTTCGCCGTCGTCGCTAGCCTGTCCGGGCTCACCAGATGCGCCGGTATCACCGTCCGCGGGCTCGTCTGCTGGCAGGTACGCCTGGTAACCGGCGGCTTCGACGGTCTCTACGAACGTGGCCGGATCAGCACCTTCTGGTGCTGAGACGTGAGCCTTCTCCGTGGCGTAGTTAACCGTCGCAGTGACCCCATCGAGCTTGTTGAGTTTCCGCTCGATCCGATTGGCGCAGGACGCACAGGTCATGCCGCCGATCTCCAGGTCCAGTTCCACCAGACCCTCAGGTGCAGAGACCGGGGCCCCGGGTGCGGGATCGGCGCCGGTGGAAGTTGTCATCTCTCTCATCCCCTTCCGCTGGGCGCGCTACTGCGCTGCCGGGGTTGCGTCGTACCCGGCTTCCTTTACCGCATCGATGACAGCTTTCTCGTCGATCGGCGCGGCAGAGGTGATCTCTGCGGAGTTGCGGGTGCGGTTGACCTTCACGGACTCGACGCCGGCGATCTCTTCGATCTCCTCGCGTACCGATGCCTCGCAGTGGCCGCAGGTCATGCCGGTGACGGTGTAAGTAGCGATGACGGACATGGTGTCTCCTTTGATCGTCGGCATACCCCTAGTGGGTATCTCTACCGTCGACGATATACCCCCTCCCCCTATCATTCAAGGGAGGGGGCGGGAGCTTCATCACTATCAGCGGAAGGCGACTTCACCTACTGGGCGTCGCAACTTCCTAGAATGCAATCCGCTCGGAGAAGCAGACATCGCCTCACAGGCACGCACGGCCGTCATCAGGTGCTCGACCTTCGAGGCCTGGTAGAACCGCTGCGCATCACCGGGCAGTTTCGGACGGTTGTGCAGCGGCTTGTCAGAGACCGACAACAACACCCCGTACGGCACGCGGAACCGATAACCATTGGTGGCGATGGTTGCAGACTCCATTTCCACGGCAATGGCGGTGGATTTTTGCAGCTCGCGGTAGATCTCCGACTGGGGCTGCCATTCCCAGTTTCGGTCCGCTGTGGAGTGGACGGTGCCAGTGCGGAAGCGTCGCCGCAGTGCCTCTCCTTCCAGGCCTGAGACGTCCGCAAATGCCTCCTCCAGGGCTCGCTGCACCTCAGCGATCGGAGGGATCGGCTTAGCCAGGGGAACCATGCGGTCCAGGACCCCATCAGAGCGGTCATACCCATTGCCCAGGATCATGTCGCCGATCTCCATCCGGCCGTCCAGTCCAGCACAGTGGCCGACCATGATCCAGCAATGCGGACGGATCACCGCGAGACAATCCGTGATCGTCTTCGCATTGGAAGCGCCCACCCCGATATCGATGATCGTAACGCCAAGGCCGCCCTCCCGGACCAGGTGGTACGCGGGCATCTGACAGGCCGAGGCATCCGCCCGGACCTCGCGATCTGTCGGGACAACCCCGACTGGGTAAATGTTGTTGCCCGGCGCGACAAGGAACTCATACGGCTGCTCCCCCAGGTCTGGTTCAGCGAATAGGTCGCGCACCGACTCCCCGCCCTTGGCTGCCACAGCAGGATCCACATCTGGGTCATCGGAGCGGCCGAGCTGATGGGCGTATTCCAGGAACACATCCGTGTGCAGCTGGTAGTTGGTGAACAGAACGAACTTCTGGATATAGCTCGCCGAGGATCCGGTGTAGTGCTCCAGCCTTTCCAACGCCAGATCCACCCGAGGTGCGGAGAACAGGCTCAACGGCTTCACCGAGAGGGAGAGGAAGTCAGCCTCACCGTCGGCGACGGCATCGTCGATAAGCGCTGAATCCACCGGATCAAACGCCTGCTCAACCATGCCCAACTGCACCGGGGTCAGCTCGCTGGTGTCGACATCGTTGTAACCAGGCACCAACAGAATCGGGATCGGACAGTCAGAGACTCGAATCTCCACCTCGCCGCCATGGTTGGCGAGGATGTTCCAGATCTGCTCTTCCAGGTAAGGCCGGTACAGCGCGGGGCGTGCGACGGTGGTGCCGTATTCGCCCGGGCGGTCAAGGAATCCGTGGGACAGCGACGGGTCGACTTCTCCCAGAGCCCCTAACGTGTAGCGGATCTCTGGGTAGCACCGGCGCACATGCTCGGGAATCCCTCCCCCAGCTGCCACGCGATCGCATGCCTCGCGATAGGAGGTGAGGAGGTCACTGACGGCGGCGTCGTACAGCGATACAAGTTCGTCCACCGCCCGAACCGGATCATCGAAAAACGCGGAGCCTTCCGCCGACATCCCTGAGGTCACTGCGTTACCCCCATATTCCCTTCCAATGCATGAGCCGCCATCGTCCCACCGAGTTCCACGAGCTGCTCGTTGAGCGCGTCATCCGGCTCCCCCGTGAAACACACCGGCTGCGCCGAAAGGTCCCAGCCGAAACCGTTGGTGATCGACTCCATGGCGTTCTCTGCGCCAGTGGTGTCATAGCCGCCACGGATCCAGTAACTAAATGGCAGCCCTTTGCGGACCTCCTGGCAGTCATTAAACGTCGTGTCGAAGAAGTGCTTCAGCGCGCCAGAGATATAGCCAAAGTTGGCGCTGGTGCCAAGCAATATTGCGTCGGCACCAAGTAGGTCATCGGTGGTCGCTGCCAACGCGGGCACGACCTTCACCGTCACACCGTCGAGCTCAGGATGGTTCGCTCCCTCGAGAACGGTCTGCAGCACTCCCTGCAGCAGCGTCGTCGGCGAATGGTGGACCACGAGCAAACGTCCCTGTGCCTTTTTCATGCACCCAGGCTAGTCAGTGGCCGAGAAATATGTGGTTAACAAAGGTGAGTCGGGTGTGATTCAGTGCATCCCGTGTGACTTCTGAGGCCAAAGTTCCACCCCAGTCCGGCCATCACTGATCCAGCTGCACCTCGCGGAACCCCTCCTCCGGGTTCAGCACCGAGACTTGCCCCTCTGGGCTGCCTTCCTCGCCCCAATGAACCAGATTCATGCCGTCGAAGTAGAGCACGCCCAAAGGATCCGAGTCTGACTCATCATCCACGCCAAGGTCGACCGATTGGCCCGGCTGCAATTGAACTGATGGCTGCACCCATCCCTGTCCGGCATCTGAGTCATTGCCGGTTCCGCGGTTATCGCCCGCGAAATAGACGGTGTTGACCTCGTCGACATCATCCTCGTCATCCGAGACAGCCCAGATTGGCCGCGCCGCGGTGACCATGCCACCAGGAACGCGCCACCGCGCCTCGACGCCGGCGCCGATATCGACCACGAGGGACACCCAGTCAACACCGTCCGGAATCTCAAGATCCGCGCCGGCATCGGCCTTTTGCACTATCTCCAGCAGGTCGCCATCAGAGAGTCCCCCCACCGGCTCGGTGGATGGCCCAGGCTCCCATCCAGAAACCGGGGTGTCACGCGCCTCCGTGTCGCCAGTGTTTTCTTCCGAGTCACCGCTGTCTTCGACGGACTCCCCGGAACGCCCATCGTCGGCGCACGCGGTAGCTAGACCCATGGCAGCCACAGTCAGAACCGCCGCGACGCTCCGCTTCACCGACACTGCACCTGAACCAGACATACCCACACCCCTGATCATCATCTGAGAATATGATTATCGAGTCGATACTATCGGGAAAAACACTGTTGTAAAGGGGCATCGCAAAAGCGCCCGAAATGCTTCCCGACGTCCACCTCCACACACCACACCCCCACATCCCGAGATCCGGGATATGGGGGAGGATGTCGGATTACTTCAGGTCAGCGATCACGGCACTGCCGGGGTTGCCGCTGGTGGAGAGCTTTCCACCCTTCACTGAGTAGGTGACGGTTCCCGAGGAGTACTGGACCTTCACAGTGTCAGCGTCGACTCGCTGGACTCCGGAGATCTTCGCCAGCTGGTTCTGACGCGACACGAGCTCGCCGTCGATCATGAACACGATTACTGAGCCCTTCCGGTCACCGGTGTAACTGGTGGTGCCGGACGGAACTGCTTCAGAGTCGTCAGCAATTGCCCAGGACAGGCCAGGGCATTCCAGGTTGGTGCTGACCTTGCCGAACTTGACCTTCCAGGTCGCCGCCTTGCTCGAGGACGCCAGCGGAGCGACCTCTACGTCCACCGCAGCCGGAGCCTCATTCGTCTGGGGTTGAGCCGGAGGCTGAGTCTCGATCGGTTCTGTGGTCGTCACCGCGGGCGGCGTGGTTGTGGTTGATGTCGTCGGTGCTCGGGTCGTGGTCGTCGATGTCGTTGAGGTGGACGTCGACGATGAGGTGGAGGACGAGGTCGACGACGACGCGCTAGAGGAGATGCTGCTCGTCTCCGAGTCATTGGCTCCCTTCGGCGGGTTCAGGTCCCGGGTCTTGCCGCTGGCCAACCAGCTAGGCACCGAACCTGAAGCCGAGCACTTCTTGTCCTTGTCCCGGTCCTTGTCCTTCGAGGTCGTCTCTTCTTCGCGAGCGCTCTGCTGGGTGCTGTTGCGCTGACCGGTAGTGCCAGGCGCAGCATTGATGGTCGTTCGGTGGGCGTTGTAGACGTTCCGGTTGTAGACCTTCGTCGGACGTGGGACTCGCAGACCACACATGTAGTAGCGCTGGACGTTTGAGCCAACCACCCGGATCCGCACGTCACGGACACCGGTTCCGTAGTAGCCTCGCGGGCTCGCCGCATTGACTGCGTAGCCGTCACCTGCGACGTTGGCCGCCTCTGGCTCATCGAGTTCCTGGGCGCCAGCCTTAAGATCGGCAAGCGAGTAGGTAACGACCGTGCTGTCCGACCCATCCCCCATCTCGTACCGGACCCGAATCTCCTCACTAGAGACCCTCTCCACACCACCGATGCGCATCACGTCGTACTGCTGCTCGATGGGGATACCGTCGATGAAAAGCGCCAGCACCGAGCCTGGCTCTGCCGTCCCGACGTCCCCACCATCCGACACCGGCACCGCATCATGCGCGATCGCGTACCCCAGTCCCGGGCACTGCAAATCAACGACGACATTGCTGAAGTTGTAGGTGACAGACTCGCCTTCGGCCGCACCGCCAGAAATCATCTCCGCGGAATTGCCGTTATTCAGCCAGTCGATGCCGGAATCTTGCATCGTGCAGGTCTCGTTCACTGCCACCGGCTCAATCTTGCGATCCCCGATGAACCACACAACGGCGGCAATCACCAGAATCGCTACGACTTCCACGGCAATCAACGCCATCAACCACGGTCTCTTGGTCATCCCATTCTCCCTCGTCTGGGCCGACCGTTGTCGCGGCAGCCGACTCACCTTCACCGACCAGAATTCGACGGCTTTGAAAGCTAAATATTAGGTGAGTAAAACAATCAAAAACATCGTTGAACTGCACAAAAACGGGTGAAAGCGGCGAAGATGCGGGTGAAATTCGCCCTCATTCAAAACCGGAACTCCCGGAATCCACTGACGGGTGACAGCGCCGTCACCGTTGTTTCTGGGGTTCCCTGTCCAGTGACATGAAAGATCGTCGTCCCGTCATGGAAGAGATAGCCGTTGTGCCGTCCGGCATCCTCACGGCTCATCCCGAGATCTAGGAGCGTATTCGTCGACAGCCCGTGCTGCTGCCTGGTGAATGGAAATTCGTCGAAATAGAGAAACTCATAGGGAGCGGATTCTCCCCAGGAGACTCCCTCACCTTTGTCCAGGACGTAGGGATCCTCATCCAAGAGTCCAGCATCACCCCAGGAACCGCGGCCTTCCAACGGTCCGCCGAAATAGACGTTGTTGGCGTTGTCCCCATCCGGTGGCCCCTCGACCGGCCAGATCCGTCCGTCCGCCACAACCGACGGCGTCCTACTGAACCAACGCAGCCGCGACCCATCATCGGTGACCATCTGGATCTCTTCTTTACCTGCGGGAAGTAATTCGGCGTTCTGTTGGAGACCGGCGATACGGGCCAGGTCGGCGTCGGAAAGCTCATCGTTCAGAGAGGCTGCGGGATCCGCAGGCTCTTCGACAAAGTCATCGGCGGCAAGCACATCAGAGGGGCCTTGCTGACCAACCCACACAGCGGTCGCGCCGACCACCAGAATGCAGACCGCCATGATGGCAATCAGGATCGTGAGTGCTGTCCGAACCTTCATCGCCGAGCACCGTCACCACACCGATTGCTGTGAACCATGGGAACAATCGTAAAGGGAACATCCCACAAACCCGCCGATAAAAGCGCAGGACAGCGGGTGAATCTAGCTCAGGAGAATACGACTGGTTCTCTCGGCACGGACGCCACAGTGAAGACCTCAGGGAGCTTGTCAATCTCGAGCCCCGGGAAGCCGAGCGACGCCATAATCCATTTTCGCGCGGATTCAGCCGTGACATCCCGTAGGGTGACATCCCCATCCCGCTTGGCCAACCGACGGCCTTCGGAGTTCACCACCAACGGCACATGGAAATACGTCGGAGCAGACTCACCCAGCAGATGCGCCAGATACGCCTGGCGAGGAGCCGACAACAGCAGATCGTCTCCCCGGACCACCTCCGTCACGCCTTGATCCGCATCATCGGCGACGACAGCCAGGTTGTAAGCCCAATCCCCGTCCGCCCTCTTGAGAACAAAATCGTCGACAGTGCCGGTGGTGGGGCCGTGGATGAGGTCGTCGGAAAGCCAATGCTTTTCTTCAGCGGCAAGCCGAAGCGCCGGCGCCATCCCCTTGGCAGCGCGCTCGGCGCGCTTGGACTCACGAACCTCAGCAGAAAGATGCCTGCACGTACCCGGGTAAGCGCCAGGGGCAAGATCGGACCCATGAGGTGCCGAAGCGGCATCTTGGATCTCGCGGCGGCTGCAGAAACATTCGAACGTCGGGAGCTTCTCCAATGCGCCGAAATATACTCCATCGCGCTCAGATTGACGCACCGGAGTTCCATCCCACTCCACGCCAACCGCCGCCAAATCGGCCAATTGCTGAGCCTCAAACTCCCGCTTCGACCGCTGCCGATCAATGTCCTCGATGCGCACGATAAACCCACCATCAGTGGACCTCGCTCGCGCCCACGCGATCACCGCGGTGCGAAGATTTCCCAGGTGAAGGTGGCCCGTGGGGCTCGGTGCATATCGTCCGACGCTCATGGAGCCGAATGTTACTACCATGCAAACTCATGGTCGCGAATCGGATTAACAGTGTTTCTGGCGGTAAATTGGAGCCATGAAACACTACATCGTCCTCATCGGTTCCCTCCGCCACAACTCGACCAACCGCCAGCTCGCCGAGGCGTTTATCGACACTCTCCCGGAAGATGCCTCCGCCGAAATCTTCGAACAACTCCGCGACGTGCCGTTCTACGACGAAGACCTCGACGTGCCCGGCAAGGAGCCACGCGCGGCATCCGATCTGAGATCTGCCGTGAAAAAGTCCGACGGCGTGGTCATCGTGACCCCCGAGCACAACCACACCGCCCCGGCCGTCATCACCAACGCCATCGACTGGTGCTCCCGCCCCATGAGCACCGGCGTGCTGAGCGGCAAGCCCGTCCTAGTCCTCGGCACTACCCCAGGGCCGCGCGCCATTTCCGGTGCGATCGAGGTTCTCCGCGAATCGCTAGACACCGTCGGCGCCGCGCAGGTCCCCACCGACTACACCTGGGGTGACGCGTACACCATCTTTGATGGGCTGCACCCGAAGGACGTGGACGAAGTAGTCGGAGTCCTCTACAAGGCACAGTCCGAACTGGCCCGCCAGGTCTCCAACCCGTACTCCAGGCTCCGCGTGGGATAACCCATCAACCGAACTCACTGAGTTCACCGGGGCGTGCGTGGTCGGTATCATTCCCGCTCATGACCACTAATTCCCCGGGGCATCCCCTGCCTGAGCCTGGGCCGGACGCTGCGCAGGCCGACACCCTGCCCACGTCCACGACTTCCCAGAACAACCCGCTTGACGACGCCTCATCCGACACCTCGCCCGTCGACAATGGGACCCGCCACATCCGGATCCAGAAGTCTTTCTACCCCGCGCTGCTGGCGATCTTCGTCGCACTGCTGATCGTCTCGAACATCAACGCCACAAAGGGCGTCGAGATATTTGGCCTCGTCACCGACGGTGCCTTCTTCCTCTTCCCGCTGAGTTACGTCATCGGCGATATTCTTTCCGAGTGCTACGGCTTCCGCGCTACGCGACGCGCCGTGTTCATCGGATTCATGATCCTCGCAGCCGCCATGATCTGTTTCTGGATTGGCATTCAACTGCCGCCGGCAGGCTTCTACGAGAACCAGGAAGCATTCAGCACGGTCCTCGGGACAGTGCCACAACTAGTACTAGCCGGACTCACTGCGTACCTGGTGGGACAATTGCTCAACGCATGGGTCCTCGTCGCCATCAAGCGCCGTACCGGTGAAAAATCCCTGTGGGCACGCCTTCTCGGATCCACTGTGGTCGGCGAATTCGCAGACACACTGATCTTCTGCTCAATTGCAGCCACCGCAATTGGAATCTCCACCTGGGCTGACTTCATCAACTTCGTGATTGTCGGTTTCATTTGGAAGGTCGGCGTGGAAGTCGCCCTTCTTCCGGTGACCTACCGAGTCATCGCTTGGGTGAAAAAGCGCGAGGGATACTGGGCTGCCGAATATGCTGCCAACGGCGGCCGCTAACGCCACTCGATAGTCACCGGTTATTGCCGCGATGCATCTCCGGTGATCTCACAGACAAAGCTACCTTCATCGGTCGCTATGTAATGTCCGGGTGCTCCATTTTGGTCAGTACACGGTTGTCCACCGGGATCATCATCGCGAATCACCCCCTCATTGTGATGGGGCTGCTCAATATCCGAGTGAGTAGCCCCTTCTTCCTCATGCTCGACAGAAGTAGCAGTTGAGGTGACGGTTTCCGTGGTTTCTTCCGAGGGCGATGCATCATCGCCACAGGCGGCGACAACAAATGGTAGCGCGAATACGACAGGGAGAATTTTGCTTCGATTCCGCATGAATCGGGTCCTTCCAAATTTCTAGAGAATGTTGAGATTTGGCGGCGCCCTTAGGTTACCTACGGGTAATCTGAAATTCGATGCCGCTATTCGGCTCAGTGTCACCATTACTCCCACTTTTACGGTGCCACACAGTTAATGAGCACCGAAAAAATTCTCTAAGTAAGGTTCTTTCCATTCGGACCTGCGTAGTAGCGCGTCATGAAGTCGTCACGGAACTCGGCGAACCGACCATCGTGGATCGACTGACGGATGTCATCGACTAGCGTGATCATGAAGTGCAGGTTGTGAATCGTACAAAGCGTTCCTGCCAAGTATTCCTTCGCCTTCAGCAGATGGTGAATGTACGCACGGGAGTAATTGAGCGAGGTGTACGAGGCAGTTTCCTCGTCGATCGGACGGAAGTCGCGCTTGAAGCGAGCATTCGTCAGCGTCATGCGGCCATCGCGGGTGTAGACGCCACCGCGACGGGCCAGCCTCGTCGGGGAAACACAATCAAAGGTGTCGGCGCCGGCGGCGACTGCGGCGAAGACGTCGTCAGGCTCGGAAATGCCGAGGAGGTGCCGGGGGCGGTCGTCGGGAAGCTCGTCTGTGCACCACCCGACAATCGTGCCCAGGTTCTCTTTCTCCAGGGCGCCACCGATGCCGTACCCAGCAAAGCCGCGGTGGCCGTTGGCTTCGAATTCGTCGGAAAGCGAAACGAGGCCCCGCGTCGCTTTACGACGCAAATCTTCATACTGCGCACCCTGCACAACCCCGAAGAGCTGCTGTTCAGGCCGGATTCCGTCGACAGGCATCGAACCGGAACCATAAGGCGCATGCAGGCCGGACTGGTTGCGCTCGGTCGACAAGCGGTTGTGTTCCTCCAGGCAGCGGCGGGCCCAACGGTGGGTGCGGTCGACCGATCCCTCCTGGTAGATGCGGGTGTTCATCAGCGTAGTCAGCTCGTCAAAGGCGAAGATGATGTCTGCGCCGAGCTGGTGCTGAATGCCCATGGATACTTCAGGGGTGAAGCGGTGAGACGAGCCGTCGATGTGAGAGCGGAAGGTCACGCCGTCTTCGTCGACGAATGCGTTGCGCTGCTTGCCCGGTGCGACGACATCGTCGTTCTGCAGGCCCTTCACGTCCATCGCGAGGGTCTTGCGGAAACCAACGCCGAGGCTCATCACCTGGAATCCACCGGAGTCGGTGAAGGTCGGGCCGTGCCAGTTCTCGAACTTGGTCAGGCCGCCATCGCCCTCGACGATGTCTTGGCCCGGCTGCAAGTACAGGTGGTACGCGTTGGACAGGATGGCCTGTGCCCCGGTGCCCCGAATCTGCTCTGGCGTCAGCGTTTTCACGGTCGCCTTAGTCGCGACTGGGATGAACGCGGGGGTCTGGATCTCGCCATGCGGGGTCTGGAGGACACCTGCACGTCCGGCTCCCCCTTCGAGATCCGCGGTCGGTTCGAAGCGGGAGGTGGAGTTTCCTGTCATTTACGGTGCCTTCCGGAGTTTTCAGTTGTCGGCCCGTCAATTGTGCCAGCGTCGGCGTCGGAGACCGAACCGGCGTTGACCTTCGCCAGAAGCTCCTGGCGGTGCTCCTCGATGCCCTCTCCTTCGACATCTACCTTCGGCAGGATCTTGTCCAGCCACTTCGGCAGCCACCACACGGACCTGCCCAGCAGGAACATCGCTGCGGGGATGAAGGTCATGCGGATGAAGAAGGCGTCGAAGAGAATCGCTGCGCCGAGGGCGAAGCCGAAAATCTTGATGAATGGCAGCGGCTGGCCGATGAATGCCACGAAGACGGTGATCATGATGATCGCCGCAGCGGTGACGACGCGGGCACCCAGGGAGAAGCCCTCGATGATCGATTCGTCGACTGCTGTGTACTTCGATCCTGGCTTGGCCTTGCCCTTGGAATGTGTGTAGTACTCGCGCATTCGAGAGACCAGGAACACTTGGTAATCCATGGCCAGACCGAACGTGACACCGATGAGGAAGATCGGCATGAACGAGATCAGCGGTCCTGGGGTCGGCACGATGCCCCACAGTCCCTCCTGCCAGAACAGGATCGTCAGGCCGAAGGCAGCGCCGACGGACAGGAGGAATCCGATGCCGGCAGTCAGCGGGACCACCAGAGAGCGGAACACCAGAAGGAGCAGGACGATCGCCAAGCCGACGACGACGGTCAGGTAGATCGGCATCGCTTCAGAGAGCTGATCGGTGACGTCCAGTTCGATCGGGACCAGTCCGGTCACGCCGGTCACCAGGCCGGTGGATGCCTCAATCTGAGACTGCTGGGTGCGCACGGCATCGATGAGCTGCGTCGTCGACCCGTCCAAAGCACCTGCCTTCGGCGTGAGGATCATCTGCGCGGCGGTGCCGGCCTCGTTCAGTCCGATGATCTGGATGTGCTCGACATCGACGTTGTTCTTGACCTGGTCCAGCAGGTAGCTAAAGGACGCGGTACGAGCGGCTTCTTCTCGTGAGAGGTCCGGGTCCATGGCTTGGATTGCGTCGGCAAGCGGTGCCAGGGCGGGAGCGTCAGGGTTGACGTCATCTGCAACGGCAACCACGATCATCGGCGCGTTGCGGCCTTCACCGAAGCCTTCTGCGATCAGCTCAGTCGCCTGGCGTTGGGTGGAGTCGTACTCGGCGGTGGCATCAGAGGGGATCGCCAGTTTCATTCCGGTGATCGGCAGCGACAGCGCACCGAGGGCGAGAATAACCACGACCAGGCAGGTACCCGGGGCCTTGTGCACCAGCTCGACCCACCTGCGGCCCATGGTCTTGCCGTTGCGAAGCGGGCGCGGGCGGCCCTTGATCGGGTTGCCGGCGACACCGGGAACGGCTCCCTTGAACAGCCGGTCCCCGAACACACCGAACAGTGCCGGCACCAGCGTCAGGGAAATCACCACTGCCATACCGACGGTGATAGCTGCGGAAATACCCATCATCGACAGGAACGGAATTCCGGCAAGCACCAGAGCTGCCAAGGCGATGAGCACGGTTAGCCCAGCAAACACCACCGCAGAGCCGGCGGTGGCCACAGCCAGTCCCGCCGCATCTGGTTTGTCGATACCATCGCGCAGGTCCGCTCGATAGCGGGCCATGATGAACAGCGCGTAGTCGATACCGACAGCCAGGCCGATCATCACAGCCAGAATCGGGGTGACGGAGTTGAGCTCAGAAAACGCCGTCATGAACACGATGCCGAGGGCACCAATTCCCACGCCAAGCAGCGCAGACAGCAGCGGCAGCCCAGCAGACACCAGCGAGCCGAACGTGATCACCAGGACCACGAAAGCTACGAAGATTCCGATGATCTCAGAGAGGGCGCCGATCTCTACTGGGTCCATGAAACCCGGGCCGTTGGCCTCAACTTCAAGGCCGGCTTCGCGTCCAATGTCCATCGCGTCGAAGACCGCTTGCCGGTCATCGGGAGCAATTTCGGTCTGGACGACCGCGTCGAATGAGAACATCGCGGTGCCGTATCGGCCGTCGTCGGACAACACTCGCAGGGCGTGTGCGTCCTGTTCAGCGACTTCCGGTGACATTCCGGAGGAGGTGCCGGCTTCGATGATCGCGTCGCGCATGATGGGGGCGAACGTGACGGGGTTCTGCAACTGTTCGTCGTTGCCCATTCCGTCGACGTTGTCCCGCACGTAGGAGACCACGTCTTCCACGGCCTCGGTGTATTCGGGCTCTTCGAGGGTTCGTCCCTCTGGTGCGGCGAATACAAGGTTGACGGTCATGTCCGTCATCGGGTCGACTGCCCCGTCGAAGTTCTCCAGCATGAGGTCGGAGGCCTCGGTGGAGGGGGCATCTTCGATGACGAACTGGTCGGTGAATCCCTTCTGGAATGCTCCGGCCAACCCGCCGATGATCGCGAGTAGCAGCACCCACGCCACGATCACGGTCTTTTTATGCAGGTACGACCATCTACCCAGTCTGAACAGAACCTTCGCCATGCCCGCCACCCTTTCCATTACAACAGTCAACATCGTACGGAACTCGAGGTGAAGTTAGAACAATTAGACCCAATGCGCTTCCCGACGCCCACCTCACCTCCCACTTCCCCACTCTCCGACGAATCGCGCAAAACGGGCTACCGCCGGTGGCATCCCTCTGTTTGCAGAAACAATCATCCCTGCCGTCCGGGTAACCGGTGCCGCGAGCGGGATCTGAGCGACAGACGTTGACGGTGGAGTCTCGACGGGCATGATGGCCGCGCCAGCGCCGGTGGCGACCAGCGCCCGCAACGTGGACATCTCGGTAACCTCCATCGCGATGTGAGGGCTAACGCCGAGATCCCGGAAGAGTCGATCGGCGATCTGGCGGAGTCCGTATTCGGGTCGGAACATGACGAACCCGAGACCATGAAGGTCCTCGGCAGTCACCTGTGACCGCCCGGCCAACGGATGCCCAGGTGGAACAGTGAGGGCAAGCGGTTGACGGACAAGTTCGGTCCAGATGACATCGCCAGTCTCGGGCCGGGGACTGAGGAACCCGATGTCGGGACCGCCATCACGCACTGATTCCAGGACATGGTCCGCCGGTCCGCCGTCGAGGATGAAGCGCACACTCGGCGCGATCGAGCGGTAATCCTCGATGAGCGATGGCACGAGCCATGAACCAAATGACGTCACGTAGGACAGCGAGACCACCTCTTCCTCCGGATCTTGCAGTGCCGCGAGCCGAGCCTTCGCGTCCTGAAGTTCAGAGACGATCCTTGCTGCATGGGGAACGAGGACCTCACCTCGTGCGTTGAGGCTCAGCCGTCGTCCATTGCGGTCGAACAGCAGGTGTCCGAGATCCTTCTCTAAGCGTGCCAAGGACCGGGACAGTGCCGGCTGAGAGATACCCAGGTGATCGGATGCGTGGGTCATGTTCGGTACGCGGGACAGTTCCAGGAAGTTCTTCAAGTCATCCAGTTGCACGGGTTCAATTATTCCCTGTTATGCACTTTTTGCATTACATCCTCCCGCAGAACGTATTTACGTCAGGACAGCCAGGCTTTTACAGTTAATCCTCATGAGCAACGCGAACACTGTGGGCACCACCGGGTCCGGTGCATCCTGGCCCGGTTGGGAGAAGGGCTCTTCGGAGTACCGCAGGATCCTGATTGCGCTGCTCGGAGCGGGTATTGCGACGTTCGCCCAACTCTATTCGCCGCAGGGCGTGCTTCCGCTGGTCGCTGCGGACATGAATGTCGATGCCTCCAGTGCGAGTCTCGCGATCTCCGCGGCAACCGCTGGCTTGGCCCTGTCGGTCTTGCCCTGGTCACTAGTCGCCGATCGCATCGGGCGAATTAGGTCGATGCGGATCGCTTTGGTGCTGGCCGTCGGGATTGGACTCCTCGTGCCGTGGGTGCCGTGGTTCGAAGCATTCATAGCACTGCGTGTCCTAGAGGGAATTGCCCTCGGCGGCATTCCTGGAGTTGCAGTGGCCTACCTCAGTGAAGAGGTCTCAAAGAAGGCAGCCGCCATTGCTGCCGGCACGTACGTCTCCGGCACGACGATCGGCGGGCTTCTCGGACGCATCGTCGCCGCCCCCATCGCCGACGCCTTCGACTGGCGCATCGGCACCTTTGCCGTGGCCGTCCTGGCGGCTGTGGCAGCAGTGGTCTTTTTTGTAGTGACGCCGGAACCACAGGGGTTCGTCGTAAAGCGGGTCTCACCGAGCTCAGTGTTCCGGGCGACCGCTGCGCACATGAAGAATCCCCGGATGCTCATGATCTACGGGCAGGCATTCCTGCTCATGGGCGGTTTTGTGACGATGTACAACTACCTCACCTTCCGCCTAGAGACACCGCCATTCCTGCTTCCGGTTGGCCTGGCGAGCCTGCTGTTCCTGGCTTACCTTGCCGGCACCGTCACCTCTCGCATCGCGGGCGGACAAGTCATGCGGTTCGGGCGGAAGCCAGTGCTGTTGGTGTCCATCGCAGTGATGATCGCGGGCGTCCTCATGACGCTGGCCTATTCCTTGCCCTTCATCATTCTCGGTCTGGTCATCCTCACCGGCGGATTCTTCGGGGCGCATTCGGTCGCCTCAGGATGGGCGGGAGCTCGCGCTGAGGAGAACCGCTCGCAGTCCACGTCCCTCTATAACTTCTGGTACTACGCAGGCTCCAGCGTTTTCGGCTATCTCGGGGGATTCGCATTCGTCGCATTCGGCTGGGCCGGCGTGGTCGGCATGGTCACTGCGATGGCAGTTATCGCCGCGATCTGGGCAATGCTCGATCCCGGCGACGCCCACACCTCCAGCGACCGTCAGTGATGCCCACGCCCGTGGGGCCCACCAACCGGCGGTAACCGTTCGGGCACCTCGTCGCCAGGATCGATGACCACGAACTGGCCCATCATCCCTTCGTCCTCATGCAGCAGCATGTGGCAGTGGTACATATAAGCGTGGTGAGGGTCAGCGAAGTCCTCAAAACGCATCAGCAGCCGATAATCGCGGTTCGGTTCCAAGTAGACCGTGTCTTTCCGGCCTGCCATTTCCGGCAGTGGCGCTTCCTCGTCGATGCTCAGGACTAGAAACTGCACGTCATGGATATGGAAACTATGCGGCACCGGCTCCTGGCTCCGAATTTCCCAGATCTCAGTGTCACCGACGTGCACAACCTCGTCGATACGCTGCATGTCCATGCGTTCGCCGTTGATCTCCCTGCCGGCAAGCATGAATGACCGGGTCCGGGACACCTCTGATTCGTGTAGTTCATCCTCTTCCGCATGAACCGATCTCGGCCACGTCGCTTCTGGGGATGGCGTCAGCACCTCAGCCCCACGTAATTCCAGGACGTCAAACGAATCACCGCCACCCATAACTCCAGGTACGGCAACTCCTCCCAGATCCACTTCCTCAGAACGCAGACGTACCGTCTGGCCGGGACGAAGTTCCACTAGGGTCTCTGCGCGCTCTCCCGGTGCGAGCCGAAGTGGACTCTGCGGCTGCACTGGTTGTTCCAGCAATCCACCGTCCCCAGCGATAACCGTCATGGGAGCGTCTGAGACATTTTTAAATAGTCCAACGAGTTATTGCAGCATTCCGCGCGAGGGTCGCCAATTCCAGCCAGAGTCGACCAATATTCAATAATTGCGGATAAATACGCCGGCCACCCCACCCCAGGTTCGGACATGAAGAATCCCCCTTCCCGAGATATCAGGAAGGGGGATCAATGGCGGTGGCGGAGGGATTTGAACCCTCGGTTGGGGATTACCCAACACTCGCTTTCGAGGCGAGCACCTTCGGCCGCTCGGACACGCCACCGTCAAGAAACATTACCGATGCCCCCGAAGACGGCCAAATTGCCAGGTCACGGCGAAAATGACCCCATGAAATCAGACGGTCCCGGACTCCTGTCGCTTCGCGCGGAAAAAGCTCGGCAGCAGGTTTGCGCACTCCTCCGCCAGCACCCCGCCGGTGACCTGAGGCGTCCAAGGATGTGCAGGCTCACGAACCACGTCAGCGATCGACCCGCACGCCCCGGTCTTCGGCGACCACGCTCCGAACACAATGCGGCCGACCCGAGCCATCACGGCGGTCCCTGCGCACATCACGCACGGCTCCAGGGTCACGACCAGCGTGCAATCCTCCAGCCGCCACCCATCCCCGTGTGCCGCCGCAGCTTCACGTATCGCAATGACCTCTGCGTGTGCCAGTGGATCAGAATCCGCTTCCCGACGATTAACGCCACTCCCCAACACCCCACCATCAGGACCGACCACCAGTGCACCGACCGGAACATCCCCGTCTGGGGTCCCTGCAGCGACGGCAATGGCCTGGCGCATCAGATCTTCGTCACGAAGCTCCCGAGAGGGACGCGGCAGGGCCATCCGTCAGTCTTCGTAATCGTCGTCGTCACCGTCGCCATCGACAGCGTCGGAAAGCTCGTCCTCAAACCCCAGTGCCTCGGCGATCGACTGCAGCTGCTCGGAGGCCCACAGGTCTGCATCTTCACAGACAACGGCCAGGACCTCCTCGGACAATCCGACGTCAGCGAGAATCGCCAGATCCCCCTCAGGCCATCCGGCAGTGTCGTCCAAGTCCTCATCGGCGATATCCGGGACATCAATATCCAGCTCATCGAAGACATCTGCGGCGATATCGTCGGTGACGGCGGCGGTGGCGTCGGAAAGCAATACCTTCACCGACCCGGGAACGGGTCGGACGATAATGAAGTAGTCATCATCGATGTTCAGCAGACCGAACGAGGCGCTCTCTGCCCGCAGGCCGCGCATTGCAGTGACGGCCTCCCCCACGGAATCGAGGGCGGAATCGTCCAGTTCGGACACCTTCCAGCCCTCATCAGTGCGGACGACGGCCACTGCGTAGGAAAGGTCGCCGTCGGCGGAATCCCGCCCCTGATCATTGGTGCTCATAGCCACCAACGCTAGTCGGATTATGTGATGATTGACAGATGGAACCCACCAACGTCTGCATCCTGGGGATGGGCCTCATCGGGGGATCACTTATGCGTGATCTGGCCGCCGACGGGGCCCCGGTTTTCGGCTGGAATAGGTCCGCCGTGACCGTCGATGCTGCCCAAGCAGAGGGCTTCGATGTCAGTGGCGATCTGCCCACGACGCTGCGTCGGGCCAATGAGTCCCAGGCACTCATCGTCATCGCCACTCCACTGTTCACCGTCGGCGACATCCTCGATGCCATCGCCGAGCACGCCCCAGACTGCGGCATCACCGACGTAGTCAGCGTGAAGACCGCCGTGCAAGAGGAGGTGAACGCACGTGGCCTGCAGGACAGTTTCGTCGGCTCGCACCCGATGGCCGGCCTAGCCGACGCCGGGTGGTCCGCCACCCTCACTGGGCTGTTTACGGGCGCGGCATGGGTGGTCACCTACGACACCGCGGAGGCGGCGCTGCGCGACGGTACAGAGCCATCCGAGCACTGGTTGACGGTATTCCGGCAGGTCGTCGAACTCGCATTGTCGGTGGGCTCCGAGGTTGTCCCAGCGCGGTCCTATGACCACGACCGGTCCGTCGCACGAGTCTCCCACGTGCCGCACGTGCTGGCCCGGGCACTATCCCTGGTCGGCGAATCCGGTGGACCGCTGGCCTTTTCTTTGGCGGCGGGCTCCTACCGTGATTCCACCCGGGTGGCAGGCTCTCCTCCAGACCTGGTCCGAGCGATGTGCGAGGGCAACACCGGCCCCGTTGTCGAAGCCCTAGACGAGCTCCTGGCCCATCTGGTCCTGGCCCGCGACGAGTTGGTTGAGCACGGGACCGTCGAGACGCTAGCTATTTCCGGCACCGAGGCCCGGCTTCATTTCGAAGAACTTGCCGGCCGGACCTCACATGGCGGCTCCGAGTCGAATCGCCCCGTGGTGGCGGTAGACCTGCATGCTCCTGCCGGAGAGTTGATCACCGAACTCCAGCGCGCGGAGAGCGAAGGTGCACGAATCGTACAGCTGGATTCAGGCACGTCAATCCGCTAAAGTCAGCATCAACAAGACCCGCCAAGGCTAGGCTCATCGCAGACGATGGTTCCTCAAATAGGCGGGTTTCTTTTGTCTAAATTGCCGTTCACTAAGCCTCCTCTCGAACTCAACGATCAAGTAAACAGACTGCAGGATCGCGGTTTGCAAGGCGACACGGCAGCCATCAGGTCAGCCCTTCTCCGCATGAGTTATTACCGCTTCTCTGGATACTTGTGGTGGTTCTACGAAACGCACCAGTGGGAAAAGATCCGAGTCGGCACCACAGTTGACGATGTACTTGAGCTGTACGAGTTCGATAACAAACTCCGACTGCACGTCATGAGTCTTGCGCACTCCGAAACGTGAAGAGCCGGTTTACCTTGGGGAAACTCATTTTAGTGGGCATGCAGCACCTGATGGAACTTGGTGTGAAGAAGAGGCAAGCTATATTTTCCGCGTAGAGTCGCCCCCTCCATCCAAGAAAAGCGGCAAGAAACGAAAGAAGAAGCGTGGAGGCTGTGACTTGCAGCTTCGTTTGGCGGTTTTTCCGCGGCTTCGAATGGCGGTTCAGTCGACGCCGATGGCAACACCTGGATAGGCCACCCGGGCGCTCGGGATGGGCTTATTAGAGGCCGAAGGCGCCGCCGCTGACGAGGATGAAGATGCCCAGGCCGATCAGGACGATCGGGAACAGCACGTGCTCCCAGCGCTCAAGGACTTCTGCGATGGGCGGGCGGGTGGCCACAAACTTTGCCAGCAGGACCAGGCCTGCCACCAGGACGAGGAAAACGATGCAGTAGATGATGACGGCGGCAGTGTCCACGTTGAGGAAGACCGGGACGTAGACGCCGATATTGTCGCCACCGTTGGCAAACGTCACACCGGCGACGGTCAGCACACCCACCTTTTTCCCGGCGATCTCCGCATTATCATCGTCGTCATCATCGCTTCGCCAGGCCTGCCAGGCCGCCCATAGTCCCAGGGCCAGGGGAATTAGTCCGAAGTACGGGATCGCCTCAGCAGGTAGGAATGCTCCTGCCCCCAGCGTGACCAGGACTGCGGCCGCGAGGATGCCCATGAAGCCGAGGTACTGACCAGCCAGAATCCGAAGCGTGGTCCCTTTTTGCCCCGCCCCGCGGGCAAAAAACAGCGAGAGCACGATGATGTCGTCGATATTGGTGGCGATAAACAGACCAATCGCCGACAGTAGACCGGTTACCACTACGCACTCTCCTGTCCAGTGACACACCCAGGTACGGCGCATCCGGCGTCGATGCATTCGGCGTTGTCATCGACGGCCAGGGTGATATCCAGCAACGCGTTCAACGCCTGCGCCAGATGAGCATCAACGATCTCGTAGCGGGTCTGTCGCCCCTGCGGTTCGGTGACAACAATTCCGCAGTCCCTCAGGCAGGCGAGATGGTTCGACACGTTCGAGCGCGTCAGTTCCAGATCCTGGGCGAGAGCGGCCGGGTAGGCCGGCCCCTCCAGCAGCGCCAGGAGAATGCGGGAACGAGTCGGATCCGCCATGGCCCGACCCAACCGGTTCATCACGTCTAGACGAGAAGCAATAGTCAGCATGTGCTGAACTATACAGCTGTTGCTGAACTAACTTCGACATGGGGTGGCGTCGTTGCCAGAGGTCGTCTGCACTTTCAGGCTGAGGCCTTCACTGCGCAGGAAGGAAGCGGCTGCCTAGTTGGCGGTGTTCCCGACGTGATTTAAAGGTGAGGGCTATTGCCGGGTCGTGCATCTGGCAGCGGACAAACTGACCAAGACCCGGCAGCGGATCCAGCAGGCCACGTGTGGGCATCGCGGCAGGTCCGGGGATCCGTTGTACGGGATCCGGCGGATCATGCTGACCCGGATGGAACTGCTGACCGAGAAACAACTCACCAAGCTGAACACTGTGTTGGCGGTAGAAGACCACGCCGCGGTGGACGTGACTCACCACATCTATCAGGACATCATCGCCGCGTACGGGCATCCGAACAAGAAGATCGGGAAACGTTGGATGTACAAGGTGCTGTGTCGGATCCGCACCGGCCTACCAACAGGGGTCCAAGAGCTGGGGCAGTTGGGTAGAA